>NZ_JBFAWG010000005.1:0-52653 GCF_040680215.1 Streptomyces sp. NPDC052107
TACCGTCAACCGAACACCGCTGTCGTCTCCAACGTGACCGGCCAGGTCGTATCGGAGGAGCTCACCGACCCGGCCTACTGGGTACGGCATGTGCGCCAGCCGGTGCGTTTCACCGACGGCGTCCGGGCTGCCCGTGAGCTGGGTGTGACGCGTTTTGTGGAGGTGGGCCCGCAGGCGGTGCTGACCGCCCTGGCCCGCCAGACCCTCGACGAGGAGGCCGGTGAGCTGGTCTTCGCGCCGCTCATGCGCCGCCCCCGTAAGCCCCAGGACGAAACCGCCCCCGTCACACTGCTCACGGCGGCGGCCACCCTCCACACCACCGGCGTCCCGGTCGACTGGCACCTGCCCACACCCACCCGTCACCTCGGCCTTCCCACCTACCCCTTCCAACGCCACCGCTACTGGCTGCCCGCGGCGGAGCGTGGGATCGACGCGGTCAGTCGTGGTCTGATCGCGGTGATCCACCCCCTGTTGGGTGCGGCCGTGTCGGTGGCCGACACCGGGGGGATGATCGTCACCGGGCGCCTGTCGCTCGAAGCGCAGCCCTGGCTCGCCGACCATGCGGTGAACGGCACCGTCCTCTTCCCTGGCACGGCCTTCGTGGAGCTCGCACTGCGGGTCGGGGAGGAGGTGGGCTGCGACCGTGTGGACGAGGTCAACATGGTCGCGCCCCTTGTCCTGCCCGAGCGGGGCGGGGTCCAGATCCAGGTCGTCGTGGGCGCGGCCGATGAGGAGGGGCGGCGGGAGCTGTCCGTCCACTCGCGCCGGGACGCGGCGGACTGGCTGTGTCATGCTCAGGGATTCGTGTCGGCTGGGGACACCACGCCACCGGACTTCGACTTCGCGGTCTGGCCGCCCGCCGGCGCCGAACCGGTGGACACGGGAGATGCCTATGCGGCCCTCGCGGCCGACGGCTACGACTACGGACCCGTGTTCCAGGGACTGCGGCAGGTGTGGCGGCGCGGCGACGAGCTGTTCGTCGACGTCGTACTCCCCGAAGAGGCGGACGGTGGTGCGTTCGGCCTGCACCCGGCGCTGCTCGACGCGGCGCTGCACGGTGTGCACCTCGGCCGCCCCGAGCCGGCGGACGGGCCCGCCCTTCCGTTCTCCTGGCGGGGAGTCACCCTGTGGGCGGCGGGCGCGTCCCGGCTGCGGGTGGCCGTGGACGCCGCCGGGGGCCTGCGCCTCGCGGACGCGGACGGCCGTCCGGTCGGTGCGGTGGAGGAACTCGTCGTACGCCCGGTCGCGACCGCCGATCTCGTCGGTGCCGACCTGCTGCACCGGCTAGAGTGGCGACCGACCCCGCTGCTCCGGCCCGCGGAGGGAGCGGAGGCCGTTCCGGGGGCCGTGGCCGTGGTCACGGCGGACGCCCTCGCGGACGTGAGCGGCTCACCGGTCGTACTCCGTACCGGGACGACCGACCCGGTCGTCACCGTCACCACCGCCCTGCAGCAGTGGCTGGCCGAAGACGGACGGGAGGATGCCGTACTCGTCGTGGCGGCCGACGGCGGCACGGCGGACGCACCGCTGCGAGCCGCCGTGGCGGGCCTGGTCAGGGCGGCACAGGCCGAGCACCCGGGACGCTTCGTGCTGGCCGACGTGGACGACGCGGACGCGGTGGACGACGCGGCGTGGCGCGCCCTCGCGGCTTCCGGTGAACCCGAGTGGCGGCTTCGGGACGGCGTCTGGTCGGTGCCGCGGCTGGTGCGCGCGACACCGCCGGCCGCCGAGCGGCCGGACTGGGGCACGGGTGCGGTGCTCGTCACCGGCGGCACGGGCGGGGTCGGGGCCGAGATCGCCCGGCACCTCGTCGCCGACCACGGCGTCACCGAGATCGTCCTGCTGTCCCGTTCGGGTGCCGACGCGCCGGGCGCGGCCGAACTGGTCGCGGAGCTGACCGCGGCCGGAGCCCGCGCACGGGCCCTCGCGGGCGACGTGGCCGACCGAGCCCGGCTGGCGGAGATCCTGGAGGGCATTCCCGACCTCGGCGCGGTGGTGCACGCGGCGGGCGTCCTCGACGACGCGGTACTCACCGAACTGACGCCTCAGCGGCACGAACGCGTCCGCCGTCCGAAGGCGACGGCGGCCGAACATCTCGCCGAGCTCACCCGGGAACGGGACCTGCCCGCGTTCGTTCTGGTGTCATCCGTGGCCGGTGTGCTCGGCGCGGCGGGACAGGCCAACTACGCGGCGGCCAACGCCTACCTCGACGGGCTGGCCGAACAGCTGCGGCAGGACGGACGTCCCGCCACCTCCGTCGCCTTCGGGCTTTGGCGCGAGGTCGGCATGGGCGCGTC
Organism: Streptomyces sp. NPDC052107; assembly: GCF_040680215.1. Lineage (NCBI taxonomy): Bacteria > Bacillati > Actinomycetota > Actinomycetes > Kitasatosporales > Streptomycetaceae > Streptomyces > Streptomyces sp. NPDC052107. The sequence continues at coordinate 2,298 of NZ_JBFAWG010000005.1, forward strand.
GCTCGACGAGGCCGAGGTCCGCCGCACCGAGCAGGCGGGACTGCCGGCGCTGACCCGAGCAGAGGCCCTGGAGGCCCTCGACCAGGCGGTCGCGGGCGCAAGCGGCGCCGTTCTCGCCGCCCGGCTGCTGCCCCAGCTGGCGCAGCACGCCGGACAGCGAGCGCCGTTGCTCGCCGAGCTTTTCGGCGGCACCGGCCGCCGGACCGCCCGGGCGGCAGCCGGTGACTCCCGTGCGCTCGCCCGCCGGCTCGCCGAGGTCGCCCCCGCCGAGCGGCTCGGCGCCGTGCTCGACCTGGTCCGTACCCAGGCCGCCACTCTGCTCGGATACGACAACGCAGCCGCCGTCGATCCCGAGCGGCCCTTCTCGGAACTCGGCTTCGACTCGCTCACCACGATCGAGATGCGCAACCGGCTGTCCGCCGCCACCGAACTCCGACTGCCCGCCACCCTCCTGTTCGACTACCCCACCCCCCAGGTCCTGGCACGGCACGTGCTGGACGAGATCGGCGGGCGGGTCCAGGCGACTACGGAGGCCGTCCCCACCACCACCGTCCAGGACGACGAGCCGATCGCCATCGTGTCCATGGCATGCCGCTACCCCGGTGACATCACCACACCGGAACAGCTCTGGCGGCTGGTCGCGGAGGGCCGCGACGCCGTCTCCGGCTTCCCCACCGACCGGGGCTGGGACCTCGACGGCCTGTACGACCCCGAGCCGGGCGTGGAGGGGAAGACCTACTCCCGGTACGGTGCCTTCCTGCACGACGCCGACCGCTTCGACGCGGCCTTCTTCAACATCAGCCCGACCGAGGCCGTGACCATGGACCCGCAGCAGCGACTGCTGCTGGAGACGTCCTGGGAGGCCTTCGAACGCGCCGGCATCGACCCGGTCGCCCTCAGGGGCAGCCGCACGGGCGTCTTCGCGGGCGTCATGTACCACGATTACGGACCGGGAACCAGCAGCGGAGCCATCGTCTCCGGCCGCGTGTCGTACGTCTTCGGTTTCGAGGGCCCGGCCCTGACCATCGACACGGCGTGCTCGTCATCGCTGGTTGCCCTGCATCTGGCGGTCCAGGCGCTGCGTTCGGGTGAGTGTTCGTTGGCGTTGGCCGGTGGTGTGACGGTGATGTCGACGCCGGAGACGTTCGTGGAGTTCAGCCGCCAGCGGGGGCTGTCGCCGGACGGCCGGTGCAAGGCGTTCGCGGAGGCGGCGGACGGGACCGGCTGGGGTGAGGGTGCGGGTCTGTTGTTGCTGGAGCGGTTGTCGGATGCGCGGCGGCTGGGGCATCCGGTGTTGACGGTGGTGCGGGGTTCGGCGGTGAATCAGGACGGTGCGTCCAATGGTCTGACGGCGCCGAACGGTCCTTCGCAGCAGCGGGTGATCCGGGCTGCGCTCGCCAACGCCGGTCTGTCGGCGGCGGATGTCGACCTGGTCGAGGCGCATGGGACGGGGACGCGGCTGGGGGATCCGATCGAGGCTCAGGCGCTGCTGGCCACGTACGGGCGCGGCCGTGGGGATGGGGTGCCGCTGTATCTGGGCTCTGTCAAGTCGAATCTGGGGCACACGCAGGCGGCTGCGGGTGTGGCTGGTGTGATCAAGTTGGTGGAGGCGATGCGGCATGGGGTGATGCCGTGGACGTTGCATGTGGATGCGCCGTCGTCGCAGGTGGATTGGTCGGCGGGTGCGGTGGAGTTGCTGACCGAGGCGCGGGAGTGGCCGGGGGTGGGGGACCGGCCGCGCAGGGCTGCGGTGTCGTCGTTCGGGATCTCTGGCACCAATGCGCATGTGATCGTGGAGCAGGCTGCGGAGGCGGAGGAGGTTGTCGCCTCGGAGCCGGTGGTGGGTCCGGTGGCGGTGGCGTTGTCGGCACGTACTCCCGAGGCCTTGTCCGAGTCGGCGGGACGGCTTGCGGATTGGTGGTCGGGGCGGGAGGACGTTGAAGTCGCTGAGGTGGCTTCGGCGTTGGTGCATGGCCGGGCTCAACTTGAGCATCGGGCTGTGGTGGTGGCGTCCTCGCGTGAGGAGGCGATCGGGTCCCTGGCGTCCTTTGCGTCGGACGGTTCCGGTGCGGTGACCGGGCGGGTGGGCTCGGGTCGGACAGGGTGGTTGTTCACGGGTCAGGGTTCGCAGTGGCTCGGCATGGGCCGGGATCTGCACGCGGCCGATCCGGTGTTCGCCGAGGCGTTCGATCAGGCGTGTGCGGCGTTGGATGTGCATTTGGAGCGGCCGCTGCGTGAGGTGATCTGGGGCCAGGACGCGTCGTTGGTGGATGCGACGGTGTTCACGCAGGCCGGGTTGTTCGCGGTGCAGGCGGCGTTGGTGGCGGTGTTGCGTCATTGGGGCGTCCTGGCGGATGTGCTGCTGGGGCATTCGATCGGGGAAATCTCTGCCGCGTATGCGGCTGGGGTGTTGTCGTTGGAGGATGCGGCGCGTCTGGTGGCGGCGCGGGGGGCGTTGATGCAGGCCCTGCCCGCGGGTGGGGGCATGCTCGCCCTGGCCGCCAGCTCCGAGCAGGCCGAGGAGTTGATCGCCGGTCTGGCGGTGGACGTCGCCGCGGTCAACGCGCCGGCCGCGGTGGTGGTTTCCGCAGCGGTGGAGGATCTGGAGACGGTGGCATCGCGCGCCGAGGAGCAGGGGGTGCGGGCGACGAGGCTGTCGGTCTCGCACGCTTTCCACTCCCGGTTGATGGAGCCGATGCTGGAGCCCTTCGCCGGGGTCGCCGCCTCCCTCACCTACCGCGAGCCGGCTGTCCCGGTCGTCTCCAACGTGACCGGTCAGGTGGTGTCGGAGGAGTTGACGGATCCGGCGTACTGGGTGGGGCATGTTCGCCGGCCGGTGCGTTTCGCCGACGGTGTCCGGGCTGCCCGCGACCTGGGTGTGACGCGTTTCGTCGAGGTGGGTCCGCAGGCGGTGCTGACCGCCCTGGCCCGCCAGTCCCTGACCGACGAAACCACGGAGCTGGTCTTCGCCCCCCTCATGCACCGCCCCCAGCAGTCCCAGCAGCCCCACGAGGACACCGCCGCCACCACACTGCTCACCGCGGCGGCCACCCTCCACATCACCGGCGTGCCCGTCGACTGGCACCTGCCCACCTTCACCCCCGCCCGCCCCCTCGACCTCCCCACCTACCCCTTCCAACGCGACCGCTACTGGCAGGACTCCATGCCCACCGGCGGCGATCCCCGGCAGGTGGGCCAGTCGCCCACCGGGCATCCGTTGCTCGGCGCGGCGGTCACGGTGGCGGACAGCGGTGGCGTAGTGCTCACCGGGCGGCTGTCGGCGGACAGCCAGTCCTGGCTCGCCGACCATGAGATCAACGGCTCGGTGGTGGTGCCCGCCTCGGTGTTCGTCGACTTCGCGCTGAGGGCCGCCGAGGAGGTGGACTGCGCGGCCGTAGAGGAGTTCACCGTAGGGACCCCGCTCGTACTCACCGGCATCGAGGGCGTGCCGGCGCAGGTGAGTGTGGGTGCGGCCGACGACTCCGGCAGGCGCGGTCTCAGTGTGCACGTTCTGCCCGCGGGCGGGGCCGAGTGGGTGCGGTGTGCCTCCGGGACGCTGAGCGGCGAGGGCCCGGCCCTCCTGCCGACGGCGTGGCTGCCGCCGGGCGCCGTATCGCTGGACCTCGATGCCGTGGACGACGCGCTGGCTGCCCGTGGACAGCACCACGGTCCGGCCTTCCGTACCGTACGGGCCGCCTGGCGGGACGGATGCGATGTGTACGTCGAGTTGGGGCTGCCCGAGCGGGCCGACGGCCGGGCCGCCTCGCCCGCCTTCACCCTGGATCCGCGCCTGCTGGAGGGCGTCTGCCAGGTGCTCGTCGCGACGGGTGACTCTGTGGACGCGGCGGGCACTCCGCTGCTCGCGGCATCTTGGCGCGGCATCTCGGTCGTGCCGGGCGCTGCGGAGCCCGTACGGGCGGTGTTCCGCGGCGGCCGGCTGACGCTGCTGGACGCGGAGGGCGTGGCGGTCGGCGCGGTCGACTCGCTCACGCTGCGGCCGATGAGCCGAGCCGAGCTGACCGCGGCCACGGCGGCTGCCGACTCGTTGTATCTGCTGCGCTGGGTGGCGACGCCGTTGCCCGACTCCCAGGCGACGGGCACGGTCCCGGTCGTCGGCCTCGCGGAGGTCGCCGACGCCGAGGAAGCCGAGGTCGTGGTGTGCGACTGCCCGCTCCCGGCGACGGCGGACGCGGAGACGGTCCGGACCCTGACGGCTGAGGTGCTCGCCGCTCTGCGGGACTGGGTGGCCGACCCCGTCAGGGACGGCGGCACGCTGGTCATCGCGACGACAGGCGAGGACGCGTCGGACGTCTTGGCACCCGCCGCCGCGGCCGTGGCGGGACTCGTACGGGCCGCCCAGGCGGAGCATCCCGGACGTTTCGTCCTCGTCGGTACGGAAGCCGGCCCGGCCTCCGTCGACGCGGCGACCTGGACCGCCCTGGCTACCGCCGGCGAGCCGGAATGGCGGCAACGGGACGGTGACTGGCAGGTGCCCCGGCTGGCCCGCGCCTCGCGCGCCGAGTCCGTCCCGCACTGGGGCGACGGCGCAGTGCTGATCACCGGCGGAACCGGAGGCCTGGGCGCGCTGGTCGCCCGTCGTCTGGTGACGGAGCACGGAGTGCGCAGGCTCGTCCTCGTCTCCCGGCGCGGCGAAACGGCGCCGGGCGCGCCGGAACTCGTGACCGAACTGCGCGCCGCGGGCGCCGAGGTCCGGGCCGTGGCGTGCGACATCACCGATCGGGAGGCCCTCACCGGGTTGCTGGCGGACATCGACGACCTGACCGGTGTCGTGCACGCGGCCGGCGTACTGCACGATGCCGTACTGACCGAGCAGACCGAGGAGCGTCTCGACGACGTGTGGATGCCGAAGGCCGGGGCGGCCTGGCTTCTGCACGAACTGACCGAGCGGTTGCCGCTGCGCGCGTTCGTCCTGTTCTCCTCTGTCGCGGGTGTCCTCGGCTCCGCCGGGCAGACCAACTACGCCGCCGCCAACGGCTTCCTGGACGGCCTGGCCCGACTCCGGCGCGCCGAGGGCCTGTCCGCGCTGTCGATCGCGTACGGCCTGTGGCAGGACGCCGGCATGGGTACGGCCCTCGACCCGGTCGAGCAGGCCCGCGCGGCGAGCGTCGGCATGCCCGCCCTCGGCACCGAACAGGGCCTCGCGCTGTTTGACGCCGCGGTCGCCGGGGACGAAGCGGCCGTCGTCGCCACTCCGCTGCTGCCCGCGGTGGTCGACCACGCGGGCCAGCGGGCTCCGCTGCTGTCCGGTCTGTTCCGCGCCGCGACGGCGCGCGCCGTCGCACGGCGCGCCGGGGGCGGCCGGCTGGCCCGGCAGCTTGCGGATGCGACCGAGGCCGAGCGGCTCGACCTCGCGCTCCGTGCCGTCCAGGAGCAGGCCGCCCTGGTGCTGGGGCATCCGGAGGGTACGGTCCTCGAACCCGACCGGCCTTTCACGGAGTTCGGCTTCGACTCGCTCACCACGATCGAGATGCGCAACCGACTCGGCGCGGCAACGGGTCTACGCCTGCCCGTCGGGCTGCTGTTCGACCACCCGACCTGCCGTGCGCTGGCGCGCCACCTGGTCGCGGAGGTCTCCGGCACCGCACCCGCCTCGGCGGCCGTCGCCCGCCGGACCGTCGCGGCCGACGAGCCCATCGCCATCGTCGCGATGGCCTGCCGCTTCCCCGGCGGCGTGGGCTCGCCGGAGGACCTGTGGCGGCTGGTCGCCGACGGTGTCGACGCGGTCTCCGGCTTCCCCACCGACCGCGGCTGGGACCTCGACGGCCTCTACGACCCCGAGCCGGGCAAACCCGGCCGCACCTACGCCCGCGGGGGAGCGTTCCTGACCGGCGCCGACCGCTTCGACCCCGCCTTCTTCAACATCAGCCCGGTCGAGGCGCTCGCCATGGACCCGCAGCAGCGCCTGTTCCTGGAGACGACCTGGGAGGTCCTGGAACGCGCCGGGATCGACCCCGCCACTCTGGTCGGCAGCGACACCGGTGTGTTCACCGGGACCTCGTACCAGGACTACGGCTCCCGCCTCCCGCACATCCCCGACGAGGTCGCCGGTTACGTCGGCAACGGCACTCTCGGCAGTGTCCTTTCCGGCAGGGTGTCGTACGTCTTCGGTTTCGAGGGCCCGGCGGTGACGGTGGACACGGCCTGCTCGTCGTCCCTGGTCGCCCTGCACCTGGCCGCGCAGGCCCTGCGCTCCGGTGAGTGCACGCTGGCACTGGCCGGCGGCGCGACGGTGATGTCGACGCCGGAGACCTTCGTGGAGTTCAGCCGCCAGCGGGGGCTGTCCCCGGACGGCCGGTGCAAGGCGTTCGCCGAGGCCGCCGACGGAACCGGCTGGGGCGAGGGCGTCGGTCTGCTCCTCGTCGAGCGGTTGTCCGACGCGCGGCGGCTGGGGCATCCGGTGCTGGCCGTGGTGCGGGGTTCGGCGGTCAATCAGGACGGTGCGTCCAATGGTCTGACGGCGCCGAACGGGCCCTCGCAGCAGCGGGTGATCCGCGCCGCCCTCGCCAACGCCGGTCTGTCGGCCGCAGACGTGGATGTGGTCGAGGCGCACGGAACCGGCACGCGCCTCGGAGACCCGATCGAAGCACAGGCCCTGCTGGCCACTTACGGACAGGCACGGAGGGGGCACGAGCCCCTGTACGTCGGGTCGGTGAAGTCCAACGTCGGCCACACGCAGGCGGCTGCGGGTGTGGCTGGTGTGATCAAGTTGGTGGAGGCGATGCGGTATGGGGTGATGCCGCGGACGTTGCATGTGGATGCGCCGTCGTCTCAGGTGGATTGGTCGGCGGGTGCGGTGGAGTTGCTGAGGGAGGCGCGGGAGTGGCCGGGGGTGGGGGATCGGCCGCGCAGGGCGGCGGTGTCCTCGTTCGGGATCTCGGGCACCAACGCGCACGTGATCCTGGAACAGGCGGCTGAGCCCGATCAGTCCGCTGGTGCGTCGGAGCCGGTGGTGGGTCCGGTGGCGGTGGCGTTGTCGGCGCGCTCGCCTGAGGCGCTGGCCGAGTCGGCCGGACGTCTGGCTGCCTGGTGGTCGGGGCGGGAGGACGTTGAAGTCGCCGAGGTGGCTTCGGCGTTGGCGTATGGCCGGGCTCAACTTGAGTACCGGGTCGTGGTGGTGGCGTCCTCGCGTGAGGAGGCGATCGGGTCCCTGTCTGCTTTCGCAGTGGATGGTACGGCCGCCGTTGTCGGGCGGGTGTCGTCGGGTCGGACGGCGTGGTTGTTCACGGGTCAGGGTTCGCAGTGGCTGGGCATGGGCCGGGAGCTGTATGCCGCCGATCCGGTGTTCGCCGAGGCGTTCGACCTGGCGTGTGCGGCGTTGGATGTGCATTTGGAGCGGCCGCTGCGTGAGGTGATCTGGGGCCAGGACGCGTCGTTGGTGGATGCGACGGTGTTCACGCAGGCCGGGTTGTTCGCGGTGCAGGCGGCGTTGGTGGCGGTGTTGCGTCACTGGGGCGTCCCGGCGGATGTGCTGCTGGGGCATTCGATCGGTGAGGTTTCCGCCGCGTATGCGGCTGGGGTGTTGTCGTTGGAGGATGCGGCGCGTCTGGTGGCGGCGCGGGGGGCGTTGATGCAGGCCCTTCCCGCGGGTGGGGGCATGCTCGCCCTGGCCGCCAGCTCCGAGCAGACCGAGGAGTTGATCGCCGGTCTGGCGGTGGACGTCGCCGCGGTCAACGCGCCGGCCGCAGTCGTGGTTTCCGCAGCGGTGGAGGATCTGGAGACGGTGGCATCGCGCGCCGAGGAGCAGGGGGTGCGGGCGACCCGGTTGTCGGTCTCGCATGCCTTCCACTCGCGGCTGATGGAGCCGATGCTGGAGCCCTTCACCGAGGTTGCCGCCTCCCTCACCTACCGCGAGCCGGCTGTCCCGGTCGTCTCCAACGTGACCGGCCAGGTCGTATCGGAGGAGTTGACCGACCCGGCGTACTGGGTGGGGCACGTTCGCCGGCCGGTCCGATTCGCCGACGGTGTTCGCACCGCCCGCGACCTGGGTGTGACGCGTTTCGTCGAGGTGGGTCCGCAGGCGGTGCTGACCGCCCTGGCCCGCCAGTGCCTGGACGAGGAGGCCGGCGAGCTGGTCTTCGCCCCCCTGATGCGCCGCCCCCGAAAGCCGCAGGAGGCCTCGGCCGCCACCACACTGCTCACCGCGGCAGCCACCCTCCACACCACCGGCGTGCCCGTCGACTGGCGCTTGCCCACCCCCGCCCCCGGCCGTCACCTCGACCTGCCGACGTATGCCTTCCAGCGCGATCGCTACTGGCTGTCGGCTCCGGTGGGTTCTGGTGTGGCGGGGGTGGGTGCGGCTGGTCTGCGGGAGGCCGGGCATGGGTTGTTGGTGGCGGCGGTGTCCACGGCGGATGGTGTGGCGACGGTGTTGACCGGGCGGCTGGGTGTGGGGCGTCAGGCGTGGCTGGCGGGGCATCGGGTGGCCGGGCGGGTGTTGGTGCCGGGGGCTGCGTTGGTGGACATGGCGTTGCACGCGGCGGACGTGGCCGGTTATGGCGGGATCGGGGAGTTGGTGGTGGGCCGGCCGTTGGTGTTGCCGGAAGTGGGGGAGGTGGATGTGCAGGTGCAGGTGACCGCCGCTGGTGAGCGGGCGGAGGTGAGCATCCACTCCCGCCCCGCCGAGGCGGCAACGCAGGCGCCGGGCCCGGATACGTCCTGGACCACCCACGCCACCGGCACCCTCACCACCACAGCCACCCCAAGCACCACCACAGTCACCCCAACCCCCACCCCAGCCGGCACCGCACCCTCCACCCCCGACCTCACCACCTGGCCCCCACAGGAAACCGAAGCACTGGAACCGGACGAGCTCTACGACCGCCTCGCGCGGCAGGGCCACCGCATCGCACCGCAGTTCCAGACCGTCCAGGCGGCCTGGCAGCGCGAGGGTGAGTTGTTCGTCGAGGTCGCCCTGCCGGACGATGTCGACAGCGACGGCCACCGGATCCACCCGGCGCTGCTGGACGGCCTGTGCCAGTTGCTGGCCGTGGATGTGGAGGCCGAGCCGGGAAGTGCGTCGGTCGGTGCCACGTGGCGTGGCCTGCGGTGGGAGTCGGACGAGTCGCCGTCCGCGCTGCGGATGGCCTTCACGGCGCAAGGTCTCAGCGTGTCGACCGCTTCCGGGCGGCCGGTGGCGTCCGCCGACTCGGTGACCCTGCAGCCCGTACCGCTCCCGGAGGCCCCGGTGGCCGGGGAACCGCTCCCTCAGGCGGAGGACGGCGGCGAAGGACGATCGTCGGAGCGGCGCAGGCGCGCCCGGCACGGCGATCCGGAGCGGTTTGTTCGCGAACTGCGCGAGCAGGACGACGAGACCCGGATCCGACTGCTCCTTGAGCTGGTGCGCGAGCAGGTGGCGCAGGTGCTGGGGCACGCCGACGCCGGGTCCGTCGACCCCGACAAGGCGTTCTCCGAGCTGGGTTTCGACTCGATGGCCGCCGTCGAGGTGCGCAACCGGCTGAGCCGGCGTACCGGGCTGTCGCTGCCGAGCACGCTGGTCTTCGACCATCCGACCGCGCGGAGCGCCGCGGACCGGCTCGACGCGGAGTTGCGGCCGGCGCAGGAGGACGGCGCGGACGCCCTGCTGGCCCGGATGAGCCGGCTCGAGGCACTGCTGGCGAGCGCCTCGCCGACCCCGCAGGAGCAGGCGGCGATCCAGGCAGCCCTGGAGTCGCTGGTGCAGCGGTGGCGGTCGCGCACTGCGCCGGACGAGGACGGTGATGCGGCGGCGGCCACATTGGACGACGCGAGCGACGACGAGCTGTTCGCGGTGCTCGACGCGGAACTCAGCGGCGGGTGACCGGCTAGGGGGTGCGGGCGGTGCGGGCCGATGCGCCGGACCGAGTCCCTCCAGGCCTGAGCCGGCCCCGACCGTGCGATTCCCGACCGGTCGGCATCCCTGTGGTCCCGGCCGTGGGGCGGGGCCGCTTCCCCGGCACGGGGAGTGGCCCCGACTCAGGGGAAGGTAGGGGTATTTCGGCTCGGCACGCCCGCCCTAGCGTGGGCCTCGCCCGCGCGGAACCGCGCAGACCCGCCCCCGACGCGCGCCTGCTCCATCGCGCCGAGACGCCATGGGAGATCCACGATGACGACCGAGCTGAACACCGTGACGCCGGACGACGCGGTGATCGAGCTGTTCAGTCCACCGCAGCCGGCGAACCCGTTCCCCCTCTACGACGTGCTGATGGACACCAACCGCGTCTATCGAAGCCCCTCCCTCGGTCTGTGGGCCGTGACCGGTTATGCCGAGGCCTCGGCGATCCTGCGTGCCAACACCACCCGTAACGGGCCGCGCGCCGCGAGCACCATGCGGACCGACTGGGCGGAGCACGAGGCGCTGCGCATGTACCTCGACGCGCTGATCACCCTGGACCCGCCGGACCACACCCGGGTGCGGGGTCTGGCCGGCCGGGTGTTCACTCCGGCCGCGGTGCGCGCGCTGGGTCCCAGCATCGAGCGACTGATGCGCCGTCACCTGGACGACATCGTCGAGCAGTCGGCCGGCGGCGCTCCCGTGGATCTGATCAAGGCCCTGGCCAGTCCGTTCCCGGTGGCCGTGATCAGCGAGATGCTGGGCGTGCCGGACGAGGACGGCATGCACTTCTACCACGTGGCCAACAACTGGTCCCGGGTGTGGGCGGGCGGCTACTACTCGGAGGAGGACCTGGAGCGCGCCGACGAGGCGGCGGCCGAGCTGCGCGAGTACTTCGAGGGCATCCTCGACGCACGCCGCAGGAGCCCGCGCGAGGACCTGCTGTCGACCCTCGTGCGGGAGGGTGACAACGCGCGCCTGTCGCCGGAGGAGACGATGTCGCTGGCGACGTTCCTGTTCGTCGCCGGCTTCGAGACCACCACCTCGCTGATCAGCGCGGGTCTGATCTCCCTCCTGGAGCACCCGGACCAGCTGGAGCTGTGGCGCCGGGACTCCTCCGTCACGCAGACGGCGGTCGAGGAGCTGCTGCGCTTCAACACGCCGATCACCGCCGCCAGCCGGGTGATGAAGGAGGACACGCCGCTCGGCGACCAGACGGTCCCGGCGGGCAGCCTGGTCGTTGCGCTGCTCGCCGCGGCCAACCGCGACCCGCGGCAGTTCACCGATCCGGGCAGGCTGGACCTCACCCGCAGCGAGGGCGCCAACCTCGCCTTCAGCGCCGGCCCGCACTTCTGCATGGGCGGCAACCTGGCCCGCCTGGAGGCCGCGGTGCTGTTCCCGGCCTTCCTCGAGCGCTTCGGCAGCATCGAGGTGGTGGGGACGCCGGTGCGACGGGACGCCATCGGGCTGAACGGCTACGAAGAGCTCCAGCTGGTGCTGGCCTGAAGTCCGCGTTCCGGAAGGGGACCCGATGTCATCGCTCGACCCCGCCGTGTGGCTTCGGCGGTACCACCCGGTCGACGCCCCGGTGTCACGGCTGATCTGCTGTCCGCACGCGGGCGGGTCGGCGAGCTACTACTTCCCGTTCTCCCGCGCGGTGGCCGACACCGGCGCCGCCGAGGTGAGCGTGGTGCAGTACCCGGGGCGCCAGGACCGTCACCGGGAGCCGTTCCTGACCGACCTTCAGGAACTGGCGCGCTGTGTCGCGGAGGCCGTGCTCGTCACCGACGACGGCCGCCCGGTGTCCCTGTTCGGTCACAGCATGGGCGCCCTGCTGGCGTTCGAGGTGGCCCTGCAGCTGCGGGAGCGGGCGGCGCTCCAGGCCGACCGGCTGTTCGTCTCCGGCCGGCGCTCGCCCAGCAGCCCCACGACGGAGAACGTGCACCTGCGCGACGAGCAGGGGCTGCTGCGAGAGGTGCGTGCCCTGGACGGCACCGGCGCCTCGATGCTGGACGACCCGGACGTGCGGGCCATGATCCTGCCTCCGCTGCGGGCCGACTACCAGGCGCTGGAAACCTACCGTTACCGCCCGTCACGCAGGCTGGCGATCCCGGTCACGGCCGTCGTCGGCGACAGCGACCCGCGGACCCCGGTCGACGACGCCGGGAAGTGGGGAGAGGTCACGGCCGGTGACTTCGACCTGCACGTGCTGCCGGGCGGGCACTTCTACCTGGTCGACCAGTGGCCGACGCTGACCGAGGTGCTGGCGGGCAAACTGGCGGGCACCGGCCGTATACCGCTGTGACCGTCACCGTGCCGCCGCCGGTCCGGGCAGCCCCGGACCGGCGGCGGCACGGTGTGCACGGGTTGGGCCACCTGTTCGGGGGCCCTGGACTGAGTGAGCGTGGTTCCCGAACGATTGGCCACGTGACCAACAGCGGCCTGGAACGGGCGGAAACAGCAAGTGGGGATGACCGACCCGCGATGACCTCAAACGGGGCTTACAAGGCATGTTTCCGCAGGTCAAGGGCATCAGCATTACGGTCGCGGTCCTCACTGCGCCGTTCTGGGACTTCCGGTGGGGAATCGGGTCGGGACATGGAGCGTTAACCTCGAGGGAACAAAGAGGGGGACGGAAGGGCAGGTGAGCTGCCACGGGTACTCCCTTCAGGACGCAATTGTCGGTGCCGGGGCTCTCTCCGGTGCGTGGCGTCGGCGCCGAGGCCGGCAGGGCGGCCGTACGGCTGGCCCGGCTCCCGTTCGACCTCGCGGTGGAGGGCGTGGCGCAGCTGACCGGGTTGCTCGGACACGCCCAGCCTTCGCGGTCCACGGTCGACGGCGAACCGGCACACGCCGAGTCGGGGGTCCCGGTACTGCTGGTGCACGGCCTGGCCGACCGGGAATGGGTCGTGTCGTCCCTGCAGCGTGGACTGGGCGGCTGCGGGGCGGGCCCGTTCGTGCCCGTGACGTACAACGGGCTCAGTCCGGACATCCGTACGGCAGCCAGGGTGCTCGGTGAACAGGTGGAGCTGACGGTCGGCCGGTGTGCCGGGCGGCCGGTGGTCCTGATCGGGTACAGCCTGGGCGGGCTGGTCGCCCGCTACTACGTGCAGCGCCTCGACGGGCATGCGCACGTACCCCTCGTGATCACCCTGGCCACACCGCACGGTGGGACGGCCACGGCCCTCCTGGCCCCGCCGCATCCGCTCCTGCGCCAGCTGCGGCCCGGCAGCGAGGTGCTGACCGAGCTCGCCGAGCCGGCCGCGGGCTGCCGGAGCCGGTTCGTGGCCTTCTACAGCGACCTGGACGAGGCCGTCGTGCCCGCGGCCAGGGGGCGTATCGATCACCCCGACCTGAAGGTCCGCAACGTGCTCGTGCCGGGAGTGGGCCACCTGACGCTTCCTCTTCACCAGCCGGTCATCGACGAGGTACGGGCACTGCTGACGGCGGTCGGGGAGACCGGCTTCGCCCTGTATCGGCCCGGCCGTGACAGTCGGGGCAAAACGGAGGACGCTGAAACCTAGCCGGTAAGAACATCCGTGCGGACCGACAGTATGGCTTTTTCACCCAGTTCCTACAGCAGCGCGACCGTACGCCCGTATCGCCCCCAGGACGAAGGGGGAGTGCGGGGGCTGATCGATGCCGACCGGCTGCCGGGTCAGCAGCGGTGCGCGCCGGAGCAGCTGGCCGCGGCCAGGCGCGGCGCGCCGGTCCTGGCCGGCTGGGCTGTGCCGGCCCGGCCGAGGATCAGCGTGCTGGCCGACGCCGCAGACCGCCCCTGTGGTGTCCTCGCGTTCCTCTCGTGGGCCGATGTCCACAGCGGCGTGATCTGCTGGCTGTACGCCCGGGAGGATCCTCCTGCCCTGCGTGCCCTGCTCGGTCACGCACGTGCCGAGCTCGCATGGTGCCGGCAGATCGAGGCGTTCGTCGGCGCTCCGCCGGGTCCCCTGGGGCCGGGCGGTCTGCCGCGCATCCGCCGCGCCGCCACCCATGACGCGCTGATCAAAGCCGGGTTCACAGGCCGCCGCCAGGGCGCCTACCTGCACTGCGCGCTCTCGGGCGAGCCGTCGCCGGCGAAGCTGGTCGCCGACGTCTTTCCCTGCGACTTTCCCCCGGGGCATCGGCTGATCATCCGTGACGGGGCCGAGCCGGTCGCGGAGGCCGTGGTGAGCGTCGGACCGGACCGCATCGCGACCGTCTACTGGATCGAGACCCGTCGCACCCACCGCGGCAGGGGCCTGGGCCGCAAGCTGCTCGGCCAGGCCCTTGCCCTGCTGGCCGAGCAGGGTGCCGTCGAGGCCGCGCTCGTCATCGACGACTTCCCGCCCCGCACCTCGGAGAGCGAGGCCGCTTCCCGGCTCTTCGACTCCTTCGGCTTCACTCTCGTCGACGAGCTGTGGACCTATTTGTGGCGGCACCCCTGAGCCCTGCGGCCGGCCGCGCTGGTGCGGCGGCACGACCGCACGGCTGACCCGGGTCCGGCACCGGGTCGCCCCGCCGCAGCCGGAGCGGTCAGGCGGGGACGCGTTCGGCGGCCCGTTCCGCGGCCCGGAGGATGGTGGTACGTGCCTGATGGCGGCGCTCGTACTCCAGCACCCGACGGCTGTGACCGGGTTCGGCGTCCCCCAGCCGTTTGAGGATGTCGTCCGCCGTCATGCTGTCGTAGCCGGGCCAGGGCACCGGTCCGAGCAGATCGGCGACCCGGCTCAGGACGGCCGGGCGGCGCGCGTGGCAGCGTTCGTAGGCGCCGATGACGGCCAGGTCCGTCTGCGGCAGCTGCGGCAGGCGGTCCTTGATCATCTTGGTGCTGAGGCGCCGGTAGTCGGGGATCGGCAGCTCCTCCTCGCTGATGAGGGCTCCCCGTGGTGCGGCCTGGAGCCGGTCCGCGCCCGGCATGCGTTCGGCCGTCTCCCGCAACCAGCTGCTCCACTCGCGGACCGCCTGCGCCGCGCCGCCGACGCTGGTGTCGGTGGTCTCGGCGGATGCCGCCACGGCGTTGTCGGCATGCTGTTCGAGGGCTCCGGCGAACTCCTCCAGCGCCTCCTCGTCGTCCCGGCGGATGGAGCCGAGCAGTTCCGCGCTGACGTCGTCCTCGGCCTCCTGGGCGATACGCTCGGCGGCCCGGCACAGGGCCAGGGCCAGCGCGGTGACCGCGTACTCGTCCTCGGCGTTCTTCAGCAGCTGGTACTCCGTGGTCATCCCCCGGTTCCGGAACACGACGCCCGGGACGGAGATGGCCATGTCGATGGGCAGCCGGGCGGCCTGCCCGGTGAGTTGCCAGGCACCGCCGAGGACGCTCTGCACCAGCCCACGGGGCTGCAACGTTCCCAGGCGTTCGTCGATGCGGTACACGTGCCCGCGGGCGTCGCCCATGCGGCGCTCCAGGACATCCCGGTGTTCACCGGGTGGCGTGGCGGCGAGGTGGGCCCTGAAGCGGTCGGCGAGCGCCGACTTGGCCTCACGGACCTCGCGCAGCGCCGGAACGAGCAGATCTGTGGCTACGGACATCACGGTTCCTTCGGATGCTCGGGAAGAAATAGCCGGAACCCGGCCCCGGCCCACACCCACCGTGCCCCGAAACAGCAGCCCCCGCATCTTCCCGTCCGCCGTTCCCGCTACCCCGTACCCCCGTTGAGCCGCATACGAGCGCCATCCGTGGTATCCGCCGAACGAGTGGCGGCGCTCATGAGAAGGGCGGCGGTCTCGCCGTCCGGGTTGCCCGGATCCCGTGGGACAGGACTGCCCCGCCGGGCCGTCGGTGGCGGCTCGGCGGGGCAGGGACGGGCTGGTGTCGTGTCAGCTCATCGTGCGTCTCAGCTCATCGTGAAGGAGTCCAGGCTGAACAGGTCGCCGCTGCCGCCCTTGAAGACGAAGTACAGCTTGTGCGTCCCGCCCGGGTCGGTCACCGGTGCGCCGACCGTCGTGAAGGCGCCTGAGGTGTCGCCCACCGTCGCCGTGCCGGCCAGCGGGCCGTCGGGGGCGTCGGTGCGGACCTCGATGGTGCCGCCCGTACCGCTCGACGCGGCCCTGAAGTCGATCTTGCTCACACCCTGGAGGTCGTACGGGTCGAACTCGATCCAGTCACCGTTGCCGATCGACGTGACGGCCTCGCCGCCCTGGGCGCCGGCGACGGAGCTCGTCTGCACGCCGGACTGCGTGCGGTAGAACTCGGCCTGCCTGCCCTTGGGCTGCAGGACTATCTGTGTCGTGCCGGTGAGGTCGGGGACCCCGGCGGTCGGGGAGGTGTCGGTGTAGCTCGCGGAGAAGATGCCGTAGAAGTCGTCGGCGTCGGTGTGGCCCGCGGTGGTCATGGAGAACGTCCCGCTGCACCCCGTGGCCTGCGAGAGGTTGTGGGAGTGCATGTCATGACCGAGCGAGTAGCTGACCTGGACCTTGGAGCAGTCCACCGGGGTGCCGTCCGGGTCGGTCGCGTCGATCTTCCACGCGACCTGGTCCCCGTCCTTGAACGTCAGCCCGTTCGGCGGCTCGGAGAACTTCAGTACCGGCGCGGAGTTGCCCACCGTGACCAGGACGGCGGCGACACCCGTCCTGCCGCTCGGGTCGCTGACCGTGAGCCTGGCGTGGTACTGCCCGTTCGCGGTGTAGGTGAACGACGGCGTGGCACTCGTGGAGTCGGTCTTGCCGTCGTTGTCGAAGTCCCACGCGTAGGTGAGAGTGTCGTTCTCGGGGTCGGTCGAGCCCGTGCCGTCGAACTTGACCGTCAGCGGGTTCTTGCCCGACGTGGTGTCCGTCGTGATCGCCGCGGTCGGCGCCTTGTTGCCCGGCGCGTACTCGATCTTGTAGAGCCCGGCGTCCAGGGAGCCGCCGAACCACGCGCTGCCGTAGTCGAGCACGTACAGCGAGCCGTCCGGACCGAACTCGGTGTCGATGGGCTCTACCAGACGGGCCCAGTCGTTGCCGTTGGTCAAGGTGTCGATCGACTGGATCTTTCCGCTGCCGTCCGAGGAGATCGGCTTGATCCAGTGGGCGCCGAACTCGTAGGCGAAGAACTTCCCGTCATAGCTCTCGGGGAACTTGACCTGGGACTTCAGCGTGGAGTCGTAGTGGTACACGGGGCCGCCCATGGGAGCGCCCTCACCGCCGAGTTGGGGGAACAGCGGGTTGCCCGCGTAGTGGTTCCAGATCCAGGCCGGCTGGGCCGGGGGCAGGTTCTTCAGACCGGTGTTCAGGGGAGCGTCGTTCACCGGGTGGGCACAGTCGAAGGGCTGCCCGGACTCTCCGGTGGCGAAGTCGTACTGGACGTACGGCGTGTTGTCGCCGATGCAGTACGGCCATCCGAAGAAACCGGGCTTGGTGATCCGGTTGTACTCGACGGTGTTCTCAGGCCCCCGCTTGGGGTTCGCGCTGCTGGCGTCCGGGCCGTAGTCGGCCAGGTAGATCACGCCGGTCTTCTTGTCGACGTTGAACCGGAAGGGGTTGCGGAAGCCCATCGCGTAGATCTCGGGACGGGTCTTGGGGGTGCCCTTCGGGAACAGGTTGCCGTCCGGGACCGTGTAGGTGCCGTTGTCGTGCACCTTGATCCGCAGCAGCTTGCCGCGCAGGTCGTTGGTGTTGGCCGTGGAGCGCTCGTTGTCGAAGACGGGGTTGCGGTCCGGTCGCCGGTCGATGGGGGCGTAGCCGTCGGATTCGAACGGGTTGGAGTCGTCGCCGGTGCTCAGCAGCAGGTTGCCGTCGCCGTCGAAGTGCATGTCGCCCGCGACGTGGCAGCACTGCCCGCGGTCGGTGTCGACCCGCATGATCTTCTTCTCGCTGGACAGGTCCAGCCTGCCGTCGGCGAACGTGAACCGGGACAGCTGGTTGTAGCCCTTGTACGGCGCGAAGTCGGCGGCCGTTCCGTTCTCCGGGGCGTTGGCCATGGGGGTGTCGAGCTTCGGCGCGTAGTACGCGTAGACCCAGTGGTTCTTGGCGAAGTGCGGGTCGAGCGCGAGGGTCTGCAACCCGTCCTCGTCATGGGTGTAGACCGGGAGTTTCGCCGCCACGTCGGTGAGGCCGTCGAGGGTCGTGTAGTAGACGGTGCCGTCACGGGAGCTGTGCAGTGCGCTGCCGTCGGGGAGCACCGCGAGCCCCATCGGCTCGCCCACCTGGTCCGGTCCCTTGGCCAGGGTGACCTGTTGGAAGTCGGACGTCGCGGCGGTGGAGGCGGCCGCGGCCGTTCTGTCCGGTGCCTGGATACGCGCATGCGCGGACGTCGTAGCTCCGGCCACCGCGACCCCCACGCCGAGCATGGTGCTCAACGTGGCGGTGAGGAGCCGGCTTACTGGTTTACGCACGTACTGCCTACCTCTCTGGGGGCGCTGCGATGGACATGGCGCGAGCGGTCACGTCGCGCGAGGGCGGCCGGCCGGGTTCGGATGCCCGGGCCTGCGCCAGCCGGTCGATCGGTGGAGCGGGCGGGTGGCCGTGGGAGGAAGGGAGGGCTCGGCGGGTTCGCGGCCCCCTGGGGAAGCGTCATGAGCGTGGCTCCATGACCATGGCGCGTCAAGGAGGTACTGCTCAGTAGCAGCGTTTTGCGCCCTGAAGTGGACACATCTTTTGCTCATCCAGTGAAAAGTAGCGCCGACTTGTGCTCAACTATCGACGGCTTCAGGCGTTCATCGTCCTCCAGGTATGTGTCGAGGCGCTCCTGCTGCCACCGCGCGGGCCGCGGGGAGTTGTGCCTCGGCAGCCCGCACCGCCCTCGCTCACCGGGCGCGACTCCGGTCGCCCCGCCACCAGTTCCGCCGACCGCATGTCCGCCGGACGTTCAGGCCGATGAACGCCCCGTACCACCACGCCGCCCGGACACCGGGCGAGGCGGCTCCCCTTGACGGCCCCTCGCCGCAGCCCCCCGCGGCCAGGTGCTTCACAACGAAGGAGTGATGATGGGTCAGTTCGCCCATGACTTCGACCGCAGAGGCTTCCTGCGTGCGGCAGCCGCAGGCACCGTAGCCATCGGTGCGGCAACCCTCGCCGGAGCGGTCCCCGCCGCCGCCCGGACGCCCGCCCCGGACGCCCCGCCCAACGGCGCCGGCCTGAGCATCCCCAAGAACGCCATCGGCATCCAGCTCTACAGCGTCCGCGACAAGGTCTACCAACTCGGCTTCCGCGCCGTCTTCGAGGAGCTGTCGCGGATGGGCTTCAAGGAGGTGGAGTTCGCCGGCTACACCCAGGACCCCTCCATCCTCGGCCGGCAGATCACCCTCCAGGAGATCCGCACGCTGCTCGACGACAACGGTCTGCGAGCCATCGGCAGCCACATCGGCATCGGCAGCTTCCGCAGCAACCTGCAGCAGGAGCTCGACAACGCCGAGATCCTCGGTATGCCCAACATCGGGACCCCGAACGCCCCCTCGGACACCCAGACGGTCGCCGGGTACCAGGCGGCCGCGGAGGACTTCAACCGCTGGGGCGCGGCCGCGTCGGCGCGCGGTCTCAAGCTCTACCAGCACAACCACTGGGCCGAGTTCGCCTTCGCCACCGACCAGCCGGCGGTGCGCCTGTACGACGTGTTCCTGCAGAACACCGACCCCGCCCACGTCTACCTCGAGATGGACGTGTACTGGGCCTTCGTCGGCCAGTTCCGCTACCCCGGCTTCGACCCCGCCGCGTACGTGCGCAACCACCCCTACCGCTACACGCTGTTCCACATGAAGGACGGCAAGTCCGACCCCAACGCCGGTGACGGCTACGACATGACGGAATTCGGCGCCGGTGACATGCCCTACCAGCGCTTCATCCACGCGATCGGTCCGTTCGGCAACCACCACGGCATCTGGGAGCAGGACACCGCCCCCGACACCCAGCCCAACCCGCCCGGCTCCTTCGGCGCCGCCCAGCGCAGTTACACGGCGCTCGCGGACCTGCTCTCCTGACCCACCGAGACATCCACGCCCAGGGCCCTGCACGTCCGCGCCCTGCCGCAGCCCAGAAGGCGCGGCAGGGCGCGGACGTGTGCGGTGCGGGATTTCAGGGTCTCAGGGCGGGTTCAGATCAGTCCGCGTCGCGCGGCCCAGGCGACGGCCTCGATGACGCTGCTGACGCCTATCTTGTCGCACACGCCTCGGTAACGCCGTCGCACTGTGCGGGGACAGACGTGGAGTCGCCGGGCGACGGACTCGACCGGCAGGCCGGTTGCCAGAAGCGACAGCAGGTGGACCTCGTCGCTGCGCAGACAAGGGTTGTCGGGCTGGGGCCGCCGGTCCGTCTCGTAGCTGAGCATGGACACTTTCGTCCTCCTTCGCCGAGTGCGGTCGGCAGGGAACGCGGGGAAGGCCGCCGCCCGGATCGGCGGCCAGAACCCGTGATCGACCGCGGGGTCGTCAATCGCTTTCACGTGTCAAGTAGCTTGGGTAACTGATCACATGCGCACGGTCAAGAGGTGCGCCGCCGCATTGATGTGATCTACATGAAAGGTTTCACCTCGGTTCGCGCCAGAGCCGGGCTCGGGGCGCGCCCCGAGCCCGGCGTGGACCGCCGCTCCTTACGACAGGTCCCGTACCCGGATGTTGCGGAACTCGATCAGGTCGTTGTCACTGTGGTTCTGCAGCCCCACGTAACCACTGACGAACTGACGCAGGTCCGTGGGCGGATCGCCCGCACGCGACGACGACTTGCCGGGCGTGTTGTCGAACTCGTTGATCACCACGCCGTTGCGGATGATCGTGTAGTGCTGCCCGACGACCCGGATCTCGTAGTCGTTCCACTGGCCCTTCGGGGTGACCTTCGCATGGTCCAGGTCGAGTGGATCGAAGTTGTACACCGAGCCGGTCTTCTGGGGCTCACCGGTGTCACCGTCGTAGATCTGGATCTCGTTGCCGCAGTAGATCGCCACCCACTCCGGGGCGGTGCGGGCCGCTCCCGTCGTGCTGCAGCCCTCGGGCCGCTGGTCCAGCGGCGTCCGCGGATCGGGGAACCGCACGAACACACCGCTGTTGGCCCGGTGGCCGTCCGGTGCGGCATCCCGGAACTGCAACCGGATCGAGTAGTCCCCGAACTGCTGCTTGCTGTACCAGAGCATGCCCAGGCCGCCGGAACTGCGCATGGTGCCGTCCGGCAGGAGCGAGAACCGGCCCGCGCCCGCCTGGCTCCATCCGGCGAGGCTGGTCGCCGATCCGTCGAAGAGGGACTTGTACCCGGGGGTCTTGCCGATGGGCGACTGGGCACCTGCCTTGCTGAGCGTCGCCGCCTCGTGGCTGTCGATGACACCGTCCTTGCGGAACTGGTTGACCAGGTCGTTGAGGTTGCTGACGAACGCGCCGTGGTTGGGCCAGGTGCCCTCGTCGTCGATCAGGTCGTTGATGGTGCATCCGCCGCCGACCTTGCGGTTGGCCACACCGGTGTCGGTGTCGAGCAGCCGGACCGTGGAACGGGCGTCGGGCGCCGTGCAGCCCGCCGTCACGTCGATCTTCCCGGTGGCGTGCTCGCCGTTGGCGTAGGTCGCCTTCAGGGTGGCGTGGTAGGTGCCGTAAGAGGCGTAGGTGTGCGTGGGGTTGGCCTCGTGCGACGGCTGGCTGCCGTCACCGAAGTCCCACTCCCAGGAGACGCCGCCCGCCTTCGCGGCCGAGAACTGGATCGTCCGCGGCTTGCTCTGGGCGACGGCGCGACCCGAGGCGTCGCTCGGGTTCGGCGTGGCCGGGCCACCGTGGTAGGTGACGCGGACCAGCTTCTGGTTCGGGTCCAGGCTGAAGAAGCCGCCTGCGTAGTCGAGCATGTAGAGCGCGCCGTCCGGGCCGAACTTGGCGTCCATCCAGCTCTGGACCTTGTTGTCCCCGGTGCC
Organism: Streptomyces sp. NPDC052107; assembly: GCF_040680215.1. Classification (NCBI taxonomy): domain Bacteria; kingdom Bacillati; phylum Actinomycetota; class Actinomycetes; order Kitasatosporales; family Streptomycetaceae; genus Streptomyces; species Streptomyces sp. NPDC052107. Next base: position 23,903 of record NZ_JBFAWG010000005.1, read on the forward strand.
GCCCGGGAGGATCTGGCGCAGGTCCTCGCCGAAGGCCGGCGGGCTCTGGTCCTTGACGCTCGCCGGGTCGACGGTCACCGCGACGCGGTTGTTGGCGTTGGACTCGTCACCGATGAACCACTTGTTGTCCCAGTACGCGGGCCAGGCGACACCGCTGTCGGTGTCGACCTCGGAGCGGTGGTAGGTCGGGCCGTCCATGATGGCCTGGCCGCCGCCCTTGAGGTAGGGCTCGGTGTACTTCTCGTCGCTCTGCACGTACGTGGGCAGCCCGCTGCCGTCGCCGCGCTTCGGGTAGACCACGCCGCCGCCCTGCGGCGAGTACCAGATCATGTTGTTGCGGATCGGCGGGAGGTCCACCAGACCGGTGTTGCGGGGCGAGGTGTTCTTCGGGTGGTCGCAGTCGTACCAGCCGGTCAGCACGCTCGCGTCGGTGTTGCTGCGGTCGCGGTACGGCTGCTTGTCGCCCATGCAGTACGGCCAGCCCTGGTTGCCCGCCGAGGTGATGATGGTCGCGGTCTCGTATTTGGCCGGGCCGAGCTCCGGGTCGGGCGTCGGCGCGTCGGGGCCGACCCAGCCCGCGGTCAGCCAGTTGTTGGTCTTGTCCCAGGCGATCCGCGCGATGTTGCGGACACCCATGACGTAGATCTCCGGACGGGTCTTGCCGCCGCCCTCCTCCTGGCCGGTGAACAGGTTGCCCTTGGGGATGGTGTACGTGCCGTCGGGCTCGGGGTGGATCCGCAGGATCTTGCCGTTGAGGTCGTTGGTGTTGCCGGCCGTACGGCGGGCGTCCTGGAAGGACAGGCCCTTGTAGTCCTTGGTCCAGTTGTTCCCGGAGTAGCCGGCCCCGGCTCCCTGGGAGGAGTTGTCGTCACCGACGCCGACGTAGAGGTTGCCATCGTTGTCGAAGGTCATGCCGCCGCCCGTGTGGCAGCAGCTGTGGATCTGGGCGGTCCAGTGCAGCAGGTCCTTGCGGGAGCTCTTGTCGATCGACTGGTTCTTGAAGTCGTAGGTCAGCCGCGAGATGGTGCGCTGGCCCGTCTGCTTGTCCCGGTCGACCGATTCGTGCGGCATCCAGTAGACGTAGATCCAGCCGTTCTGCTCGAACTCGGGGTCGAGCGTGATGCCGACCAGACCCTCCTCGTTCTTGACCAGCTCGTCGCCGCTGCCCCGGTTGCCCATCACGTCGAGCGTGGTGAGTAGCTTGACCTGCTTGGTCTTGGGGTCCCACTGGTGGATGGTGCCGCAGCCCAGGCCCACCTTCGGGTCGTTCCAGTCCGGGATCGGGCCGCTCGGGCAGGCCGCCTTGCCGATGTAGAAGACCTTGCCGTCGGGCGCGATCGTCAGACCGTGCGGCTCACCGATCTGGTCGAGCTGGCCCTGCTGGTTCTTGCCCGTGAGCCGTTCCACCGAGTAGTTCGACGCGATGGTCGCCTGGCAGTCGCCGCGCACCATGCCGGTCGTCCACTCGATGGCGCCGAGCAGATGACTCTGGAACTTGGAGTCCGAGGTGTAGCTGTCCTCGGTGCGGCCCATACCGGTGTAGAACGACCGGCCGCCGTCGTAGTCCCGGCACCAGGAGACCGGGTGGAAGGCACCGTTGCCCGCCGGCCCCGCGTCGTAGGAGTTCTCCTCGACCTGGGCGACCGTCTGCACCTTGCCGTTCGGGTTCGGGTCCCAGTTCATCCACTGGTCGGACCGGGTCCACTTCAGCGGCAGGCCCTTGTTCGCCGGGTGCTGGCGGTCGGTGACGTCCACGACCGCCTGCTGCACCTTGGTCTCCGGCGCGGGCGCCGGGTCGGCGCCGAACAGCCGCAGCTCGGCCAACTGGGTCAGCGGCTCACCGGAGTTGGCGGTGACGTTCAGCCGGTAGTACTGGTAGGCCGTGGTGTTGGAGAACTTGTACTGCTTGGTCTGGAACCGGTCCGGGAAGTTCTGGCCGGTCTGGGTGTCCAGCGTCTTCCAGGAGTCCCCGTCCTGAGAGCCCTGCAGGGTCCAGTCCTTGGGGTCCCGGCCCGGGTAGTCGTTGGCCGACGTCAGCGCGTACTGGGCCACGGCGACCGGATGGTCCATCTTCGCCGTGACCCACGCGGTGTTCTGGTGCGCCAGCCACTTGGTGGTGTTGCTGCCGTCGAACAGCTTGGCCTTCGTCTCGTTCGGCGGGTTGTCGTCGCTCGCCGTGACGTCCGAGACCTTCTCGGAGGCGGGCAGGCTGGCGGCCGGACGCGTACCGATCAGGCCGGTGAACCAGTCGGAGCCGGCGTCCGCGCGCGCGGCGTCGTGGACGCCGACGAATCCGCCGCCGCCCTTGACGTAGGCCTGGAACGCGGACTCCTCGTCGGAGGTGAGGGACACCCCCTTGGCCGACAGGAAGACCACGCCCCGGTAGTGGGCCAGGCGGTCGGGGGTGAAGACGGACGGATCGTCCGACTCGTCCACGGAGAAGCCGTTCTTCTGACCCAGTTCCTTGACCGTCGACACGGCGGTCGTGACGGGGTCGTCCTGCTGATCGGCCGGTCCGTGGAAGACCAGGACGTTCACCGAGGCTTCAGCCCCGGCGTCCTGGTCCTGGTTGCTTGCGGACGGCGCCTGCGCCTGTGCCTGTACGGCCGGCAGCGCGGACAGTCCCAGTGCCAGCGCCGAGCCGGACAGCAGGACGACCGCGCGGCGCCAGGCCGGCGCCTGGCGGGGGGTCCGCGCGGAAGGCGACGGTGGTGCTCCACTTCGTCGGGACAGGGTGAACCGGTCTCTTCGGCCCATTGTTGCTCCTTGACTCGATCCGACAACGGAAGAGTGGTCAGGGGGTGGAGCCGGGCTGCCGCACGGGCCTCGCACGGCGGGCGCCGGGCGAGGCGGATTCGGATCGGCCGTCGGGACATCCGGAGACGGCCGGGGCGCCGGAGCCGGTGAGGTCGCGGACGTCCCGGCACCTCACGACCCGGGGCCGACCGACCGGCGGCAGGGTGGTTCACGCCCGTCGGACCGTCCGGTCAGGTCGGACGGGCGTGGATTCGGGGGCTGAGAACGGGACGGGCACGGGGGCCCGGGCTACATGGGCATGCCGCCGCCGGGGACCGTGCCGTCGGCCTCGGTCACCAGGAAGACACCGGACATCCCCATGTCCGAGTGGCTCTGGACGTGGCAGTGGTACATCCAGGCGCCCGCGCCGACCCGTTCGCCGGCGATCACCTGGAACCCGAAGGAGTCCGCGGGGCCGGTCGTCCTGGTGTCGATGACGCGGCTGACGTCCTGCGGACCGTCCAGGATCCCGGTGCGGTTGTCCACCCAGCGGTGGCCGTGCACGTGGAAGGTGTGGAAGAAGTCGCCGTGGGTGATCACGACGAACTCCACCCGCTCGCCGCGGACGGCCTTGAAGGTGGGGGTGTCGGGAGCGGTCTTGTTGTTGATCGTCATGTCGTTGAAGACGACCGTGAACTGCTTGTCGGGCAGCACATCGCCCTTGCGCCGCACCACCACGGGGCCGTACAGCCCCTTCTTGATCCCGCCGGTGCCGTGCTCGGTGCCCACGTTGTGGTCGTGGTAGTGCCAGTAGCCGGCGCTTCCGGCCTCCCAGGTGCCGTCGTGGCGTCTGCCCGGGGCGTGGCTGCGCCAGACGTAGGTGCGCCGGTCGCCCGGCTGGACGACGCTGTCGTTCATCTTGGTGCCGTCGCTGGCGGTGTCGTAGTCCAGGCCGTGCACGTGCAGGCTGGCGGCGACGTCGAGGTTGTTGACCACCTCGATGTTCATGGTGTCGCCCTCGGTCAGTTCGATGAGCGGGCCCGGAATCGTCGCCTGACCGGGGTGGAGGCCGTAGCCCATCTCCCCGTTCGGCAGCCTCTCCATGTACAGCGTCAGATTGCGGACCTCGCCGCCCTTGTCGTCCGCAGCGGGTTTGTCCGAGGGCGCGGCGGCGGCGGTGCCGCCGAGCACCGCGGGGGCGACGGCCGCCGCCACGGCCGAGGTGGCGAACGATCGGCGGGAGAAGAGGCGTCGCGTGCCTGCGCCTGAGTCGGTCATCGCTCTCCAATCCGCGACAGGCGTGGGTGCCTGCAGGCGTTTCGTGGTCGTGAGGTGCGCCGCCCCAGGCAACACAGCATCCGGACGCGGCGGTTTGCGGTGGTGCGCCGGGCGTTGGGCCCCGCGGGGGCCGGCAGAGGACTCGTCGGTGGGTGGCGCCGATCCGGTGCCGTCCGTCCGGCGGGTGCGGCGGTACGGCCGAGACCGGCTCGGCAAGGCGAGGCGAACTGCGCCTCGGAACGGCCTCACCGTAACGGGGCTTCTCCAGTTTTTCCAGACTCAGGTCAAAGTTGGTCGGGTTGCGGTCATAGACCTTGGCGGGTCGTCAAAAGACGGTTAGCTTCCCAGCATTGGCGCAATCCGAGAGAGCTGGGTGAGCCCCGCGCAACGGGCCCGCGGCAGCGCCGCTCCGGCACGGGGCGGAGCGAACGCCGCTCGCTCGTTCGCGTGACCGCGGCCGGTCGCCGTCGTCACGCCCCGGTGATCACCCGCAACTGACTCACCGTGCCGTTGAGTTCAGGGCGTCGGTCAGGTGACGGACCGTGCGCCGTCGCCGCCCGGACCGAGCTCCGCGCGGCACCCGGCCGGACGGGCCACGACACGGTCGTCCTGGCGGCCGGCCGTCCACCCGGCGGGACCGCCGAACCGTGCGCGGTACCGCAACAAGCGATTCGCGAAAGGTGCAGCGGTGTTCAGAAGACTGCTCCATGCCCAGACGGATCCGCCCCCCGCCAGATCCGCGCCACGGGGCCGGTTCAGCCCCCACCCGGCGTTGGTGGCCCTGGTGGCCCTGGTGCTCACGGCGTTCTCGTTGGCCGCGCCGGCCGCGTACGCGGCGATGAGCCGGGACGCCGCCGCGGCACCGGCCCAGGTGCTCACCTGGACGGCTGGGGACGGTTACATGGGCTATACGTCCGCCCCCACCACCGCGGTGGCCGGCCCGGCGACGATCGTGTTCGAGAACAGCGCGGCCACCGGCAACACGACGGGGATGCCGCACACGCTGACGTTCGACACCTCCAACCCCGACTACAACACCGACGTCAGTCTCAACATCCAGGCGAGCCCGTCGGACTCCGGCGGAGGCCGTCACACGGCGGAGGTCACCCTGACCCCCGGTGTCTACCACTACTACTGCGCGATGCCGGGTCACATGATGTCGGGCGAACTGACCGTCACCGCTGCCCCCGGTAACGACACCACCGCGCCGGACACATCGGCCTCCGTCTCGGGCACGAAGGACGCCTCCGGGAACTACGTCGGCAGTGCGACGGTGACGGTGTCGGCTTCGGATGCGGAGTCGGGTGTCTCGAAGGTCGAGTACTCGCTCGACAGCGGGGCTTATGCGGATTACGGCGCGCCGGTGCAGGTGAGCGGTGTGGGTCAGCACACGGTGGCGTTCCGGGCGACGGACAAGGCGGGCAACACGTCGGCGGTGAAGTCGGTGTCGTTCACGGTGGTGGCGGCTCCGCCCGAGGACACGACGGCGCCGGAGACGTCGGCGACGGTGTCGGGGACGAAGGACGCCTCCGGGAACTACGTCTCCAGCGCGACGGTGACTGTGACGGCCTCGGACGCGGAGTCGGGCGTGGCCAAGATCGAGTACTCGCTCGACAGCGGGGCCTACAAGGACTACAGCGCGCCGGTGCAGGTGAGTGGCGTGGGTCAGCACACGGTGGCGTTCCGGGCGACGGACAAGGCGGGCAACACGTCGGCGGTGAAGTCGGTGTCGTTCACGGTGGTGGCGGCTCCGCCCGAGGACACGACGGCGCCGGAGACGTCGGCGACGGTGTCGGGGACGAAGGACGCCTCCGGGAACTACGTCTCCAGCGCGACGGTGACCGTGACGGCCTCGGACGCGGAGTCGGGCGTGGCCAAGATCGAGTACTCGCTCGACAGCGGGGCCTACAAGGACTACAGCGCGCCGGTGCAGGTGAGTGGCGTGGGTCAGCACACGGTGGCGTTCCGGGCGACGGACAAGGCGGGCAACACGTCCGCGGAGCAGTCCGTGTCGTTCACGGTCGTGACCGCTCCGCCGCAGGACACCACTCCGCCGGACGTGTCGGCCTCCGTCTCGGGCACGAAGGACGCCTCCGGGAACTACGTCGGCAGCGCGACGATCACGGTGACGGCTTCGGACTCGGGGTCGGGCGTGGCCGCGACCGAGTACTCCCTGGACGGCGGCCCCTACCTGCCGTACTCCGCGCCGGTGGCGGTGAACAGAGCGGGGAGCCACACCTTCCTGTACCGGGCCACCGACAAGGCCGGCAACACGTCCACGGCCAAGTCGCTGACCCTGACCGTCGTCGACAGCAAGCCGCCCACCGACTGCCCTGAGACGGACGACCGTTCGACGGTGTTCGTCGGCACGGTCAACACGGGCATCCCGAACCGCGTCACGACGAACGGCTGCACGATCAACGAGCTGATCGAGGACCACCAGGCCTGGGCCAGCCACGGCGTGTTCGTGTCGTACGTCGAAAAGCTCGTCGCGGACCTCCGCCACGAGGGCGTCGTCGACCAGCGGGAAGCGGGCGACATCAAGAAGGCCGCCGGCCGGTCCGACGTCGGCAAGCCGCACACCGCGCGTACGGAACCGTGAGCTGACGGCCGCAACAGGCCTGATGGGGGTGGCACCGGCCGACCGCCCCACACCCCGTCAGGCCTGCGCGACTTCAACCGACCTTTGTCCACTACGAGATGAAAGTGCATCGGAATGCTGCACAAGTTCTTTCGTGTTCAGCACGACGGTGCTACGGTTTTTTTGAAAGTCGCGCCCCAAAGTGCCGGGCGTGTGCACGACTTCGGCGACGACGGGAGGGGCGGCGTGAGGCGTATGACGGCTCGACCGGCCAATGTCCACCAGGCCGGGCTGCTCCGCCTGCTGCGCGACCTCGGTCCGCAGTCCCGGGTCGCCCTGGGTGACCGGGTCGAGCTGTCGCGCTCCAAGCTCGCGGTGGAGATCGACCGGCTGCTGGAGACGGGCCTCGTCGTCCAGGACGGTCTCGCCGCTTCCCGCGGCGGTCGCCGCTCGCACAACGTCCGGATCGCCCCCAGCCTGCGGTTCCTCGGCGTGGACATCGGCGCCACCTCGGTGGATGTCGCGGTCACCAACGCGGAGTTGGAGGTCCTCGGCCATCTGGCCGAGCCGCTGGACGTGCGTGACGGTCCGGTGGCCGTGTTCGAGCGGGTGCTCGCCCTGGCCGCCAAGCTGCGCGAGGCGGGCCTGGCGGAGCACTTCGACGGCGCCGGGATCGGCGTGCCGGGACCCGTCAGGTTCCCCGAGGGCGTCCCCGTCGCACCGCCGATCATGCCCGGTTGGGACGGCTTCCCCGTCCGCGAGGCGCTGAGTCAGGAGCTCGGCTGCCCCGTCCTCGTCGACAACGACGTGAACCTGATGGCCCTGGGGGAGCAGCAGGCCGGTGTCGCCCGATCCGTACGTGACTTCCTGTGGGTCAAGATCGGGACCGGCATCGGCTGCGGCATCGTGGTGCGCGGCGAGGTCCACCGGGGTGTCACCGGCAGCGCCGGCGACATCGGGCACATCCAGGTGGACCCGGACGGGCCGCCGTGCGCCTGCGGCAACATCGGTTGCCTGGAGGCGTACTTCGGCGGCAACGCCCTGGCGCGCGACGCGACCGCGCTCGCCGAGTCGGGCCGCTCGGTGGAGTTGGCCGGGCGGCTGGAGGGGACCGGACGGCTGACCCCCGAGGACGTGTCGGCAGCCGCCGGCGCCGGGGACGCCGCCGCCCTCGAACTGATCCGCACGGGTGGAAGCCGCATCGGCCAGGTCATCGCGGGCCTGGTCAGCTTCTTCAACCCCGGCCTGGTGGTCATCGGGGGAGGGCTCACCGGGCTGGGGCACACCCTCCTGGCCAGCATCCGCACCCAGGTCTACCGGCAGTCCCTGCCGTTGGCGACCGGCAACCTGCCGATCGTTCTCGGCGAACTCGGCCAGGCCGCCGGCGTCGTCGGCGCCACCCGGCTGATCAGCGACCACGTCTTCTCACCGGCCTGACGCACCCGCGCGCGGCCGGAATCCGTTCCCCGCGAACGGACGCGTTGCCCGCGTCCGTTGCCCGCGCCCACAAGCATTCCTCAGGAGCGCCTATGGACAGTCAGCACGGCTCGCCCGCGATCGGGGTGGGCATGGTCGGATACGCCTTCATGGGCCGCGCGCACTCGCATGCCTGGCGTACCGCCGCCCGCGCCTTCGATCTGCCCATGCGCCCGGTCATGGCCGCCTTGGCCGGACGTGAGCGAGCTGCCTTGGAGGAGGCTGCCCGACGTCAGGCCTGGGCGGCGACCGAGACCGACTGGCGGGCCCTGATCGCCCGCCCCGACGTGCAGTTGGTGGACATCTGCACTCCCGGTTCCAGTCACGCCGAGATCGCGATCGCGGCGCTGGAGGCCGGCAAGCACGTGTTGTGCGAGAAGCCGCTCGCCAACACCGTCGAGGAGGCGGAGGCGATGGCCGCCGCCGCTGCCGCGGCCTCGCGGCGCGGTGTGCGCTCCATGGTGGGGTTCAGCTATCGACGCACACCGGCGCTCGCGCTCGCCCGCCGGCTCGTCGCCGAGGGCCGTCTCGGCGCCCTGCGGCACGTACGGGCGCAGTATCTCCAGGACTGGATCGTGGATCCGGAGTTCCCGCTGGTATGGCGGCTGCAGCGGGAGTACGCCGGTTCCGGCGCGCTGGGCGACATCGGCGCCCACATCGTCGACCTCGCCCAGTTCCTGGTCGGGGAGCCGCTGTCGGGAGTCTCCGCCCTGACCGAGACGTTCATCCGCGAACGGCCGCTGCCCACCGCATCGTCAGGGCTCGCGGCCGTCGCCGCCGGGGCCGCGCGGCGCGGACCCGTGACGGTGGACGACGCCGCCCTGTTCACCGGCCGGTTTCCCGGGGGCGCCGTCGCGTCCTTCGAGGCCACGCGGGTCGCCGCCGGCCGGAAGAACGCCCTGCGCATCGAGATCAACGGCGACCGCGGGAGCATCGCCTTCGATCTGGAGCGCCTCAACGAACTGGATTTCCACGACCACACCGAGCCGGCCGCGACGGCGGGCTTCCGGCGGATCCTGGTCACCGAACCCGAACACCCCTATCTCGAAGGGTGGTGGCCGCCGGGGCACGGACTCGGCTACGACCACACCTTCGTGCACCAGGTGCGCGACCTGATGCACGCCATCGTCGAGGGCCGGGACCCCGAGCCGTCCTTCGCCGACGGACTGCAGGTGCAGCGGGTGCTGGCAGCGGTGGAGCACAGCGCCGCGAACGGCAGCGTCTGGACGCCCGTCGCGCACGCGGGAGGTGCGCAGGGGAGCCCACCGCTGCCGTCCGGCACCGGCGACCCCGTCGCGGTCGCTCCCTGACCGTACTCGCGAAGCCGGCCGACTCCATGGTCCCGACGACGCCCCCCTCGCTCCGTCGATGAAAAGGAGGATTTCAGGGAAACTCCTGACGGGAATCGCACAATGGCACAACATTCTTCACGCCGGTCGACAAGGCTGGATGTGACGCACCGGGGTCAATCACCGTACGACAGGTGCCGGTAAGACAGGTGTCGGCAAAAGCCGGGGCATATTCGACGCGTGTGCTCCGGAAATACCTGTCTGCCTCGGTTCAAGGTCCGCACACCACTCGCGCCACCTATTCCGGGTTCTCGGGGTAACGGGCAGGCGGGGAGGGGTGCTTGGTCTCCCTGATGTCGAATGCCCAAAAGTGTTACACCAGTTGCCGCATCCGGCCACGATGGACCCGAACGGTTCGCGGACCCTTTTCAAACCGGGCGAGGAGAACTACCTTCCTCTCAGCCCGCCGGGCGACAGGGGGCGGTCTGTTCCGGAAAACCGGGACGCACGCTCGGCGCCAAAGGGAAACACCCTGACCCGGACCACCGAAGTCCACCGAAATGGAAATCGCCAAGGATCCACGACGGTCCCGTCCCGGGTCCCGGATCACCTGCCTCCACGACACGTCGGGCCCCTCACGAGCCTCCTCACCGAGGCCGTCCGCGAGGGCTCGGTGACGAGAAGCTGACGAACCGCCACAGGCCCTGTGCGGGCCGGCGGACACCGCACCAGAGGGAGACCCATGAGTGCCCCGCTGCTCGAGATGCAAGGCGTCGTCAAGGAGTTCCCCGGCGTCCGGGCCCTCGACGGTGTCGACCTCGACGTGGTCGCCGGAGAAGTGCACTGCCTGCTGGGCCAGAACGGCGCCGGCAAATCGACACTCATCAAGGTCCTCGCCGGCGCCCACCAGCCCGACGAGGGACACATCGCCTGGGAGGGCGAACCGGTGACCCTCCCCACCCCGACGGCCGCCATGCGCCACGGGATCGCCACCATCTACCAGGAACTCGACCTGGCCGACGGCCTGTCGGTGGCGGAGAACATCTACCTGGGACACGAGCGGTCCCGACTGGGGTTCACCCAGCGCTCGCGGATGCACGACGCCGCCCGGCAACTCCTGCGCAGGCTGGGGCACCCGGAGATCCCCGTCACGCGTGAGGTGGGCCAGCTGTCGGCGGCCGGCAAGCAGCTGGTGTCCATGGCACGCGCCCTCTCGCACGACGCGCGGCTCATCATCATGGACGAGCCCTCCGCCGTCCTCGCCCATGACGAGGTGGACAACCTCTTCCGCATCATCGGCGACCTCACCGCCGCCGGTGTGGCGGTCGTCTACATCTCCCATCGCATGGAGGAGATCCGCCGGATCGGGGACCGCGTCACCGTCCTCAAGGACGGCCGCACGGTCGCCCGGGGGCTGCCCGCGCGCACCACCCCCACCTCCGAACTGGTCTCGCTGATGACCGGCCGCACCGTCGAGTACGTCTTCCCGCCGAGGCCCGAAAGCCCCGGCTCGGACGAGCGGCCGGTGCTCCTGGAGGTCGAACACATCAGCCGCCCGGGGGAGTTCGACGACATCTCCTTCACCGTCCGGGCCGGCGAGATCGTCGGGCTGGCGGGTCTGGTCGGCTCCGGCCGCTCGGAGATCCTCGAAACCGTCTACGGAGCCCGGCGACCGGCCTCCGGGCGCATCAGCGTCGCGGGATCCGCCCTGCGGCCCGGCAGCGTCACCGCCGCCGTACGGGCGGGCCTCGGACTCGCCCCGGAGGAACGCAAGAGCCAGGCGCTCTTCATGCAGTCCTCCATCGCCCACAACGTGTCCATGTCCTCGCTGCGACGGTTCGCCCGCGCCGGGTTCCTCGACTCCCGCGGCGAACTGGCCGCCACGACGGAAGCGGTCCGCAGCCTCGACCTGCGGCCCCCCGACCCGACCCGGCCGGTGCGCACCCTCTCCGGCGGTAACCAGCAGAAGGCCGTCGTCGCCCGCTGGTTGCTCAAGGACTGCCGGCTGCTGCTGCTGGACGAGCCCACCCGCGGCGTGGACGTCGGAGCGCGGGCGGAGCTCTACACGCTCATCCGGCGGCTCGCGGACTCGGGAGTCGGTGTGCTCCTCGTCTCCAGCGAGGTGCCCGAGGTCCTCGGCCTCGCCGACCGCGTCCTCGTGATGCGCGAAGGGCGGGTGGTCCGCGAGGCCGCCGCCCTGGACCTCGACGAATCGAAAGTGCTCGACCTCGTCATGGAAGGGAGCTCCGCGTGAGCCAGCAGACCAGTCCCCCCGGCGGGAGCGGTCCGCTGCCCGCCACCGGCCAGGGATCCCCGACCGGATCCGTCCGGCAGACCGGCACATCCCCGGGCAAGGGCAGCAGGCCGTCCTTCCTCGGGCACATGGGCAGGGTGCGCAACCTCGGCCTGTTCGTCGTCCTCGTGCTGCTGTGCGTCATCGGTGCGCTGAGCTCGGGCAACTTCGCGACCAGGCAGAACGCCCTGGTCATCCTCACCAGCGCGGCCGTCATCGGGGTCATCACGATCGGGCAGACCTTCATCATCATCGGCGGTGGCATCGACCTGTCCGTCGGCGCGATCGTGGCGCTCGCATCCGTGTGGTGCACCACCGTGGCCACCCAGTCCTACGGACTCGGCGGCATGGTCTTCTGCGCGCTCGCCGTGGGCGCGGTCGTCGGCCTCGTCAATGGCCTGATCATCGCCTACGGCAACATCGTGGCGTTCATCACCACCATCGCCATGATGGCGAGCGCCCGCGGACTGGCCGAGCGGATCTCCGACCGGCAGTCCCAGGTGGTCACGGTCGAGTCGTTCAACTCCATCGCCTCCACTAAATGGCTCGGCATTCCGCTGCTGGTCTACATCCTGGCGGTGGCCGTGCTCGTCGGCTGGGTGCTGCTCAACCGCACCACCTTCGGCCGCCGGACGTTCGCCATCGGCGGCAACCAGGAGGCAGCCCGCCTCGCAGGCCTCGACGTGCGCCGTCACACCGTGGTGCTGTACGTCCTGTCCGGGCTGTGCTGCGGCATCGCCGCCATCATGCTGACCGCGCGGACCACTTCCGGGGCCAGCAACCTCGGCGACCTGTACGAACTGGACTCGATCGCCGCCGTGATCATCGGCGGCACCCTGCTGACGGGCGGCCGCGGCTCGCTCGTCGGCTCGATCCTGGGCGTCCTCGTGTTCACCACGATCACCAACATCTTCGTGCTGAACAACCTCACGACCGACATCCAGCAGATCGCCAAGGGCCTGATCATCGTCGCCGCCGTGCTGGTCCAGCGACGCGGCCGCAGCACCGTCACCCCGTAGCAGCGGCGCGGACGGCGGCTCCGTCCCGCTGTCGCCGCCCGCGCCGCCCCAGGCCCAGCCGCGCGGCACGTCCGCATCGACCACGGCAGGCACAACCCAGGCAGGACCCCGTCACTGGAAGGACTCAGCGAGATGGACAAGCGCGGACTCGGCGGACTGGACCGTAGAAGGCTCCTTTTCAGCGGCGCGGTACTCGGCGGCGGAGCCCTGGTCGCCGGCTGCACCAGCAACAAGAGCGACGCCTCCACCGACGACGTCAAGGCGGCGACCAAGGCCGGCACCGACAACGACAAGCCGGGCAAGACCGTGTCGATCGGGTTCTCGGCCCCGGCCGCCGACCACGGCTGGATGGCGGCCATCACCAAGAACGCCATGGCGCAGGCGAAGCAGTACTCCGACGTGCACTTCGAGGCCGTCGAGGGCACCAACGACGTCAACGCGCAGATCAGCCAGGTCCAGACGCTGATCGGCAAGAAGGTCGACGCCCTGGTGATCCTGCCCTTCGACGGCAAGGCGCTGACCGCCGTGGCCCAGCAGGCGATGGACGCGGGCATCCCCGTGATCAACCTCGACCGTGTCTTCGACTCCCCTCTGGCCTATCGGACGTGGGTCGGCGGCGACAACTTCGGCATGGGTCTCAACGCCGGCCTCTACATCGGCAAGGCCCTCAAGGCCAAGGGTGTCTCCTCGCCCGTGATCGGCGAGATCGCCGGGATCGACAACCTCGAACTCACCAAGCAGCGCAGCGCCGGATTCAAGCAGGGCCTGGCCAAGTACGGCTTCCGCGTGGGCATCCGGCAGGCCGCCAACTTCACCGCGGACTCCGGTCAGCAGGTGATGAGCAACGTACTGCAGGCACGCTCGCACCTCGACGCGGTGTGGAACCACGACGACGACCAGGGCATCGGCGTCGAGGCAGCCATCAAGCAGGCCGGCCGAAGCGAGTTCTTCATGGTCGGCGGCGCGGGCTCCAAGCACGCCATGCAGGAGATCAAGGCCGACAGCTCCGTACTCAAGGCCACGGTCGTCTACCCGTCGAACATGTCCGCCTCGGCCGTCAAGCTCGCCCGGCTCATCGCCCAGCACAAGGGCATGAGCGACCTCGTCGGGCAGGACCTGCCGTCCTCGCTGACCCTGTTCTCCGCCACCGTGACCAAGGAGAACGTCGACGAGTACCTTCCCGGCGCCTTCAGCTGACCCGGCACCCACCGTCCCCGCAACCCGGTCACGAAAGGTTGATGATGTCCCGCAGAGGTATCGTCGCGCTGCTCTCGGCAGCCGCTCTGGCCCTGCCGCTCGCCGCCACGAGCGCCGCCACCGCACACGCAGCGACACCGGCGTTCAAGGTGCTGGTGTTCTCCAGGACCACCGGTTACCGGCACGCCTCCATCCCCGATGGCGTCACGGCGATCGAGAAGCTCGGCCAGGACAACGGCTTCGCGGTCGACGCGACCGAGGACGCCACCCAGTTCAACGACGCCAACCTGGCCAAGTACCAGACGGTCGTCTTCCTCTCCACCACGGGCGACCCCTTGGACCAGCAGTCCGAGAAGGACGCCTTCCAGCGCTACATCGAGCACGGCGGCGGCTACGTCGGCATCCACGCCGCCGCCGACTCCGGCTACACCTGGGCCTGGTACGGCGGCCTGGTCGGCGCCTACTTCAGGGACCACCCGGCGATCCAGCAGGCGACGGTGAACGTCGCGGGCCAGGGCACCGCGGCCACCAGGGACCTGCCGAACCGCTGGACCCGCACCGACGAGTGGTACAACTACCGCTCCAATCCCCGCTCCGACGTGCGCGTCCTGGCCACCCTGGACGAGCGGACGTACGACCCGGTCGGCTACTCCGGCGGCTCGATGGGCGCGGACCATCCCATCTCCTGGTGCCACCCCTACGACGGCGGCCGCTCCTTCTACACCGGCATGGGCCACACCTCGGAGAGCTACACCGAGCCGCGGTTCCTGTCGCACATCCTCGGCGGCATCGAGATGACGGCCGGTGCGGCGAAGTTCAACTGCGCCCCGGACAGCACCGACTGACCGGCGCCGACGCACCCCGGCGCGCCCGCCGTCCGAGCGGGCGCGCCGGAGACGCGGTTTCCGCCCACCCGCACGTCGGCACAGCACAGCGAAAGGACCCACCTTGCCGTCGTCAACGACCGCCCGCCGCCGCACGGCACCGGTGAACCCGGACGCCGCCCGCGGATCCTCCTGCCGCGGGCTGCTCACCGGCACCGGCGCCGACCTCGGGCTCGTCCAACCGGCGGGCATGGTGGCAGTTCTGGTGACGGCGGGGCGTACGGCCTCCACCGACCCGACCCGGCGACTCGCCGACCGTATCCGCACCCAGGCCGGCGCCCGCGACACCCGGCAGGTCAAGGCGCTCACCGTGCAGGCGAGGGGCCTCGCCAGGCGGCCGGCTCCGGCGCTGCGACAGATGGCCGCCGCAGCCGTGCGCGCGCTCGACAGCGCCGAGGACTCCTACCGGCCGGCCCTCGGGGCGCCCGACTCCCCGGCGAAGCCGCTCGCCGCCGCGGCGGCCTCGCAGAGGCATCACGCCGTCGACGTCCGGTCGATCGAGGCCACCGAACCCGACGCGATCGACATCGACGCCGGGCTGGGCCACCAGCACGTCTTCCTGCGGATGACCCCCGACGGCCAGGCCCTGACCCCGGACGACCGGCCGGAGGGGAGCGGAAGCGGGTGACAGGGGACGGCGACATCGACAGCGAGGAACGAGGCGGCCGGGCGCGACCGCGCCCGACCGACGGAGGTGACGACATGTCAGATCAACGCAGTCGTACGGGCATATGGCTGGCGGGGGCGCGCGGATCGGTGGCCACCACGGTCATCGCCGGCACGGCCGCTCTACGGGCGGGGCTGGCCGGGCCGACCGGGTGCGTCACCGAGCAGCCGGGGTTCCCCGACGCCGGCCTGCCCGCCGTGTCCGACCTGGTCTTCGGCGGGCACGACGTGGCCTGCACGCCGCTGCCGAAGCGGGCCGAGCAGCTGGTCGCGGCCGGCGTGCTGCCCCACGGGCTGCCCGCTCTCGTCCACGACGACCTGGCCGCCGCCGACGCCGAGATACGCCCGGCCCCCCTCCCGGACGCGGACATGAGCCGGCTGGACGCCGTGGAAGCGATTCGGGCCGACATCGACGCCTTCCGCGAGCGGCACGGCCTCGCACGGGTGGTCGTCGTCAACGTGTCCTCGACCGAACCGGTGCTGACGGCGCACCCGGCGCACGCCTCGGCCGGAGCCCTGCGTGCCGCGCTCGCCGCCGGCGAGAACGTGCTGCCGCCCAGCTCCCAGTACGCCCTGGCGGCGATCGAGGCCGGATGCGCCCACGTCGACTTCACGCCGTCCACCGGCATGAGGATCCCGGCACTGCGGGAACTGGCCGAGGAGGCAGGACTGCCGTACGCCGGGAACGACGGCAAGACCGGGGAGACCCTGCTCAAAGCGACCCTCGGGCCGATGTTCGCCGCCCGGGGCCTGCGGGTGCGGACCTGGTCCGGCACCAACCTGCTCGGCGGCGGCGACGGCGAGACGCTCGCCGACCCGGCCGCGACGGCCAGCAAGGCGGCGTCCAAGCAGCACGTGCTCGGCAAGACACTGGGACACGCGGTCGAGGGCGAGGTCCACATCGACTACGTGCCCTCGCTCGGCGACTGGAAGACCGCCTGGGACCACGTGATGTTCGAGGGGTTCCTGGGCGTGCGGATGAATCTGCAGTTCACCTGGGCCGGTTGCGACTCGGCCCTGGCCGCGCCCCTGGTGCTCGACCTCGCCCGGCTGGCGGGCCGGGCGCATGAGCGGGGCATCTCCGGTCCCCTCGGCGAGCTGGCCTTCTTCTTCAAGGACCCCGTCGGCACCGATGAGCACGCCGTGATGACCCAGTACGAGACGCTGCGGACCTTCGCCGCCGGGCTGGGGGACCGGCGGTGACCCGCCCGCCCATGCTCCGGCCCGGCCGGGGCCCCGCCCGGAGGGGAGGCGGGGACACAGGGGCGGGCGCCGGGCCTGCCGGGATTCCGCACCCCGGATCAGTGGCCTCGGCGCCCGCCAGGGCCGCGACGTCGCCGGGCCGCCGCCTGCGGGACCTAGCCGAACTCGTGCGCGCTCCGGCCGCGTTCACCGTGCCGGGAGACGTCCTGGCCGGGGCTGCCGCCGCGGGCCGCCGCCCCGACCTGGCTGTGGCCGGTCTGGCCGCCTCCTCGGTCTGCCTGTACTGGGCCGGGATGGCGCTCAACGACTGGGCCGACCGCGATCTCGACGCGGTGGAACGCCCCGAGCGGCCGATACCCTCCGGCCGGGTGGCCGCACCCTTCGCCCTGGGCACCGCCGCGGCCCTGACCGCGGCCGCCCTCGGCCTGGCCGCGGTCGCCGACGGCCGTCGCGCGCTGACGGTCGCCGTGCCGCTCGCGGCGACCGTCTGGGGCTACGACCTGTGGGCCAAGTCCCGTCCTGTGGGCCCCGCGGTGATGGCGGCCGCCCGCGGACTCGACGTCCTGCTCGGGGCCCGCACGGGCCGGCTGCGGCCCGCCCTCCCGGCGGCCGTGACCGTCGCCGGGCACACCCTCGCCGTCACCACGCTCAGCCGCGCCGAGGTCACGGGCGCGGAACCACGCCTGCCCGGGGTGACACTCGCCGCCACCGCTGCCGTCGCGGCCGCGACGGCACTCCGCGCCCGCGCGGTCCGGCAGGGCACGGGCCGCCGGAGCCAACTTGCCGTCGCGGGCGGGCTCGCCGTCTACGGCGCGACGGCCGGCCGCGCCCAGGCGCACGCCGTCGCCGATCCTTCACCGGCAAAGGTCCGCAGGGCCGTCGGCGCGGGGATCCTCGGCCTGATCCCGCTGCAGGCCGCGCTCACCGCGGGCACGGGCGCGGTGCGCTCCGCACTCCCGCTCGCCGCGGCCTTTCCGCTCGCGCGGGCCCTCGCAAGGAGGGTGTCCCCGACATGACCGCATCCCGCCACGTCGACACCACGTTCGCTGAGCCCGTCCTGCGCTACGGGTTCGGCACCAACGGCTTCGCCAACCACCGACTGGAGGACGCGCTCACCGTCATCGCCGAACTCGGCTACGACGGAGTGGCCCTCACCCTCGACCACCACCACCTCGATCCCTTCGCGCCCGGCCTGGCCGCGCGGACGACGGCCCTCGCCCGGCGGCTGGACCGTCTCGGGCTCAGCGTGGTGATCGAGACCGGAGCACGCTACCTGCTCGACCCCTGGCACAAGCACGAGCCCACCCTGCTCGCGACCGAAGGACGCGAACGCAGGGTCGATTTCCTGCGCCGGGCGGTGGCCGTCGGCGCCGACCTCGGCGCGCAGGCCGTGTCCTTCTGGGCGGGTGTCAGGCCCGCGCAGCTCGACCCGCGGTCGGCCTGGGACCGGCTGGTCGCCGGATGCGCCGAGGTCGTCGAGGCGGCGGAGAGGGCGGGCGTCCCGCTGGGCTTCGAACCGGAACCGGGGATGCTCGTGGAGACCCTCGACGAGTACACGAGGCTGGCCGCGGCGCTCGGCGACCCGGCCCCGTTCGGCCTGACCCTCGACATCGGCCACTGCCGCTGCCTGGAGCCGTACCCGGTGCCCGAGTGCGTGCGCCGGGCCGGGAACCGGCTGGTCAACGTGCAGATCGACGACATGCGCCGGGGCACCCACGAGCACCTGGAGTTCGGCAGCGGCGAGATCGACTTCCCGCCGGTGCTAAGCGCCCTCGACGAGGTCGGCTACCGCGGGCTGGTCGCCGTCGAGCTGCCCCGGCACAGCCACGACGCCCCGGGAGTGGCCCGCCGCTCCCTGGACTTCCTGCGGTCGTGCGACCCCGCGGTCCGTCGCGAGGAGGAGATGGCATGACACCCGACCACCTCGGAACCGCCCTGACCGACCGGATCACCCAGAAGGGCTGGAAGTGGCTCACCGGTGCGTGCGCCTCGGTGGCCGCCGACCCCGCGGTCGTCGGCGGCCTGTTCCCGCTGGCCGGACGCCGATGCGGACGGGTTCGGCTGGATCCCGGCGACCCGTACGGCTGGACGGTGGACGACGCGGCCCGCTGCCTCCTGCTGGCCGCGCTGCCCTTGACCGGCACCCCGTTGCTGGAGCAGATCGGGGCGCTCTACCGGACCGGTGACGCGGCCGAACGGCGTGCCGTGCTGCGCGCCCTGCCGTTGCTCCCCGTCGGCGACGGCGCGCTGCCCCTCGTGCGCGACGCCCTGCGCACCAACGACACACGGCTGATCGCGGCGGCCCTCGGCGACTACGCGACCGACCACCTGGACGCGGAAACCTACCGCCAGGGCGTGCTCAAGTGCGTCTTCACCGGCATCCCGCTGACCGCGCTGCCGGGCCTGCCCGGCCGGGCGGACGCGGAAATGGCCCGCATGATGGCCGCGTACGCCCACGAGCGGACCGCGGCGGGCCGCGAGGTGCCCGCCGACATCGGGCCGATCCTCGCGCTCTTCCCGGACGTACCGGTACCCGGCCACGGGGACCTGGAACCCGTCCCCACCGCGACCACCGACCGTCCCAGCCCCCGGGAGGCGTGATGCGCATCTTCGACCCGCACATCCACATGACCTCGCGCACCACCGACGACTACGAGGCGATGCACGCGGCCGGCGTACGCGCCCTGGTGGAGCCCGCCTTCTGGCTCGGCCAGCCGCGCACCTCCGTCGGCAGTTTCCTGGACTACTTCGACTCCCTCATCGGCTGGGAGCCGTTCCGCGCCGCCCAGTTCGGCATCCGCCACCACTGCACCATCGCCCTCAACCCCAAGGAGGCCAACGACTCGCGCTGTGCGGAGGTGCTCCAGCACCTCCCGCGCTATCTGCTCAAGGACGGCGTGGTCGCCGTCGGCGAGATCGGCTACGACTCGATGACGCCGGAGGAGGACGAGGCGTTCGCCGCCCAGCTGCAGCTCGCGGTCGCCCACGATCTGCCGGCGCTGGTCCACACACCGCACCGTGACAAGGCCGCGGGCGTCGACCGCACCCTCGCGGTGGTGAAGGAATCGGGGATCGCCCCGGAACGGGTACTCGTCGACCACCTCAACGAGGTGACGGTACGTCAAGTCATCGGTACCGGCTGCTGGATGGGGTTCTCCATCTATCCCGACACCAAGATGGACGAGCGTCGCATGGTCGCCGTGCTGCGCGAGTTCGGCACCGAGCGGATCCTCGTCAACTCGGCCGCGGACTGGGGGAGGAGCGACCCGCTGAAGACCCGGAAGACCGGGGACGCCATGCTCGCGGCGGGCTTCACCGCCGACGACGTGGACACCGTCCTGTGGCGCAACCCCGTCGCCTTCTACGGTCAGAGCGGCAAGCTGGAGCCGGCCGAGTCGGAGGCGCCGGGCGCCGACGCCACCTACGAGGGCAACTCCGTGTTGCGCGGCGCCCGGGCGGAGGTGTAACCGTGCGTCTGCTCCACCCCGACGGCACGGTCGTGCATCTCGCGTACTGCACCAACGTCCACCCCGCCGAGGACCTCGACGGGGTGCTCGCCCAACTGGCCCGGCACGCCGAGCCGGTACGCGAGCGGCTGGCTGTGCCCGTCCTCGGCCTGGGCCTGTGGCTGGCCCGCGACGCCGCGGCGGCCCTCGCCGCGGACGACGGCGCGGTCGGCATGCTCCGCCGGGAGCTGACCGCCCGCGGTCTTGAGGTCGTCACGCTCAACGGCTTTCCCTACCGAGGCTTTCACGACCCCGTCGTCAAGCACGCCGTCTACCGGCCGGACTGGACCACGTCCGACCGGCTGCACTACACCCTCGACCTCGCCCGCGTGCTCGGGGCGCTGCTGCCCGACGACGCCGCGTACGGCAGTGTCTCCACCGTGCCGCTGGCCTGGCGGACCCCGTGGACGGCCCGGCAGGCCGACGAGGCCGCCCGTACGCTCGACGCACTGGCCGGCGGCCTGGCCGCCCTCGCCGCCGACACGGGCCGCACGATCAAGGTCGGCCTGGAACCCGAGCCGGGCTGTGTCGTCGAGACCTCCGCCGAGGCCGCCCGGCACCTGGCCCACGTGGACACCGACCGCATCGGCATCTGCCTGGACGCCTGCCATCTGGCGGTCGGCTTCGAGGAGCCGAGCGCCGCACTCGCCCGCCTGGACACGGCCGGGCTCACGGTGGTCAAGACCCAGGCGTCCTGCGCCCTGCAGGCCGACGACCCGTCCGATCCGGCGACGCGAGCGGCTCTGGCCGCCTTCACCGAGCCGCGCTTCCTGCACCAGGTCCGCGAGCAAGGCACCCCGCCCAGGGCCGTGGACGACCTCGACGCCGCCCTCGCCGGGGGGCTGCCCGGCCGCGATCCCTGGCGTGTCCACTTCCACGTGCCGCTGCACGCCGACCCGGAGCCCCCGCTGACCACGACCCGCCCCGAACTGGAGGCGAGCCTCGCCGCCCTGCTCGGCGGAGACACCGCCCGAACCGCACACGTGGAGGCCGAGACCTACACCTGGGGGGTGCTCCCCGAGGCTGGCCGCCCGCAGGGCCCCGAGGCCCTCGCCGACGGCATCGCCGCCGAACTCGCCTTCACCCGCGACCATCTGATCGCGCTCGGCCTGAAGGAGGTCGCCCCATGAGCCCCACACCCCTGCTCGTCCTGGACGTGGTGGGCCTCACCCCCCGGCTGCTCGCCCACATGCCCCGACTGCGCGCCCTGGGCGAGGCGGGCTTCACCGCACGCCTCGACACCGCGTTCCCCGCCGTCACCTGCACCGTGCAGTCCACCCTGCTCACCGGGCAGCCCGCCACCGGCCACGGCATCGTCGGCAACGGCTGGTACTTCCGCGAGCTCGGCGAGGTGCTGCTGTGGCGGCAGCACAACGCCCTCGTCGGCGGGGAGAAGCTGTGGGACGCGGCCCGGCGCTCCCACCCCGGCTACCGCGTCGCCAACATCTGCTGGTGGTACGCGATGGGCGCCGACGTCGACCTCACCGTCACCCCACGCCCCATCTACTACTCCGACGGCCGCAAAGAGCCCGACTGCTACACCCACCCCCCGCAGCTGCACGACGAACTCACCGGAAGGCTGGGCACGTTCCCGCTGTTCACCTACTGGGGGCCGACCGCCTCCCTCACCTCCTCACGGTGGATCGTCGAAGCCGCCCGCCACATCGTGGCCACCCACGCCCCCGACCTCACGCTCGTCTACGTCCCCCACCTCGACTACGACCTGCAGCGCTACGGTCCCGACGATCCCCGCGCCGCCGCGGCGGCCGCCGACGTCGACCGGGTCCTCGCCCCGCTGCTCGACGCCGCCGCCACGCGCTCGACCACCGTGGTCGCCCTCTCCGAGTACGGCATCACCCACGTCTCCAGGGCGGTGGACATCAACCGCGTACTGCGCCGGGCCGGGCTGCTGCACGTCCACACCCAGGACGGCATGGAATACCTCGACCCGTGGACGTCGGCCGCCTTCGCCGTCGCCGACCACCAGGTCGCCCACGTCTACGTCGCCGACCCGGCCGACACCGAGCGCGTCCGCGAACTGCTGGCCGGCACCGACGGCGTGGCCGAGGTGCTCACCGAGGCAGGCAAGAAGGCGTACGGCATCGACCACCCGCGTGCCGGGGAGCTGGTCGCGGTCGCCGAGCCCGACGCGTGGTTCACGTACTACTACTGGCTCGACGACGACCGCGCCCCGGACTTCGCCCGCCTCGTCGAGATCCACCGCAAGCCCGGCTACGACCCGGCCGAGCTGTTCATGGACCCCAAGGACCCCAAGGTCAAACTGCGCGCCGCCGCCGCGCTCGCCCGCAAGAAGCTCGGCATGCGCTACCGCATGAGCGTCGTCCCCCTCGACCCGTCCCCGGTACGCGGCAGCCACGGCCGGCTGCCCGACCACCCCGCCGACGGCCCCGTACTGCTGTGCTCCCGGCCCGGCGAGGCCCGCGACCACTACGACGCCACCGAGGTCAAGGACCTGCTACTGCGCCTGGCCGGGCTCACGCCGGGCGCATCCCCGACCCCCTGACCGCACCGACCGACGAACCGAGCTACCGAACCACCGGAGGAACCGATGCCACGCCCGATCACCCTGTTCACCGGTCAGTGGGCCGACATGCCGTTCGAGGAGGTGTGCCGGCTGGCCGCCAAGTGGGGGTACGACGGGTTGGAGATCGCCTGCTGGGGCGACCACTTCGAGGTCGACAAGGCCCTGGCCGACGACGACTACATCCCGCGCCGCCGCGCCCTGCTGGAGAAGTACAACTTGCGCTGCTGGACGCTCTCCTGCCACCTGACGGGCCAGGCCGTGTGCGACCACCCCATCGACGAGCGCCACAAAGGCATCCTCCCCGCGCGTATCTGGGGCGACGGCGAGCCGGAGGGCGTCCGGCAGCGCGCCGCGCAGGAGGTCAAGGACACCGCGCGCGCCGCCGCCGCCTTCGGGGTGAAGACCGTCGTCGGCTTCACGGGTTCCTCGATCTGGCACACGGTGGCGATGTTCCCGCCGGTTCCGCCGGAGATGATCGAGCGCGGCTACGTGGACTTCGCCGAGCGGTGGAACCCCATCCTCGACGTCTTCGACGAGGTCGGCGTGCGCTTCGCCCACGAGGTCCACCCCTCGGAGATCGCCTACGACTACTGGACGACGGTGCGCACCCTGGAGGCGATCGGCCACCGGGAGGCGTTCGGGCTCAACTTCGACCCGTCGCACTTCGTCTGGCAGGACCTGGACCCGGTCGGCTTCCTCTGGGACTTCAGGGACCGCATCTATCACGTGGACTGCAAGGAGTCGGTCAAGCGGTTCAACGGCCGCAACGGCCGCCTCGGTTCCCATCTGCCGTGGGCGGACCCGCGCCGCGGCTGGGACTTCGTCTCCACCGGGCACGGGGACGTGCCCTGGGAGGCGTGCTTCCGGATGCTCAACTCGATCGGGTACGACGGGCCCGTCTCGGTGGAGTGGGAGGACGCCGGCATGGACCGCCTGGTCGGCGCCCCGGACGCCCTGCGGTTCATCCGCAAGCTCGTGGCGATCGAGCCGTCGGCCCAGTCCTTCGACTCGGCCTTCTCCTCGGGCGACTGACGACCGGCCCGACGCCACCACGACCGTACCGTCGTGGCCGCAACCCCCTCGGGCACCAGCGGAGACCCCTGTTCATCAGGGGTCTCTTGCATGCCCATCACCGACGCCCACCAGGACAGCGCCACCCAGGTGAGCCAGGTGCGGAACTTCATCCAGCAGAAGGTCGACGTCCTGATCCTCTCGCCCAACGAGCCGGCCCCGCTGACCGCCGCGGTGCAGCAGGCGTGCAACGCGCGCATCCCGGTCATCGTCCTGGACCGCACCGTGAACACGGACCGCTACACGTCCTTCATCGGCGGCGACAACTACAAGATCGGCAAGATGGCGGGTCAGGCGGCGGTGCAGGCTTTGCCGCACGGCGGCAACGTGGCCGAACTGCAGGGCACCCTGTCCGACCAGCCGCAGATCGACCGCGACAAGGGCTTCAGAGACGCCATCGCCGGACACAACATCAACATCGTGTACCACCAGTAGGCGAAGTGGCTGAAGGCCAACGCCACCACGATCACGCAGCGTTGGCTCGACCAGGACAAGAAGATCGACCTCGTCTACGGCGAGAACGACGACATGGCCCTCGGCGCCGTCCTCGCCGCCCGCGGCGCCGGCAAGGCCGACGGCATCAAGGTCATCGGCATCGACGGCCTCGCCATCCCGACCGGAGGCATCCGCGCCGTACAGCTCGGCCAGATGTACACCACCTTCATCTACCCGACCGGTGCCCAGCAGGCGGCGGCCACCGCCGAGGCCATCGTGCACGGAAAGACCGTCGGCAAGAAGCAGACCCTGCAGACCACCCAGATCACCAAGGACAACGCCGCGGCCGTCTACAAGCTGTACGACATGTCGGCCAACCTCGGCTGACCCGGGCCGTCCCCCGGGACAGCGGCAAGAACCTATGGCTCCGGCCATGGGTTCTTGGCGTCGGCCGTGCCGCCGTTGTCGGTGGCGGGCGCTACGGTCTGCCCCGTGGACGGAGTACGGGCGGCGCTCGATCACGTGCTGGGCCTCATCGCGGACGCTCCCTGGAGCGCGAGCCTGGTCCTGCGCGGCAGCATGGCCATGCCGGCCTGGGTGGGGGATGCGGCGCGCCAACCCGCCGATCTGGACTGGGTGGTGCTGGAGGACCCCGTCGGGGTCGACGCGCTGGACCCGTACCCGTACGTCGACCGGCTGGAGATCGTGCAGCAGTGGCCCGAGGCCGCCTACGGCGCGGCGCAGTACGAGATGTGGACGTACGAGGAGTTCGACACAGGCGGGCAGCGGCCGCTGCTCCCGCCCGAAGGGCTGCACTGGCTGCACGAGGAGAACGCGACGGAGATGGGACCGCCGTACGCCGACCTGCTCGAACGCGTGGCCCGGCACCCGGAGGCCGCCCCGGGTCTCTTCCTCGACACGGAGACCGCGCGCGTCGACGGCACCTGGACGTACGCGTACTACGACACCCCGGGCGTGCGTCTGCTCATCCCCTGGCGTGCGGACGGCCTGCCGCCCGGCGAGGTGCGCCTGGACTTCGCCCGCGACGAACGGCTGCCCGAACCCCCGGTGTGGACCCTGATACCGCGCGGCGACGGCGGAAGTCCCGTCCCGGTGCGCACGGCGAGCCGCGAGCTGTCCCTGGCATGGAAACTGCTGTGGCTGCACACCGACAGCCGGGACGGACGCCGCGCCCAGGGCAAGGACCTGTACGACGCCGTCCTCCTCGCCGAGGCCGAGGGCACCTTGCCGCTCCCGCCGCGCCTGCTGCGGAAGGTCTTCGACCGGGCGGCGACACCCGCGGACCCACACGCCCTCGACCCGGCCGCGGTGCTCCGGTGGGACGTGGACTGGACCGCGTTCCAGGAGCGGCACCCCACCGTGCGGGGGACGGCGGAGGACTGGCTCCGTCGCCTGTCGGAGGCGCTGGCACCGCTCACCGGGAAGCGGGCCTTCCGCACGCCTGGGATACGTCACGCTCGCTGACGCGCCACAAAAATCACGTGCCCCCGGTCGCCTGCCTCTCGTACCGTCGTCCCGTACCGAGCGCCGCCACGACCGTACGGCGGCGCCTGTCGTCCGACACAGAGGGGAGCCCGGCCGTGCGCGCACGCACCGCTGTCGTCGCTCCCCGTTCCCGGTACGAGGTGATCCTCGTGTCCCGGTGGTGCCGGTGCCCGCTGCGCGGCCGGCACCGGACGCCCGTGACGTCCCGCTGATCTCGGACGCACGGGTAATCGCGCTGCCCTTTTCCCGATTCGGGCCTCAATGTCAGGCCTGATCCCCAGAAAGGCCCTGGGCCGTGCGCACCAACACCACCACCCTCGCCGCCGTCCGCAACCTCGGCATCCTCGCCCACGTCGACGCGGGCAAGACCACCGTCACCGAGCGGATCCTGTTCGCGACGGGCACCACCCACAAGCGGGGCGAGGTGCACGACGGCACCACCGTCACCGACTTCGACCCGCAGGAACGCGACCGTGGCATCACCATCTTCGCCGCCGCCGTGAGCTGCGCCTGGGACGGGCACCGCATCAACCTCATCGACACCCCGGGCCACGTCGACTTCGCCGACGAGGTCGAGCGCTCCCTGCGCGTCCTCGACGGGGCGGTCGCCGTGTTCGACGCCGTCGCCGGGGTCGAGCCGCAGAGCGAGTCGGTGTGGCGGCAGGCCGACCGGCACGGCGTGCCGAGGATCGCGTTCGTCAACAAGATGGACCGGGCGGGCGCCGACCTCGACCGGGCCGTCGCGTCCATCCGGCAGCGACTGCATCCCGTACCGCTCGTCGTCCAGCTTCCCATCGGCGCGGAGGACGAGTTCACGGGTGTGGTGGACCTCGTACGGATGCGCTCGCTGGTCTGGCCCGACGGCGCGGGTACGGCCGTGGAGGGGCCCGTGCCCGAGTCGCTGCGCGAGGAGGCGGTACGGCGGCGCCGGGCGCTGGAGGAGACCGTGGCGGAGCTGCACCCGGCCGCCCTGGAGGAGTTCTGCGACCGGGAGACGCTGAGCGCCGGCACCCTCGCCGCCACCCTGCGGGACCTCACCCGCACCGGGGACGGCGTGGTCGTCCTGTGCGGCTCCGCCTACCGCGACCGCGGCATCGAACCGTTGCTCGACGCGGTCGTGGCCTACCTGCCCTCGCCGCTGGACGTCCCCGCCGTACGCGGCGACCACGAGGGGACCGGGCAGGAACGCCCCGCCGATCCCGAAGTGCCGTTCGCGGGGCTCGTGTTCAAGGTGAACGCGAGCACCACCGGGCGGCTGGCCTACGTGCGCGTGTACTCGGGCACGATCGAGAAGGGAGACACCGTGTGGGACCCGGGCACTGGTCGCACCGAGCGCGTGGCGCGCATCGTGCGCGTCATGGCGGACCGGCACGACCGGCTCGACCGGGCGGTCGCCGGGGACATCGTCGCGCTCGCCGGGGTGAAGTCGGCGCGGGCCGGCTCCACGCTGTGCGACCCCGGCGCCCCACTGCTCCTGGAACCGCCGGTGGCCGCCGAGCCCGTGGTGTCCGTCGCGGTCGAGGCCCGGCGCGCCACGGACACCGGCCGGCTGGCGGCGGCGCTGGCACGGCTGGCCGAGGAGGATCCCTCGCTGGTGGTGCGCACCGACGCCGAGACCGGGCAGACCGTGCTGTCCGGCATGGGCGAACTGCACCTGGAGGTAGCGGTGGAGAAGATCCGCCGCGACGGGGGACCGGAGGTGGCCGTGGGCCGGCCTCGGGTCGCCTACCGCGAGACCGTCGTCGAGGGAGTGACCGGGTTCGTGTTCCGGCACGTCAAACAGGACGGTGGGGCCGGGCAGTTCGCCCACGTCGTGCTCGACGTGGAGCCACTCGGGCCCGAAGTCGGCGCCACCGGCTTCGAGTTCCGCTCCACCGTGGTCGGCGGAGCGGTGCCGCAGGAGTACGTGCGCGCGGTGGAGGCGGGATGCCGGGACGCGCTCGCCGAGGGCCCGCGGGACGGGCACCCGGTGACCGGGCTCCGCGTCACGCTCACCGACGGCTCCACCCACGTGAAGGACTCCTCCGACACGGCCTTCCGCACCGCCGGCCGGCTCGGGCTCCGCGCGGCCCTGCGCGTCTGTACGACGGCTCTGCTGGAACCGGTCGCCGAGGTCACGGTGACCGCGCCGGAGGAAGCCGTCGGCTCGGTCCTCGGCGACCTGGCGGCCCGGCGTGGCCGGGTCGGCGGCTCCGAGACCCGGGGCGGCGCGGCGGTCCTGACCGCGACCGTTCCGCTGGCCGAACTGTTCGGCTACGCGACCCGGTTGCGCAGCCGCACCCAGGGCCGCGGCACCTTCACGACCCGGTCCACCGGCTACGCCCCGGCACCTCGACCGATGCCGGTCCGGTAGCAGACCGGGGCCCGCACCACCCGCCGGGGTCGGCCGGTGGTGCGGGCCCCATGGCGGCGCTCCGGCTCCGCTCGGTCGTGGCGGGGGAGCGGGGCGTTCGGGGTGGCGGAGGTACGACATGGAGGTGCGGGAAGCGGATGGGCGGGGCCGGGGCCGGAACACCGGCTGGGGCTCGAACCGCGGGCTGGTGGATACCGAACCGTGTACCGGTACTGAACGGCATGCCGACGGGCTCCTCCTCCACCACCAACTCCTCACGCGCCCACCCTCACACCAACCTCCCCTCCACCGCCGCCCGCCAGGCCGGTGCCGTCTCTCCGTCCGGCGTCGGCCGTGGGCGTTGGCCGCCGGACGAGAAGAACGCGGCGAGAGGGAGGACCGCCGCGCCCACGGTCACCGCGTCCGGGCCCAGCCGGCCCAGTTCGATGCGGACGCGGCCCGCGGGGTGGCGCAGTGCTCGGGCCAGGGCGTGGGTGCGGACCTGTTCCAGGAAGGCGCCGCCGAGTTGCAGTCCGGCCCAGCCTCCGATCAGAACGCGCTCGGGCTGGAAGAGGTTGATCAGGTCGGACAGGCCGGCGCCGAGGTACTCGGCGGTCTCGGCGAGCACGGCCGCGGCCACCGGGTCGGGTTTTCGGTTGCGGTGCGGATCGGTTGTGGCCGTTGGGCCGACTGCGTTGCCGTGGTCGGGGCCGGTTGTGGTCGTTGGGTCGGTT
>NZ_JBFAWG010000005.1:52748-299845 GCF_040680215.1 Streptomyces sp. NPDC052107
AGGTTGTGTTGCCGTGGTCGGGGCCGGTTGTGGTCGTTGGGTCGGTTGTGTTGCTGTGGTCGGGGCCGGTTGTGGTCGTTGGGTCGGTTGTGTTGCTGTGGTCGGGGCCGGTTGTGGTCGTTGGGTCGGTTGTGTTGCTGCGGTCGGGGCCGACCGTGGCAGTCAGACCGGCCGAGTTGCTGCCGTCAGGGCCTGCCGTAGCCGCAGGGCCGACTGCGTTGCCGCCGTCAGGCCCGGGCGCATCCGTCAGGCCGGCTGTACTGCTGCCGTCAAGGCAAACCGTGCCCGTAAGGTCGGCCGCCCTGCCGCCCTCGGCGCGGGCCGCGGCCAGCAGTTCGGTCAGTGCCCGCTCCTCGCCGGCCCCGGCCGACGGCCGCCCGCCCGCCTCCCGCCAGCGCGCCACCAGCGCCGACGCCCCCGCGTACGCCTCCAGACAGCCGAGCGCCCCGCACCGGCAGCGGCGCCCCCCGACCCGTACCGTCAGATGCCCCCACTCCACCGCCCGCCCCCGCGCCGCCTCCTCGGTGACCACGCAGGCGCCGACACCGGAACCGAACAGCACCACCACGGCGTTGCGGGCCCCGCGTCCCGCGCCGAACCACATCTCCGCCTGCCCCAGGGCCTTGGCGCCGTTGTCGATGAAGTACGGAATATGCGCTGGGAGTTGGGCGGAGGCGCGCAGCAGCCGCTCCAGCGGTACCGCGTCCCAGCCGACCGTCTGGCCGTGCACGACCGCGCCCTGCCACCCGGCGTGCTCGACGATGCCGGGCACGCCGACGCCGACGCCGAGCAGGTCCGAGCCGGGGACTCCGGCCGCCTCGAGCACGTGCGCGATCCCCTCCGCGACATGGCCGACGACGGCCCCGACGTCGTATCCGCGCGGCCCCAACGGTCGCTCGACGCGGGCGAGTTCGGTGAGACCGAGGTCGAGCAGCTCCACCCGGACCCGGGTCTCGCCGACGTCCACCCCGATCAGCCGTCCGCTGTCCGGCCGTACCCGCAGCAGGCGGCTCGGCCGGCCCGCGTCCGTGCCGACCACGCCCGCCTCCTCCAGCAGGCCGTCGGCGAGCAGTCCGGTCACGACGTTGCTGACGGAGCCCGAACTCAGGCCGGTCGCCGGGCCCAGCGCGTGCCGGCTCATCGGCCCGTCGACATACAACCGTTGTAGAACGGCGCTCCGGCTCTCCCGTCGCAGGTCACGCACCGTACGGCCGCCCACCGCTGCCACCTGGCCTCCCTGTTTTCCGGCGTTTCTCCGCGCTTTTCCGGCCTGTTCGGCCGTTTGCCGTTGCCGCATCTCTTGACGAGCGTTTCTCTTGAGGTTTAACTCACGTCCTAAATTAAGCCATGAGGGGCTTCGGGAACCGAACGGGTCCGCACAAGTGTCGGCTTCCGTGAGCAGCCTCGGGGTTCTCGACTCCCGGAAAGGGACACCAGGAGCCATGCGCAGCATCCGAGCCGCGGCCACAGGCGCCGTCACCCTGTCTCTCGTCCTCGCGGCCACGGCCTGCGGAGGCGGCTCGTCCAGCGGCGGCGGGTCCAACGACTCGCCGAAGACGCTGACGTACTGGGCCTCCAACCAGGGCGCCAGTATCGCCGTCGACAAGCAGGTCCTCCAGCCCGAACTCGACAAGTTCCAGAAGCAGACCGGGATCAAGGTGAAGCTGGAGGTCGTGCCCTGGTCCGACCTGCTCAACCGGATCCTCACCGCGACCACCTCGGGTCAGGGCCCGGACGTGCTGAACATCGGCAACACCTGGAGCGCCTCGCTGCAGGCGACCGGCGCGCTGCTGCCGTGGGACACCAAGAACTTCGCCAAGATCGGCGGCAAGGACCGGTTCGTCGACTCCGCGCTCGGCTCGACCGGCGCGGCGGGCAAGGACCCGGCCGCGGTCCCGCTGTACTCGATGGCCTACGCCCTCTACTACAACAAGAAGATCTTCGCCGACGCGGGGATCAGCAAGCCGCCGGCCACCTGGGACGAACTGGTCGCCGACGGCAAGAAGATCCAGGCCAAGGGCAAGTCGGTGCTCGGCGCCGAGGGCTCGTCCCTGGCGGAGAACATCCACCACGTCTTCGTCTTCGCCAAGCAGCACGGCGCCGACTTCTTCACGGCCGACGGCAAGCCGGACTTCACCAACCCCAAGGTGGTCGAGGCGGTGAAGAGTTACGTCGACCTGATGGCCAAGGACAAGGTCATCCCGGCGGGCGACGCCGAGTACGCGCAGAACCAGTCCGTCAGTGACTTCGCCAAGGGCAAGCAGGCGATGCTGCTGTGGCAGTCCGCCGCCGCCAACCTCAAGTCCCAGGGCATGAGCGAGGACGCCTACGGCATAGCGCCGGTCCCGGTGATCTCCGGCACCCCCGGCACCGGCACCCAGGTCAACTCGATGGTCGCGGGCATCAACCTCGCCGTCTTCAAGAACACCCACAACCTCGACGGCGCCGCTCAGTTCGTGAAGTTCATGACCTCCGACGAGGAGCAGAAGGTCCTCAACACGGCCTACAGCTCCATCCCTCCGGTCAAGTCGGCCCAGGGGGACGCCGCGTTCAGCGCCCCCGCGACCGCCGTGCTGAAGAACACCCTCGCCACCAGTGCGGCCGCCCTGCCGCAGGTCGCGTCCGAGTCGCAGTTCGAGACGGCGGTCGGTACGGCCGTCAAGGACCTGTTCGCCGACGCCGCCGCCGGCCGCGCCGTGACCACCGACTCGGTCAAGGCCGCGCTGCAGAAGGCCCAGCAGCAGATGCCGGCGGCGTGAGCGAGAAGATGTCGACCACCGCCTTCAAGGAGCCGGTGACGCAGGCCTCGTCCGGGGCGGCGGCGCGCGAACCACGCCGCCGCCCCGGGCGGCTGCGCCGCGTCTCCCTGCCGTATCTGCTGCTCCTGCCCGCCCTGCTGCTCGAACTCCTCGTCCACCTGGTGCCGATGGTCATCGGCATCGTGATGAGCTTCAAGGAACTCACCCAGTTCTACATCCGCGACTGGTCCAGCGCCCCCTGGTCGGGCCTCGGCAACTACAAGGTGTCGGTGGACTTCAACGCGCCCGTCGGGGACGCGCTGCTGCACTCCTTCTTCGTCACCGTCGGCTTCACCCTGCTGTCGGTCGGCCTGTGCTGGCTGATCGGCACCGCCGCCGCGATCTACATGCAGGACACCTTCCGCGGCCGCGGCCTGCTCCGGGCGCTGTTCCTGGTGCCGTACGCCCTGCCGGTCTACGCGGCCGTCATCACCTGGGTGTTCATGTTCCAGCACGACAACGGCCTGGTGAACCACGTCCTGCACGACCAGCTGCACCTCACCGGCAAGCCCTCCTTCTGGCTGATCGGCGACAACAGCTTCTACGCCCTGCTGACCGTGTCGGTGTGGAAGGGCTGGCCGTTCGCCTTCCTCATCGTGATGGCAGGACTGCAGAACATCCCCCGGGAGCTGTACGAGGCCGCCGCGCTGGACGGCGCCGGGATGTGGCAGCAGATCCGCCGCATCACGCTGCCCTCGCTGCGCCCGGTCAACCAGGTCCTGGTCCTGGTGCTGTTCCTGTGGACGTTCAACGACTTCAACACGCCGTACGTGCTGTTCGGCAAGTCCGCCCCCGAGGCCGCCGACCTCATCTCGGTCCACATCTACCAGGCGTCCTTCGTCACGTGGAACTTCGGCACCGGCTCGGCCATGTCGGTCCTGCTGCTGCTGTTCCTGCTCGTCGTGACGGGCGTGTACCTGCTGTTCACCTCGCGCGGACGGAGGGCCGCCGATGTCTAGCCCGCCCCTCGCCTCACCGAGGCGCACCTCGCCGATGGCGCCGCCGCGTTCCTTCCTGTGGTCGAGGCGGATCTTCCTCACCCTGCTCACCGGTTTCGTGCTGATCCCGGTGTACGTGATGGTCTCCAGCTCGCTGAAGCCGCTCGCGGACGTCACCGGCAAGTTCCGCTGGCTGCCGAGCGGTCTGACCATCCGCCCGTACATCGACATCTGGTCGACGGTCCCGCTCGCGAAGTACTTCATGAACTCGCTGATCGTGGCGGGCGCGGCGACGATCTGCTCGGTGGTGATCGCGGTGTTCGCCGCGTACGCCGTCAGCCGCTACGACTTCCGCGGCAAGCGGGTCTTCACGGTGACGGTCCTGTCGACGCAGATGTTCCCGGGCATCCTCTTCCTCCTCCCGCTGTTCCTGATCTACGTCAACATCGGCAACGCCACCGGCATCGCCCTGTTCGGCTCCCGCGGCGGCCTGATCCTGACGTATCTGACCTTCTCCCTGCCCTTCTCCATCTGGATGCTGATCGGCTACTTCGACTCGGTGCCGCGCGACCTGGACGAGGCGGCGCTGGTCGACGGCTGCGGCCCGCTCGGCGCGCTGCTCAGGATCGTCGTACCGGCCGCGATCCCCGGCATCGTCGCCGTCGCCGTCTACGCCTTCATGACCGCCTGGGGCGAGGTGCTCTTCGCGTCCGTCATGACCAACGACGCCACCCGCACGCTCGCCGTCGGCCTCCAGGGCTACTCCACCCTCAACGACGTCTACTGGAACCAGATCATGGCCGCCTCGCTGGTCGTCAGCGTGCCCGTGGTGGCCGGCTTCCTGCTGCTGCAGCGCTATCTCGTCGCCGGTCTGACGGCAGGCGCCGTCAAGTGACCCGAGTGACCAACACCCCGTATTCCGAAGGGACTTCCGTGTCCGAACGCATCGACCTCGCCGCACTCCCGCACGACTTCCTGTGGGGCGCGGCAACCGCGGCGTACCAGATCGAGGGAGCCGTCGCCGAGGACGGCCGTACGCCCTCGATCTGGGACACCTTCTCGCACACCCCGGGGAAGATCGCGAACGGCGACACCGGCGACGTCGCCTGCGACCACTACCACCGCTGGCGCGAGGACATCGCCTTGATGCGGCAACTCGGCGTCAACGCCTACCGGTTGTCCATCGCCTGGCCGCGTGTGCTGCCCGGCGGCACCGGACCGGTGAACCCCAAGGGCCTGGCGTTCTACGACGAGCTGGTGGACGCCCTGCTGGAGGCCGGGATCACCCCGTCCGTCACCCTCTACCACTGGGACCTGCCGCAGGTGCTCCAGGACCGAGGCGGCTGGCCCGAGCGCGACACGGCCTTCGCGCTCGCCGAGTACGCCTCGGCGGTCGCCGCCCGCCTCGGCGACCGAGTCAAGCTCTGGGCGACCCTGAACGAGCCGAGCTGCTCGGCCTGGATCGGCCACCTGGAGGGCAAGATGGCCCCGGGCTGGACGGACCTGACCGCCGCCGTACGCGCATCCGCCCACCTGCTGCTGGGCCACGGCCTCGCCACCCAGGCGATCCGCGCCGCGGCGCCCGGCGCCCAGGTCGGCATCGTCAACAACCTCTCCACCGTGCACGCGGCCACCGACCGCCCCGAGGACATCGCCGCCGCCCACCGCCACGACGGCCATGTCAACCGCTGGTGGCTCGACCCGGTGCACGGCCGCGGCTTCCCGGCCGACATGGTCGAGACCTACGGCGTCGAACTGCCTTTGAGGACGGGCGACCTGGAGACGATCGCGACGCCTCTGGACTGGCTCGGCCTGAACTACTACTTCCCCGCGTACATCGCCGACGCCCCCGACGCCCCGGCGCCGTACGTCCGCGCCGTGCGCCGCGAAGGGGTGCCGCGCACCGGCATGGACTGGGAGATCGACGCGAGCGGCATCGAGACCCTGCTGCTCCGGCTCACCGAGGAGTACGGCGCCCGGAAGATCTACGTCACCGAGAACGGTTCCTCCTTCCCGGACGTCGTCCGCCCCGACGGCAGCATCGACGACCCCGAGCGCCAGGACTACCTCGAAGCCCACCTCGCCGCCTGCGCCTCGGCCGCCCGCAAGGGCGCCCCGCTCGCCGGCTACTTCGCCTGGTCCCTGCTGGACAACTTCGAGTGGGCGTACGGCTACGACAAGCGCTTCGGCCTGGTCCACGTCGACTACCGCACCCAGGTGCGCACGATCAAGGGCAGCGGACACCGGTACGCGGACATCGTCCGCGTCCACCGCGGCCAGGCACGCCGGGCCGCCTGAGCCGGGCCCGGCCGGCCGGTGGGCACGGGAAGGGAGCCCGTGCCCACCGGCCCGCACCACCTGCAGTTCTGTCATGCACGTGACATAGATCAGCGAGTGCACCTCCACCCCACAAGGAGATTCACATGCCATCCCGTCGCGTCCCCCGCACCCTCCTGGCCGCCCTGGCCGCCACGGCCCTGCTGGGCGGCGGCCCCCTCCTGGCCACCCCCGCCTCCGCGGCCTCCGCCGCCGTCAGCTGGGACACCGACCGCGCGGCCACCGCCTACGCGGCGAACCCGGCCGCCGTCACCGCCTCCGGCAGCGAGAACGCCGGCACCACCCCCGGCCTCGCCTTCGACGGAAACGGTTCCACCCGCTGGTCCAGCAACTTCGCCGACGACGCCTGGATCGAGCTCGACCTCGGCTCCACGCTCCGCATCGACCGGGTCGTCCTGGACTGGGAGGCCGCGTACGGCAAGCGCTACGTCCTGGAGGCCTCGAACAACGGCACCGACTGGGCGCCGTTCTACACCGAGACGGCGGGCACTGGCGGCTCGGTCACCGCGCACACGTACCCGCAGGAGTTGGTGGGACGCTACGTCCGGATGCGCGGCATCCAGCGCGCCACGCCGTACGGCTACTCGCTCTACTCGTTCAAGGTCTACGGCGGCGAACCGGCGCCCGCGTCCACCACCCGCACCAACCTCGCCCCGAACCACCCCGCCTACTCCAACTACTATCAGGACGCCGGAACTTCACCGTCCTACGTCACCGACGGCGGCTGGCCCGCCAACCTCAAGGACGACGCCACCCGCTGGGCGAGCGACTGGAACGCCGACCGCTGGATCACCGTCGACCTCGGCGCGAACGCGACGATCGACACCGTCGACCTGTACTGGCAGGCGGCGTACGCCGTCGACTACCAGCTCCAGGTCTCCGACGACAACCGCACCTGGCGCACCGTCTACGAGCCGTCGGCCCCCGACATCGCCGCCCGCCGCGCGAACGTCCAGTCCCCGTCCGACGCGACCGGCCTGCACGACAGCATCACCCTGCCCTCGCCCGTGAGCGGCCGCTACGTCCGCATGCTCGGCAAGGAACGCCGCTCCTTCTACAACCCGGCCCCGGCCACCGCCCAGTTCGGCTACTCCCTCTACGAGTTCCAGGTCTGGGGCACCGGAGGCAGCGCCTCCGCCGCCTACCCGGCCCTGCCGGCCGACCAGTCCGGCACCTACCGCACCACCTTCTTCGACGACTTCACCGGCACCGCGCTCGACCGCTCGAAATGGCGGGTGGTCCGCACCGGCACGGAGATGGGCCCGGTCAACGGCGAGTCCCAGGCGTACGTCGACTCGGCCGACAACGTCCGCGTCGGGAACGGCGAGCTGATCCTGCACGCCAAGTACTGCAAGGGCTGCACCCAGGCGGGCGGCGGCACCTACGACTTCACCTCGGGCCGCATCGACACCCACACCCACGTCGACTTCACGTCCGGCAGGGTCAGCGCCCGCATGAAGTTGCCGGTCGGCGACGGCTTCTGGCCCGCCTTCTGGCTGCTGGGGTCCAACGTGGACGACCCGTCCGTCTCCTGGCCCGCCTCCGGCGAGACCGACATCATGGAGAACATCGGCTACCCCGACTGGACCAGCACCTCCCTGCACGGCCCCGGCTACTCGGCGGACGGCA
This sequence comes from Streptomyces sp. NPDC052107, assembly GCF_040680215.1. Classification (NCBI taxonomy): domain Bacteria; kingdom Bacillati; phylum Actinomycetota; class Actinomycetes; order Kitasatosporales; family Streptomycetaceae; genus Streptomyces; species Streptomyces sp. NPDC052107. The sequence goes on from NZ_JBFAWG010000005.1 coordinate 60,451, forward strand.
ACATCGGCGCCCGCCAGACGTACACTGGCGGCGGCACGGCGGACCAGTGGCACACCTACGCCGTCGAATGGACCCCGACGGCGATGCGCTTCTACGTCGACGACCGCCTGGTCCAGGAGACGACCCGCAACGTCCTGGAGTCGACGCGAGGTCAGTGGGTCTACGACCACGACCAGTACGTGATCCTCAACCTGGCGCTGGGCGGCGCGTACCCGGCGGGCTGGAACAAGGTCACCAGCCCCTACTGGGGGCTGCCGCAGTCGAGCGTGGACAAGATCGCGGGTGGCGGAGTGCAGGCTGAGGTGGACTGGGTGAAGGTGGAGCAGAAGGGGTAGCTGGTCGGCCGTTCCAAGATCCCGTGCCTGGAGCTGCGAACCGCGCTTCTGCGCCGTGCCATCTCCAGGCCGGCCTCGCCTGCTGCCTGGGCGGGCCCGTCCGGGCCCCTCGGCTACTCCGGGGGCGTGGGGGTCTCGGGGGTGCGGTACATCGCCTGGACGTCCAACTCCAGCTGAACGGTCGGTCCGACGACCGCGATGCCGCGGGCCAGCATCGATCGCCAGTTGAGAGTGAAATCCTCGCGGTGCAACTCCGTCTTCGCCAGTGCCGCGCAGCGGAGCTCTTGCTCGTAACCGCCGTTCACCGTACCGAGATACGTCGTGTCCAGTCCCACGGACCGGCTCATGCCGTGCATGGTGAGCGTGCCGTTCAGCGTCCACTTGGAGCCACCGCGGTAGACGAACCGGGTGCTGGTGAAGTCGATGTACGGATAACGCTCGACGTCGAGGAAGTCCGCGGAACGCAGGTGATTGTCGCGGGTTTTGTTGCCCGTGGCGATACTGGAGGCATCGATGCGCACCGACACCTGGGAATCGGCCATGTCCGGCGCGATGCGGATGCCGCCGTTGAAACGAGTGAAGCGGCCGTGGACGTGGGCCATGCCCACGTGCTTGGCGATGAACCGGATCGCGGTGTGCGGTGGGTCGAACAACCAGGTGCCGGGCGGCGGAAGTTCCAGCTGACGGGCGGGCACCAGCGCGATGCGCGCCAGGGAGTGGGCGACCCCGGCGGCTATGTCGACGTTCTCACGAGCAGGCGTGAGTCCCTCCGACGCGGCCATCACGCTGTAGGAGCCCGGCGGCAGCGTCAGCACGAACAGGCCGTACGGGTCGGTGGTGCCGCGGGTGACGACGCGGTGGCTGTCCAGCGCGGTCACCGTGACCTCGGCACCGCCCATGGGCTGCCCCATGGGATCCACGACCTCGCAGCCATAACCGCCCGCCCCGGCCGGCAGCGGTACCGACAGGCCCGCGGCACCGGAAGCACCGCGGGAACGCCGACGTCGGAGCAGTCCGAGGGCCATGCTGTGCGCCTTTCTTCACGTGTGTCACCACTGCGAGGCCCGCTCGACTCTGGGCGATCGTGGTCACCGAGATTGTTCGGGGTCTTATTGCAGGTGCGATGAGGTTCAGTATTCAACGATCATAGAGCAGGCGGTGCGGAGCAGTGCCTCACCGGTGCCGGACTTGCAGCAACGCCCTCAGAAGCGCTCGACCCCCGCGAGTGGCCTCAAGTGCGGGCCTCGCCACGGTGTTTCGGCCTCGCTGCTTTGCACCGCTTCTGTGGCGAAGGGCACCCGAACTGCCGCGACGTTCACGCGTTGCCTGCGACGTCGACACACACACCCCACATCCACCGTCGCCCGCAGGTGCCATATGCCGCCGGCGGGTGGCCGGGAAGCGGACACAGATCCCGCTCCGGGGAACCGCTTGCGGCCGTAGTGATGTGCCGAGGTGGTCTTCGAGCACGACAAGCAGTGCGTGGAGATGGCGGACCAGGTCAGCGCACCCCGGACCATCGCCAACACGTGCTTGTGGCCCGACGGCGTCGTGTCGCCGTCGTCCCCTCGCAGGTGACCCGGTCGAGGCCGTCACCGACGGCCACGTCCCGCTGTTCGACCTCGAACGCGCCCTCCGCAGGGGGCTGCGCCACATCCAGCTCCGCCTCAACCTCATCGACGGCTGCCTCACCGGGGTCTCCTGGCCGCCCTCCGGCGGGACCGACATCATGGAGAACATCGGCTACCGGGACTGGACCGGCACGGCCCTCCATGGCCCCCGTTACTCGGAGGACGGCGACATCGGCGCCCGCCAGACATGTGCGGGCGGCGGCGCGCTGGACCTTTGGCACACCTACGCCCTCGAACGGACGCCGACGGCGATGCACTTCTCCGTCGACGACCACCTGGTCCAGGAGACGACCTGCAACGTACTGGAGTCCACCCGCGGTCAGTGGGTCTACGACCACGACCAGTACGTCAACTTCAACCTGGCCCTGGGCGGAGCCTATCCAGCCGCCCGCGGCTACCTTTTCGTCCACAGTGGGTGACCGTTCTCGGTCATGGCTATGGTGTTTGTAGGGGATCACCGGCAGTGGGGGACAATATGGGGTTGGCCAACGAAAAGATCATTTCTCAGGTAGAGGATCTGCTTCACGGCAGAGTCGTCATTCCTTCCATCCAGCGTGACTTCGTCTGGATGCGACCTGACGTGCGCGACCTCTTCGACTCGCTCTATCGCGGATATCCGGTCGGCGCTCTGCTGCTGTGGAAGACCAATCTGCCGGTGCCGTTCAAGACGGCGGCGGTAGTCCAGGCCGCCAAGTCGACGCACCAGCCCGTCTACCTGCTGGACGGCCAGCAGAGGCTGACATCCCTGGCATGGGTGTACCAGCCGACGTCCAAGGCTGATGGCCGGCTCATCGACCTTCGCTTCGACGTGCGGACCGAGGAGTTCGTCAACCCTAGCGCGGTCCAGAGCAAGGATCCGATGCTCTTTCGCGTCTCGACTCTCCTGCAAGAGAACGTGCAGTACCACGAGGTCCTCAACACCTCGGGTGTGCCGTACTCCGATCCGAACTTCGGTGAATGGATGCAGCGTCTGCAGAAGGTGCACGACATCCGCAAGCACCAGATCGCCGTGATCACCTATGAGTCGGACGACTACGAGGAAGTCGCCGAGCTGTTCGCCCGACTGAATAAGGGTGGACGGCGGCTGTCCAAGGGTGATCTCGTCTACAGCGCCATCGCGGCACGTTGGGCTGATGGCCTAGCAACCATGGACGCCTTTCACCAGGAACTGCGGGACAGCAACTTCGGCCTGGACCGGGAGGCCGTACTGCGCCTGATGAGCCTCCTGGCGGGCACAGGAGCCCGCCACATCAAGCTCATCGGCTCAGGAGTCGACGCAGCGGCGCTGAAGGAAGCATGGCAAGCCACCGAGACAGCTCTCCGGTACGCCATCGACTTCCTGCGGGAAGAGTGCGCGATCCCCCGTTCCGAGATTCTGACGTCGCCGAACGTCACCGTCGTGCCGGCTCTCCTTCTGCATCAGCGGGACGGAAAACTACTGCCGGGCGAGGCCGGTCTGCTGCGCCGCTGGGTCTACACGGCAATGGCCTTCAGCCACTATTCGCTGCAGGTCGAGACCAAGCTTGACGCCGAGGCCAGGTTGATCAGGGCGCGGCAGGGCGAGGGACTGTTCACCGAGCTCATCCGCCGGGCCTCGGGCAGCCGCTCCGCGGACACGCCCCTGCACCCGAGGGACTTGGAGCAGAAGTACTCCACTCACGCCTTTTTCCGGTTGCTCTACATCGCCGCGCTGCGCGACAAGGCCCGGGATTGGGCTACCAACATCGCCATCAGCGACCAGCCGTTGAGCAGCGGTGCCAAGATCGAGTTCCATCATGTGTTCCCGCGCGCCCGCGTCCAGTCCACGTACGCCAAGGAGGAGTGGAACAGCCTGGCCAACCTTGCTTTTGTGATGGGCCAGACCAACAAGATGATCGGCTCGAAGTTGCCTGCCGAATACATGGCAGGCATCGCGCCGGAACGCCTGGTCGAGCAATGGATCCCAGAGGCTCCTGAACTGCGGTCCCTCGATCAGTTTCCCGACTTCCTGGCCGCACGCAGGCGCCTGCTGGCCAACGTCCTCAACCGTCTCCTGGGACTTCCCGTCTTCAGCGGGCAGGACACCCACCGGGACGCCGACGAGCCGCCTGCCGACGAGGAGGTGATCGCGGAGGAACCCAGCGCGCCCACCTTGGTCGGAGTGAGCGCGCAAGAGCTTCGCACGGAACAGGGCGTCGAGATCCACGTGGTCTACGAAAGTCGACGTGTCAACGGCTATTACGACCCCTCCTCTCGAATCGTAACCATTCCCTCCGGCCCGGGTCGAGGCGAATACGAGTCACCCAGCGGAGCGGCATTCGCCGTGGTACGGGCACTGAAGCCGCACGTAAGTCCGCATCGCAACGGGTGGTCGTTCTGGACCGTCTCTGCTACCGGCAATCTTCTGCAGAGCATCCGGTAGGGATCACCCGCCGGCTCACCCTCGGCTGCTTACCGGCACGCTTGTGGGGGCCGGACGTCGTGCCCGGCCCCCTACGTGATCTCGTACGATCCGCTGAGACCGGCCCTTCGAGTTCGTGGCGCACCCCGGCCCTGGTTGACTGTTCCCGCGCGGGCTCGGAGGGCACTTGCTGGTCAGACAGCGCCGATACCGCTGGGGTGCACGTAAGGAAGTGAACGTGGAGCAGTTCGCTGCGGGCAAGGTTCTGCGGGGCAGATATCGGCTGGACCGGATCCTGGGCAGGGGAGCGATGGGGCACGTCTGGCAGGGGACGGACGTGTATCTTGAGCGCCCTGTCGCGGTGAAGACCGTCGCCGCGGACCTTCTGGCTCTCCCCGACTGGCGCCACACCGCCCTGGCGCGTTTCGAGAGGGAGGCCAAGGCCGCCGCTCGTCTGGACCACGCCAATATCACGACCGTGTACGACGCGGCCGTCACCGAGGACGTCTGCTGTCTGGTGATGCAGCTCGTCGACGGCACGACCCTCGACAACATCATCGACGGCGCCGACGGCGGGCTGCTGCCCGTGGCAACCGCGGTCTCGGCAGCCGCGCAACTGTGTTCCGGGCTGTCCGCCGCGCATGCGGCCGGCCTTGTGCACCGTGATCTCAAGCCTCAGAACGTCATGGTATGCACCAGCGGTCTGGCGAAGATCCTCGACTTCGGTCTCGTGAAGGTCCTCTCGGACACCGACCCCCGGCTCACCATGACTGGCGAAACTCTCGGCAACGTGTCCTATGCCTCGCCCGAACTCCTGGCCGGCGAAAAGCCGTTGGACGGCCGCAGCGACCTGTACGCGGTGGGTTGTCTGCTGCACCACATGCTCACCGGCCACCCTCCCTTCCGCGGCGAGGGCCCCGCCGAGCTCGTGACCCAGCACCTCACCGCGTCCCCGCCCCGGCTGGCCGACCACGGTGTCGACGCCCCGGCCGCTCTGCAGGTCCTGCTGGACGCACTGCTCGCCAAGCGTCCCGAGGATCGTCCCAGCGATGCGGCGGAGGCGTACGCGGCCCTCGCCCCGTACCTGCCGGACCCCGATCCGGCACTCGCGACCCGCAGGGTGCCGCCGGAGGATCCCCGGCGGCCGTTCCTCGTGCCCCAGGGGCCGATCATGCCGCGCTAGCCGAAGCCAACCGCGGCACGATCCCAGGGCCGGTCATGCCGCGAACGGCTGCCGGACCTTGATCAGTTCCTCCAGGAACGGGCTCGGCTCCCCGTGCCAGAAGACGTCCAGGCTGTCCCGGGCACGCGTTGCGGCCACGAAGAGCAGGGATCGGGCGCGCTGCATCTCCGTCCGGTAGCGCGTCGGATCCGTGGTCCGCCGCTGCTGGACGCTCGCACGCGGCACCAGCCCGTCGGTCACCCCGGCGATGATCATGCGCTGGTATTCGAGCCCCTTGAACCGGAACATCGTGCCGATGTGCACGCCGGTGTCGCCGCGGGGCCCGTCCGGGCCGATCTCCAGCGCCCGGATGCCGCGCTGAGCCAGCGTGTACGCGGCCTCGCTCGCCATCTGGTTGGTCGGTACGGCGATGGCGATCTGCTCGTGCGGCACCCGACCCCAGGACTCGATCAGCGCGGCGATCGCCTCGCGCTCCTGCGCCCAGTCGCTCAACCTGTGCAGGTCGGGCACGGCACCGCTGAGCACGGACCGGTACCCGGCCAGCGTCTCACTGCTGCCGTCGAGGTCGTCGTACGTCTCGTCACCGAGCACGTTCAGCGCGGACCGCAGGATCTGCCGGGTGGTTCGGTAGCTCAGCGACAGCTTCGACGACCGGCCGCGGATGTTGATGCCGAGGCTGCCGAGGGTCACCTGGTTCTTGTAGATGCGCTGGTGGGTGTCACCGACCAGGAAGAGGTCGTTGCGGTCGGGTGCGGTCATCGCACGGAGCATCTTCCAGTGTGCGGGCCGCAGGTCCTGAGCCTCGTCCACCACGATGTGCCGGTACCGGTAGCGCAGCCAGCCGCCCGAACCGTCGGCCATGTGCCGGTTGTCGAGGCCGCCCGCTTCCTCTCGTTGGCGGTCGATGGCCTGGATACGGCGGGCGCGCTCCGATTCCAGCTGAGCCGCCCGCTCCGCGATCTGGTCCCAGGTCTGGACTTCGAGCCGGTCCAGGCGCTGGGTGAACCGCTCGGCGAGCTGCCAGATCTCAGCGCGCTCGGACCGGCTGACCGTGCGTCCGCGTCCGGCGCGGCGAGCCCGGAAGTAGTCGGTGCGGGAGGTGACGGCCTGGCCGAGGATCACCTGCGTCCATTCGTCGTTCAGGAACTCCGCGTCCCAGCCGTCCTCGCCGAGCTCGTCCAGGAGCGAGCGCCATTCCCGGACCGCCTGCGACTCATCGATGATCCGCTTCCGGTTGCCGGGCTCCGCCTCCCGGACGGTCCGCAGCGCGAGCTGGTCGACATGGCTGATTTCCACACGCGACAGCAGGTTCTCGCCGCCCAAGGCCAGAAGCCGTGAACGCAGGTCCGCCGCCAGGTTCTTGTTGTACGTGGTCAGCAGGACCGGCTTGGTCCGGCCGGCGGGCAGCCGCTCGACCAGGTGCTTGACCCGGTGCAGGGCCACGATCGTCTTGCCGGTGCCTGGCCCGCCGCCCACACGCGCAGGACCGCTGTAGTCCCGCGCGACCAGCTTTGCCTGAGTGGGGTGCAGGAACACCTTCCAGCGCCCGAAGTCCTCGCCCTCCAGCGCCTCGCGCAGGGCGTCGTCGCTCGTGGTGACGATGGTGGCCGGACGTTCGACGGCAGCCCGGAAGTCCTCGGTGTCCACAGGTTCCGGTGCCGCGACGGGGGCGGTGACCTGCTCGAGGACGTCGTCGTACTCCTTGCCGTCGTACAGCGCCAGCAGCACCTCGCCGGTGAGCTGCGGTGCGTACTCCACGAGCCCGAGGAGCTGGTCCTCGGTGGTCAGCGCGGCGACCACAGGGGTCAGGGCGGGGGCCACACCCAGGTCGGTGAGCTGCTGTTCCGACCACTTCCCGAACAGCGGCCGCGGAACGGCGGGCTCGGCTGGGCGAAGTGGCTCGGTGGGCAAGGAGGGCGTGGTCGTCTGCGGGGCCGAAGGCCTGAGCACTTCCTCCTGCACGACCTGCAGGTCCACGTACTCGATGCCGCCGGTGACGCGGTTGACCGAGTACGTGAGCCGGTCGAGATGCGCGTACACGTCCTTGCGGTGCTTGACCGAGACGATCAGCCAGTCGTCATCGGCCAGCCGCAGCAGCAGCGCACGGTACTCGTCGTTGATGCGTGCCGAGTACAGCTTGTCGTGCCCCTGCAGCTGCTTGAGACGCAGTCCCGCGGAATCGGGGTTGGTCTTGAACTTGTGCTGGAAGTCGTAGATCGCGCCCTTGACCGGGCGGGGGAGCTTGAGGATCTCCCGGTCCGCCTTGTCGAGCAGGCGCAGCGTCACGTTCTTGCCGGTCACCGCTGTTCGTTCTCCCCGCTGTCCGTGGTGATGCCGTCTGGCTGGTTACGACTTTCCTGGTCGCCGGATGGTTGTGCGCCGCCGAGGCGGTCCGCGATGTCGTCGACGGTCCAGTCGGCGGCGGGGCGCACTTCCCAGCCGGCCGCGGCGAACGCTCGGTCGCGGTCGGCGGCCTCCGGGTCGTCTTCCAGGCCCTCGGGCGGGCGCGGGGCGAGGACGACGCCGATGCGAGCGCCGGGCCACGCCAGCTCGGCCAGCCAGCCGTTCTCGTCGAGTTCGTAGCCGTCCTCGGGAACCGTGACGCCGCGCCCGGCAAGGGCGTCGGCAAGCGCGAGCAGGCCGGGCTCGTCCGGGTCGAGGTATTCGATGACCCGGTTCCACGCGGCGTCCCGGCCGGGCGCGTCGGGGGCGACCGCGGACACCTCTGCGGCGGCCGCGGTCTGCGGCGAGGGCGCGGCGGGCTCCGCCTGCGCGGGCGTGCCATCGACGGTCGCGGTGGTGGCGAGCGTGGCGCGGACACTCTCCAGGACGCCGCTGCCACCTGTGACCGCCAGAGCTTCCACGGGGAATCCGTCCACACGGCCGACCGTGAGCTGTACGGCGTCGCCGCCTCCGCCGTCCAGGAACTGCAGCAGATTGGACCAGTACAACCAGGCCCGCCAGCGGCGCTTGTGCGCCTCCTCGTGGGCATGAACGCCGGGCGAGTCGTCGAGGAGCACGATGCCGGTCCACGCGGGGGGTTTCGCCCGGCCGTCCGCGGCGAACACCAGCGGCAGCCCGGACCGATCCGTGACCGTGAACAGCTGTACCGGGCCGCGTGGCCCCGTGGGCGTTTCTCCCCTCAGCGCCGTCGTGATCTGCTCGCCGAGCACGTCCGGCAGCAGCGCGACGGGGCGGGCCCCGGCTCCCATGAAGCCTGCCAAGGCGGCCTCCGCCCGCCACTGCCAGCGCTCTGCGTCCGGCCGGCGCAGATACTCGACGAGTTGCACGGCCGGATTGACCCAGACTGTCTCCGCGAGCTCACCCGGCAGCCCGCCCCGCACCTTCGCGTAGAAGTCGCGGGCTCTGCCGCGGGCCTGGTCGCCGTACGGCTCCCACACCGGGTCGGCAGGGCCGGCGCCCGCGTATCCGGTGTCCCGGACGTGGCGCTGCCACTTCGCCACGTCGCCGTAGGTGAGCTGGAAGACCCGGAGCCCTTCCGCGCGCAGCCGCGTGCGCTTGTCGGCGTCCTCGCCGACCCGGTTGTGCTCGCGGCCGGCGTGGAACTCGTAACCGTCCAGGTAGACCGCCACGCGCGGGCCGGGTGCGTCGACCCGCTCGAAGAGGACGTCGGGGCGGGTGCCGTCGAGGACACGCTGCTGCGACACCCGCCAGCTCAGCGTGGTGCCGTCGGCCGCGGTAAGCCGCAGGTCCAGTGCGTGGGTACCGGCCGGCGTTATGTAGGCGTCGCCGCTGGCACGGCTCTCGGGCAGCCCGGCCCACTCACGGAGGGTGTCGATGAACAGTACTTCGAGATCGCTTTCGGCTTGCTTGTGCATCGGGATGTGCTGGGTGGTGGTGACGGGCGAGGTGCGCCAGCGCTCACCATCCGCACCGAGCAGTTCGTCCAGCATCTGCCGGACCTCGTTGCGGCTGACCTTGTCGTAGTCGGCCGGCGGCACGCGGCGCAGCAGGCAGCGGTGACAGCCGTCGAGTCCCTTCTCCAGGCACCCACAGCTCTCGATCACTTCACGGGCCTTCAGCAACACCTCGCGGAAACCGTCGGGAGTCGCCAGGCGGTGCAGGTAGCCGGTGCCGCCGGGCAGCCGGTCGTACACCACGAGGAACCGGCGTGGCCAGTCGCGGTCCTCGCCGTCCGGCATGGACGCGGCGGTGATGTCGATGTGGTCGGGGTCGCCGCCGTAGCGGGCGGCTATGCCCGCGAACAGCGCGGCGGTGAAGGAGGCGAGCCGCTCCTTGGCCCGCGCCACGGACGCCGGCAGCAGGATGCGGACGGCCTCCGTCGTCAGCTCGTGCGCCAGAAGCAGTGGTACGTCCAGTCCGGCGCCTTGCTCGTCCGCACTGCCGTGCAGCCGGCGGCGCGGGCACCACAGCTGGTGGTGGGCGCTCGCACGCGTGGCGCGTGCCAGGGACGCGGTGAGCGCGTGCTGCGACTGGTCGACGACCGGACGCCCGTCGGCCGTCGCGCCACCGCAGCTCACGCACACGTAAAAGGGGTTCAGACGCACGTCGTCCCCGGCCAGCGGAACCGTGCTGCTGCCGTCCTGCCGGTCGACCCCGAGGTTCAGGGTGCGGATGACGGCCTTGCGCGTGAAGTCAGCGCCGAAGACGGCGGTGTCGTGCCGCCACGATCCGGCCGCCAGGTGCGACGGGTCGATGTCGACGGTGGTGAGGACGGCGTACCGCTTCTGATCCCGCTCGTCACGGTCGTCCCGCACCCGCGCGTCGTCCCGCTTGTCCCGCGACATCACGCGCCGGGGCTCGAGCACGTGGTGCACGCAGCCCGCGTCGGCGATCTCCCGAGACCCGCACCGCGGGCAGGGCGAGGTGTCACTCTTCGGGTCGCCGTGCGAGCGCGCGTAACCGCAGGCCGGGCACATACGCCACACCGCCCAGGCACGCTGCTCCGGGCTGCCGATGTCGAGGGCGCGCACGACGTGCCGGTAACCGTTGACGTAGAAGCTGTTGCCGGGCGCGAGTTCGGTCAGGGCCAGTTTGCGGGATCGCTCATAGTCCCGGACCTCGTTGCGGTACACCCATTCCCGACGCTCGTCGTCGCCTTCCGGAGCCTCCGTGCCCTCGTCGTCCCCGGTGGCTTCCTTCCAGTAGAGCGTGGCCTCCAGGGAAGTGGTCGTGTCGGTGAGGCTGTAGTTGGGCAGCAGGCCCAGTTCGACGAGGGCGCCGTGCGCACTCGCCTGGCTCAGGTTGCGCAGCAGCTCGCCCGTGGCGCGGCGTTCCGCGAGCAGTTCACGACGCTCGGCTCCCTGTTCACGGTCCTCGGCGAGCAGTCCGTCCACCGCGGTGTCGATGGCGGCGATACGGCGGCGCAACTCCTCTCGGCGCGCCGTCCACTCCTCCTCGGCCTCCTGCAGGGCGCGCGCGATCCCGCAGGTGGCGTATGCGCGCAGCTCGTCCGCGGCGTGCTGGGACACCCCTCGGTCGTCGGCGGTCCCGCCGGGTGCCTGCGGGAACAGTGCCAGGAACTCCTCCACCAGCCGGGCCCCGTGGGTGAGCGCCGCGTCCGACAGGTCCTGACACCAGCCGGTCGTGCCGAACAGGGCCGACGACAGGCGTGGCACCGGCATGAGCGGCTCGCCGTCCGCGGTGGTCAGCTCGCCGCGCGCCGCCCGGTCCAGCAGGTGCGCCGTGTACTGGCGGCGCAGGATCTCGACGGCCGACAGATAGCAGCCCGGCGGCACGATGTCACCGGCGATCATCTCGGTCGGGTCGTCCAGGTAGTACCGGTCGCGGGCCCGGCGCCCGCCGAAGGCGACCACCAGGGCGTTGCCCGTCCGGCGTCCGGCGCGTCCGGCGCGCTGCACGTAGTTCGCCGGGCCGCCCGGCAGCGACCCGAGCAGCACCGCCGAAAGGTCGCCGATGTCGATGCCCAGTTCCAGGGTGGGCGTGCAGGAGAGCATGTTGGGGTCGGTGTAGTGGGTGCCCTGGCGGAAGGTCCGCTCCACGCGCTCCCGTTCGGGCCGGGTCAGCATGCCCGTGTGCTCTGCCGTGACGACTCGGTAGGTGCCGCCGGTCAGGTACAGGCGGCGGTAGTAGTCGCCGCGGTAGTCGCGCTCCAGTTTCCCGCCGAAGCCGCCGCTGCCCGCCCCGGTCGACGACATGCCGTACTGCGGCGGGGTGAGGATGCCGGCGCAACGCCAGCGCGGGCAGGGGTGCCCATACCAGCGAGTGCGCCTTTCGGGCGGCACCACCTGCTGCCAGCCGCACTCCTCACAGGACACGAACGCCTTGTTGACCAGGTCGTCCGCCAGCAGCCTCACGTGGATGTGGCCCGGTTGCAGCCCGTAGACGCGGGTCGTGCGGTCCTTGGCGGTGCGCACCGACAGCACCCCCTCGTCCGCGAGGACCGGCAGTAGCCTGCGCAGGTACTCGCTCGCCTGCGCCGCGTCCAGGCCGAGGCAGCGCCGTGTCCAGTCCTGGTACCAGTTGTTCTTACCGGTGATCGTGTCGAACTTCGTCTTCTCCTTGGGCCCGTCGAGCAGGAACCTCGGCGGCGCCACGCGTCCCTCGGGGAAGGCCGGCATCCCCTCCGGCCGCTGCCCGGAGATCAGGTACTGGTTGACACCTGCTTCCTTGATCCAGGTGTCCAGCCACCGGTGCCGGACGCCGCCGCGCAGCCGCAGCCGCTCCAGCAGCCCCCGCACGTACGCCAGGTACCGCTCGGACGTGGGCAGGCTGCCCTCGAGGCCCAACTGCCCCGGCAGCGTGAGGTGCAGGTCGCGGGCGAGCGCGACGATCCGGTCTGGGTCGGCGACCACGACCTCCGCGGCCGTGGTGCGGGTCAGCTCCAGGGTGCGCCCGAGCCGGGAGCGCAGCCCGAACTCCATGACGGTCGCGAACGCGAGCCGTTCCCCGATGAGCTTCCACGTCCGCGCGTCACCGGTGCCGCGCCCCGACAGCAGCCGGTCCACGCCCGGTTCGTCGTGCAGGTCCGGCGGGACGACGGCGGCCAGCGTCTGTGGGTCGTCCACGGAGTCCAGGACGTCGCCGATAAGGTCGTTGAGCGGGAGCGGGGCACCGGAGTCGTCCAGCTGGTGCGCCAGCAGCGAGCGCAGCGAGAACTTGTACGAGGCGTTGGCGACGTACCCGGCGCGGTGCGCGGCGTCCTGCGTGGAGTCGTTGAAGAGCAGCGTCTTGCGTTCCTCCGGCGCCAGCGCGATCTCGTGGCCGCCGGTGAACAGCTGGGTGACCGTCGCGGAGGCCAGGGCGGCGAGCGCGGTGCCGAGGAACCTGATGCCGTTGTCGGTGTTGCACGCCGGGCAGGTGTCGTCCTTGGCTGCCTGGTCGGCGGTCTTCTTGTCGAGAATGGCCCGCGCGAACCAGGCGTCCTGCAAGCCTTCCCCGTCCTCGGCGGCGGGCAGTCGGTAGGTGCCCTGGGCCCCGTCCAACACCACCACGGTCTGCGGATCGACGCCGCCCGTCTGCTTGGGCGCACTGCCGGTGAGCGCCCAGAGAGCGTCCCTCGCCTCGGTCGGTGTCGCCGAGATGAAGTACCGCAGCCGTCGCTTGTCGCGGCCGACGGCGGCCTGCCAGATCCGCAGCGGGCTGGTCTCCAGTTTCTGTGGATCGGACTCCGGAGACAGCGCCGCCCAGCCCGACCGACCGCACACCCGGCAGTAGACGGCGGGTAGATGGGCCTGGGCCGGCCGCTGCACGGTGTCCGAACCGGGCAGCGCCTCAGGCCGCCGGGAGTCCGCCGTCGGCCATTCGTCACTTTCGGACAGGTCCTCGGACGCGGGGGCCGCAGTGAGCGCGGAGCGCCGTGCGACCGCCCGCTCGTCCTCGTACCAGCGGAACTCCGGCCGGCCGCTCACCCCGCTGAGCACCCGCCCCACCGGCCGGACCCACAGGTGCGCCTCGATGTGCAGCAGGGGACGCGGCCGGCGCTCGTCGGACTCCGGGTCCCGCGCGGACGACAGCAGCGCTACGAACCGGGACAAAGCCTCCAGCGCGAGCCGCGGATTCTCCCGCGCGGTGCGCGCCCACGCGTACCCGAAGCGGGCCATGCGGTCCCGCAGCCCCCACTCGTCGAGCGGCTCACTGTTCAGCAGCGCGAGCACACCGTGGGTGAAGTCGTGCTTCTTCAGCAGTCGGCCGATCTGAAAGGCGTCAAGGCCGCGCCGCCCCAGCAGCCGCTCGGCCAGCCCGTCCAGGTCGAGCCGGTCCGGGTCGGACTCCACGCCCGGCCCGCCCGAGACCTCGATGACCTCCTTGGGGCCGGGAGGCTCGGGCAGCTCGTAGTCGATGTCTCCGACGAACTCGTCGGCGTTCAGCCGCTCCTCACCGATCACCGAGTCCGGACCGAACGGCACCCCGAAAACCTGCTCGGCGACCGCGAGGATGCCACCGGTGTCGCCTCCGCTTTCCCCGAGCGTCGCCGAGGTCGCCACCGGGCAGATCGAACCGAGCGGCCGCTCCGGCTTCGAGGCGCCCACGGCGGCCGCCAGCCGCCGCAGCAGCATCGCCACGTCGGTGCCCTGCGCACCGTCGTAGGTGTGGAACTCGTCCAGCACGATGTACGCCGGCTCGGACCCCTCCCATAGTGGCCGGTCCTCGGCCCGCTGCAGCAGCAGATCCAGCATCTTGTAGTTCGTGATCAGCACGTCCGGCGGCGACTGGCGCATCTCCTCGCGCCGCGTCATCACACGCCGGAAATCCGTGTCCGGCTTGTCCCCGATGTAGAGACCGGCCGTCACCTGAGCCAGCTCGGGCTGCGCCAGGTAGTCGCCGATACGGCTCGCCTGGTCGGTGGCGAGCGCGTTCATCGGGTACAGCAGCACTGCTTTCACCCCGCGCCGGCCCAGCGCCTTCTGCCTGCGACAGTGATCGAGCACGGGAATCAGGAACGATTCGGTCTTGCCGGACCCGGTGCCGGTCGTCACGAGCGTCGGCTTGGCCGTCCCCTTGTACGTGCTCAGCCGCTCCCACGCCTTCGCCTGGTGCCGCCACGGCGTGAACGACGGCTGCCACTCGAGCGCCGACTGCCATCCGTCCTCGGCGGGGTGGAACGGCGTCCTGATCCGCAGGTACGGCCCCCGGAAGACCCCCGTCTCCGGATCCCCGAGGAACCGCTCCAGCGCGAGCCGCGTGTCCTCGTCGGCCAGCGCGTACGTCGTCGTGAGGTACTGCGTCAGACTGCCGCGGAGCTGCGCGGCGGCCAGGGTGGGCTTCACGAGGACCTTTCGGGCAAGTCGGGTACCAGGACCGCCGGCTACGCGACACCGTGACAGTTCGCGAAGAAGCTGTGGCGATCAGTGTCAAAAATAACCCTCACCTCGGACAACGGCACCTGTCGGACCGAGTTTCAGACCTCTGCAAAAGGGGTCAATGGTGCGAACGCGACAGACGATTACGGTGATGGCCGCACGCATACCGCGATGTCCCCACCGGGCACCTCCGGGAGCGCGTCCGGCGGTCAGGTCCAGCTCGTGAGGTCCCCGACGAAGTCCCCGTACGAACGGTTGGTACCGCGCGGGGAAGGGATCAGGCGATGCTTCAGAGCCTCGCGGGCGACCGAGGGGCCGTCGCTCTCCCGGAAGACCGGCTCGCCCAGCCCCCGCTTGAGCTCCTCCTTGGCGTCCTTGACGCGGCCGGTGTCCTTGTCGAGCAGGTGATGGGGGACCTTCCAGCGCGGTCGCACATGCGGGAAAGCGCCGGGGAAGAGCAGCAGCCAGCCCTCGCTCTCCCACGCGGCGAGCGCGAGCGCCGTCCAGAACCCTTGGCACTGGCGGGCGAGCTCCTCGGTCAGCGTGCGACGGATCCGGTCGTAGTTGTCGTCGGTGTAGCCGTCCAGATCCTCGTGGACGACGAACCCGAGCAACTCGGCGCGCTGCTGGCGCGCCTTGGCCCGGGCCTTCCCGGCCAAGGCCCTCACAGCGGCGGCGAGGTCGGGCCCGGACTTCCTGCGCAGCCGCACCGGGTCGTTGATGCGGACCAGCTTGGCAGCCGCACCGAGGTCGGGCCGATGGGCACGTATGAGCGAGGCCATGATCTCGCAGTCGTTCTGGTCCTCACCGGCCAGCACGATGACGCCACGTTCCTGGGCCCGGGGTCCACGCGTTCCGCTCTGCCGTCCCTTCGGGGTCACAGCTCGCCCCCGGTGAGGTCGCCGCCCAGCACTCCCGAGAACCAGAGCTCACCGAGTGGTTGTTCACCGGACTCCTCGACGATGTCCTTCACCTCGTCGACTGTGAGGGCCGGAATGATCGACGCCCCGTCTTCGTCCCTATCGCACACGACGAACTCCTCCGGATACAACCGGTTGACGAGCGCCGGCGAGTGGGTGGCGACGATGAACTGCGTCCGCTCGGCGGCTTCGCGCAGGCGTTGTACGACCAGTTCCAGGGCCTGCGGATGCAGGCCGTGGTCGATTTCCTCGATGCAGGTGAACGCCGGAGGGTTGGGGTCGTACAGCAGGGCGAGCAATCCGAGCAGTCGGACGGTCCCGTACGAGGCGTCGGCGAGCGGCGTCATGCGGCGCAAGCCGCGCTCCCGCAACACGACGGTCAGCTGGTCCGTCGACCCGCCGACCTCCTCGAACTCGATGTTCTCCAACTGGGGCAGAACCGTACGGGCGTCGTCGACCAGGTCATCCCATACATCCTCGAGACCGCTGAGGTGGATGAGGAAGCCGGCGAGGTTCTCCGCGTGCGGGGAAAGGGCGGCGAAGTCCGTACCCCGCAGGCGCGTCGGCTGCCGGGCCGCTTCGACGTCGACGTCGAAGACCCGGAACGACGACAAACGGTCGGCGACCCGTGTCACCTCGTCCCCGCCGTCGGCGGGACCGAGTCGGGGGAGTGTGGACAGGCCGCTGCTCAGCCTCCGGATGCCGAAACTGCCGCTGTCCTTGCTCTCGCCCGCCCGCACGTCGAGGATGCGTGCCTCCTCACCCGAGATGGTGATGCGCCGGCCGCGCCCCTGCTTGCGTTTGAACGCGAAGCTCTCCTCGCGGGACAGGGAGTACGTCAGTCGCTTGCCGTCCCGGTTCGCCGACAGGGAACGCCGTCGGATGGTGAGGTTGTACTCGTCCGGGGCATTGAGGGTGGAGTTGGTCGTCCACGTCGCCTTGAGTTGAATGCGCATGGACGTCGGCGGCTTGTTCCCGCCCCAGAAGGCCACCTCATCGAACCCGCCGCGTGTGTCCAGCGCCGGCTGGAGGTCGGTGCGGATGATGTCAGCGAGGAAGTCGAACACCTTCAGCACATTCGACTTGCCGGCTCCATTGGGGCCCACTAACACCGTGAGCGGACCGAGCGGCACGGTCACGTCGCGCAGACTGCGGAAGTTCTCGACGTGCAGTTCGAGGAGACGGCCAGGCATGGGACGAAACCTATCGGGTCGGTGATCGGGGCGCGGGGGAGCGGTCGATGTTCATGGCCCGCGCCGCCGCGCTCTTCGTCCTTTTCGTGTACGGCTCCTACGGCGGCGACGGCACAGTCTGCGCGGCAATGAGCCGTCATGAAGAGCAGGTTAGGCCGGGCCACTGACATCGCGCCCGCGCTTCGCGTTCTTCGGTGCGTCGTCGGATTGGTAAGGCGGTGTCGTCCCCGTGAGGCCGCTCGCGCAAGGCTCGGCGGAAAGTCGGTCAGGGGATGCGGTGGACGTCTGCCGAAGGGCGGCGGCGCTCACCATGACCCAGACGGTCTTGCCGGGGCCGCAGCGGCGGTCGGTGACGCCCCAGCCGTCGGCGAGCGCGGTGACGAGGAGGAGACCGCGGCCGGACTCGGTGACTGGGTCCGTGGAGGAGTCGGTGACGGAGGGGCGGCGTTCCGCGCGGGCGTCGGAGACCTCCAGGCGCAGCCGCTCGCCGTCCGCCTCCCTGGTCAGCCGGACGTGGAAGTTCCGGCCCGGGACCCGTCCGTGGCGTACAGCGTTGGCGCACAGTTCCGCGGCGATGCGGGTCAGTGTCTCGTTGACGTCGCTGTCGCAGGGGTGACCCCAGGAGTTCAGGCAGTGCGAGACGAACAACCGGGCCAGGCGGGCGCCTCGCGGGGTCGAGGTGAAGGCCATGGCGAACTCGGCCGTCGTCGCGGACCCGGAGGGCGAGCGGTGCGGGAAGGAGGAGAGGTGCATGCCGTCAGCGTCGCGACGGTCACCGCCCTGTCACCAGGGGCGACGCCTGTACGGGACATCGCTGTACGCCACGGCGGGGGCGCTTGTACACGGCATGGGGAAAGCCGGCCTCAAGTGACAGGACAAGCGGAGTCAGTAGCGCCGCCGTGGGCGGGAAGAGACGGTCGGTGCCCGTGCGGCGGGGTCCTGTACGCGCGTCGTTGGAGTACGTGCCCACAGCACTCGCCTTGTTGTTCCGACTTCAAGACGGGGATAATGACCGCCTGCTTGGCAGTGACCTTACTCGGAGGGCTTGTGAGTGCTGGTGCGCAGCCGGATCCCGCATCCGTGCCCGGACAGAACTTAGATCGCAACGCCGCCCGTCAGTGGCTGAAGCTTCAAATCGACAAAGAACCACCGATCCTCAAGCAGATCGCGGCCCTGCACAAGGAAGCGCGGCTGAACGCCTTCAAGGCGCGGGATGCCAAGAAGAAGCGAAGCGCTCAGCACAGGTTGAGCAACACCCCGGTGACCGCCCTCCTGCGCAAGCGGTCTGATGTGAACCCCATGATGCTCCTCGCCGCGGGGGTCGCCACCGCCGATCACATTCTCGAACTGGGTGCGAGCGGACTCCGGGCCCGGGCCAACATAGACGCCAATGCCGCCGCGAACTGGGTGAATGCGGCGAGGGACGTCAAACGGGCCCAGCCGGGTGACGACGTACCCGCGCCTTCGCCATCCGACTGGTGCGAGGAGGACGTAACCCTGGTGCGGTCCCTGCTGATCCTCGAGTCCGCCGGTATTCTCCGGTACGCCCCGCACACCCAGGGTCTCTCTTACGCCAGTGACCGTGCTCGGGCCGTGCTCAAGGGGACGAACTGGCTGCGGTGGAAGTTCAAGGCAAGTGCGAGTGACGACCTGGCCGCGAACGTCGCGGAGCTGTCGGAGTGGATCTCCTCGGGTAGCGGCGAGGCCAATCGGGAGCAGGTCGAAAGCCACCTGACCAGGCATCTGACGCTGGTCGACGGCCTCCGTGATCCGAACGAGGTCGCCCGGCTCTGGGGCTACAAGCACGAGGAACTTGTGACCCTCTTGCGGGAAGAGATCCCTTGACTCGGATGGGGCCGCACGCATCGGGACCACTCACGACGCGGTCTGTGAGATCCCTACTCACGCTATGACAGAAACCTGAAGACAGACATCTCAAGCAGGACCATCGACCGAGGGGGCGCGTTGACGGCCAGGGACTTGGAACTCGCCGAAGCGGTGGAAGCCGTCCGCAATGAGTTGCTGAACGCGGCCGCACGAGGAGCAGGGAGCGACGTCACTTTCCAAGTTGGGCCCATCCAGATGGAATTCACCGTCGAGTTGCGCAGAGATGTCCGGGCACGAGGCGGGATCAAGGCGTACGTTCTCTCGGGAGAGGTGGACGCGGGAACGGGCAGGACTCGCACCCATCGCGTGTCGTTCACCTTGGAACCCCGGCGGGCCGACGGTGATCCGCTGCTCGTCGCCGCGGACGGGGAAGGCGGCACCGCCGGTCTCACCACCGCAGGGCCCCTGTGACCAGCCGCCTGCCTGAGGGGCGTGCGCTCGGCCCCAGCCATGAGCGTGTCGCCGCCGTGCTCTGCGACGGCCGGACGGGCAGCGGCTATCTACTGGCCGCCCGGTTGGTGCTCACAGCCGCGCACGTCGTCGGCGACGACGACACCGCACGCGCGATGGCGGTGCGTGGCAGCGGGGCTCAGCAGTGTGATGTCGTCTGGCGGCGGCATGACGAGGAGTGCGACGCCGCGTTGCTTTTGTCGCGCCGAGCCCTGGTACGACCCGAAGCGGCGGCCCGTCTGCAGCCGGTGACCTGGGCGCGGCTCACTGACGAGTCGCCGGTCCGCTGCCAGGCGATGGGCTTCCCCCGGGCTCAGTGGGGCCAGGGGCGGAACCTGGACATCGAGCACATCGAGTGCGCGTTACGCCCGGCGTCCGGCATCGTGCGCGGTCGATACGTGCTGGACGTCAAGGACGTCTCACCCGAATTGGCGAGCGGAAGATCACCGTGGGAGGGCATGTCAGGAGCTGCCTTGTTCGCCCGCGGTGGACTTCTGGGCCTCATTGTCGAAGCGCCGCGCAACTGGCGTCACCAGCGATTGGAAGCGATCAAGAGCAGAGCGCTTCTCGATGACGCGTCGTTCACTTCGGCGATGAAGCGGTATACCGGAGATCGTCCGTTCACGGTCGACCTCTCGTCCGTTTCCCGCCCGCCGAAGCCGTTCCGACTGGCTGGTGTTCTTCACTCGACCCCGCGGGATCTGGCGGTGACCCTGCGCGCCAGTTGGGCCGTTGCCCGCGAGCAGCTCTTCGAGGGTAGGGGAGCGGCCCGAGACGGCTCGGACAAGGTGCGGGAACTGTCGGCGTGGTTGCGTCAGTTCGACGATTCTGCCGACGACGTGGTCGAGGCTGACCGAGAGCTGACGGACCAATGGCTCACGGATCCGCAGCCGGGGCACGACCTGAAGGTGCTGCGCCTGCTGTGCCGGCTCGACCCGGAGGGGGAGCCGGTATGGCGGGGTACCGCCGTCACCGGGGAGATGCTGGCCCGTGCGTGCCTGAAGGGTTTTGACAACAGCGGTCCGGAGATGGAGCTGTACGAGGCTCTGTGCGAGGGCGGCCTGCTGGACGCCTTGGCGGGTTTCACCGGGCTGCGCTGGATGGCCGGGATGCAGGACGCCTGGACCGAGGCGCAGGCAGCCTGGCTGCGGATGATCGAACGTGCGCCTGGTGTGCCGGGCGGAGTGAGCGAGTGGGCACGCGGCGAGGCGAAGGCATTGTTGCTGGTGGGTCTCCTTACCCGTCACCGTTCTGTGGCCGGGCTCCGCGCCTTTGGTGAGCGGGCGACGCCTCCTCCCGCCGGACAGGTCGAGTGGTACGACTGGATGCGCTCGCGGGACGGTGGTGCGGAGACGGCCATCGGGTGGGTGGTGCGTACCGCCCTCGCTGCATACGCAGCTAGCGAGTTCGAACACGCCGAAGCCAACAAGCGCGCCGGGAAGGAAGCTGCGGACGCCCGGCTGGAGCGTGTCCTGCAGCATGCGCGAGAAGGGCGGGACCGGGATTGGGCTTTGCTCGAAGCGGAGCGGTGCTCGTTCAAGGCCCGGTTGGGCGCGGTGACTCGCGCGGCGGCATGGATCGGCATGTGGGGCGTAGTCCTGGTCTCGGTTCCCTGGCTTGTGTGGGGCTGGGTGCGACCGGACGTCGCCTGGAAGGTCGCGTGGGAGTTCGGCGTGCTTTCGCTGGCTGCGTTCCTGGGCCGACTGCGAGGAGTTCTGCGGTTGGGAGCGGCCTATCGTCCGCCGGTGGAACACCTGGGTCGCTGGCTGCGCGATGAGGGCTTCGCGGCCGGAGTGGCCAGGGTGTGTCTCATCGCGGTGCTCTCCTTGGTCGCCGGAGTCATCGCGCACGGTGGTTTCTGGTTCGTGGCCTGTCTCGTGCTTGCGCTGGTTGGGGTGCTTGCCGCTGCCTGGGTCGGCATTGTCCAGGACTGGGACGAGGAGTATCAGAAGCGCCTGAAGGAGTTCAGGTCCAGGCAGGACGGCACGGTGTGGAGGGACATCGCGCGTGACGCCCAGTCACCCTCACCTGCGGACCGGGCGAAGGCTTACCAGAGGTTCACCGAGCAGTTCGGTGGGCTGTATCCGGGCTCCAAGGACGTGGCCGAGTGAATGAGTGGGGTCTCCGGAGGCGATCACGTCCCGTGTCGCGTGCGGCTCGTGCGGCGGCGACGGCACAGTCTGCGCGGCGGTGAGCCGTCATGGGGAGCAGGTTAGACCGGGCCACTGACATCGCGTTCGTGCTTCGCGTTCTTCGGTGCGTCGTCGGATTGGCAAATCAGTGCCGTCCGTGCGAGGTCGCTTGCGCAAGGCTTGGTGGAAAATCGGTCAGCGGCTGAGGCCGTGGCCTGGGAAGGGGCGTCGACCCGTCCGCTGGAGGCGGCGCTCACCATGGCCCAGACGGTCTTCCCCGGGCCACCACGGCGGTCCGTGACGCCCCATTCGTCGGCCAGGGCAGTGACGAGGAGCAGACCGCGGCCCGATTCGGCGTTGAGGTCCGCGGGAGGGGCGACGGTGGGCCAGCGCTCGCCGCGGGTGTCCGACACCTCCAGCCGCAGTTCACCGCCGGCCTCGCTGGTCAGCCGCACGTGGAAGTCCCGTCCGGGGACCCGGCCGTGCCGCACGGCGTTCGCGCTCAGCTCGGCGGTGATCAGCGTCAGCGTCTCGTTGACCTCGCTGTCGTAGGGGTGGCCCCATGCGTCCAGGCAGTGTGCGACGAACAGCCGCGCCAGTCGGGCGCCTCGCGGGGTCGACGTGAACGACATCGCGAACTCGTTCGTCCCCGTGGGGCCGGGGGAAGGGAAGAGCGTCGTGTGCATGCGGCCAGCGTTGCGGCCGCGTCGGGCGTGTCACCAGGAGCGACGCCTGTACGGCCGTGCGCTGTACACGGCCACCGGGCCGCGGCGGGGGAGTGGCGTGCGAGCGGTGCCGCACGACGGAGTCAGCCCCGGCGGCACCGCTCTCGAAGCTCCGCCAGGACCGCCTTCTCACGGGAGTTGACGTCACCGTCCACGGTGGCCACTCGCTCCGCCGCGTCGAGGACATCGCCGAGATGGCCCGGCTCGGCGTCCACGCGCTTCCACACCTCGGCGGGGTCGATGTCGACGACGTGCGCGAGCTGCTCGTCGACCACCTCGTGCCGCTCCCGGACCAGCCTCACCAGATGTCGCATCAGCAGCGCCTCGTCGTCGGCGATTTTGGCGTTTGCGTTCGCCCTGATGACGAGCCATGCGACCCACAGCATCAACTGCGGGTGCCGACTGCGCTGGCTCAGTCCCTCGGCGATTTCGATCACCCGCGCCTCGTTCCGGAACACGGCCCTCGCGTGCCGGCCGGCGAGGAGGGTGGTGTAGCGGTTCAGCAGGACGGCGAGGGGGACGCCGACCAGAGGGATACCGATCTTGATGACGTTGCGCTGCAGGAGGTGCTTCCCGACGACCGGGAGCGCCCTTCCTGCGGTGAGTGCCGATCCGGAGTAGAAGCGCTTGACCAACGGTCGCACCAGGGCCGGGACCGCCTTGGCGACACCCTCGCGGGCAGCTTCCCCGCTCTTGATCGTGAAGGCCACGCGGATGAGCTTCCACAGGTCCTCGGGGTCGTGCACGTCGAGCGGGACCCGGTAGAGGACCGAGATGTCGTAGGCCAGGCGGAGCTGGAGCTGGGAGAGGAACGCGACATCGACCATCATGGACGCCACGGCCGCGGGCACGGTCGCCGGTGAGGCACCCCCGAGGCTCCCGATGGTGGCGGCGACGGTCGCCGTGTAGGCCCCGGCGGAGAGCCCGCCTTCGAGCGCCGCGTACCGGGCCGCCATTTTGATCCGCTGATCCACGATGGCATCCGCGGGCACACCCGCGTACCGGTCCTCGAAGTACTGCCAGTCCACCTTCTCGGTGTACGAGTTCATGGCATGAGCCGCGAGCTGCGTGAACCAGTTGCCCGACTTGATGTCGTCCGCGCTCAGGCCCTTGACGAAGTCCTTGATCTCGGCCTGCTCCTGCTCGACGACCTTCCGGTCGGCGTCGTCGTCGGCTTTGTTCGTGTCGGTGCCGGCAGCGTGCGTCGGCGCGTCTGTCATGGCGCGTACCCCCCAGGACTGTTCCGCGGCCGGCTGAGCTGCGGGGTTCGGGCACCCCTGCTGCCGTCTCCGCGCGTTGATTCGGCGAGCGGTACGACGGCCGCTCTGTCCTCCCCTTGGGGCGCAACCTTAGCGCGTTGTTAGGCGACCGGTGCCGCGGTGGGACACGGGGGCGCGGGTGTACAAGCGGGTGCTGTACAGGGGAGGGCGGATGCTCGTACGCGGTACGGGGGATCTGGGCGAAGTGGAAGTCGCGGCGACGCTGTGTGTCCGTAGAGTGTGCTGTGAGTGACGGACGGATGTGGTGCCTGCGGCGGGACGAGGTGCGGGCGGGTGCTTCCCGGCGGGTGGGTGAGGTGAGGTCACCATGGCGGCGCACGAGGAGAGCGAGGCGGGCATCCTCCGGTGCTTCGGGCAGCAGTTGCGGTTGCTGAGGGTGAGTCGGGGGCTGACGCGGGCGGAGTTGGGAGCGAAGCTCGGGTACGGCGAGGACATGATCGCGTCGGTGGAGCTGGGGCGGCGCATCCCGAGGCCGGAGTTCATCGACCGGGCGGATGAGGTGCTGGATGCCGGCGGACTGCTGGTGGTGATGAAGGAGGAGGTGGCGCGGGCGCGGTATCCGGCGTTCTTCCGAGATGCGGCGAAGTTGGAGGAAGAGGCGGTTGAGCTGCATGTGTACGCGAGCAAGGCGGTGCCCGGCCTGTTGCAGACCGAGGAGTACGCGCGAGCGGTGTGTGAGATGTGGCTGCCTCTGCTTGATCCGGAGACTGTCAACCAGCGTGTGGGCTCCCGTCTCGCTCGCCAGGTGATCTTTGACCGTCAGCCGTCTCCCACGATCAGCTTCGTCATCGAGGAGCACGTGCTACTGAGGCCGCTTGGTGGGTGGGACGTCATGCGCGGCCAGTTGGAGGAGGTTCTGCTACGCGCGCAGCAGCGGAACGTGGTCGTACAGGTCATGCCTGTCGGTTGTGTGGAACACGCTGCCCTGGATGGGCCGTTCACCCTGTACGAGACGCAGAAGGGCCAGCGACTCGCGTACGTTGAGGCACGTAACGACAGCCGTCTCTTCAGTGAGCGGAGGTCGGTGCGCGAGTATGAGGAGCAGTACGGCATCCTGCGTGCTCAGGCCCTGACTCCACGCGAGTCGCTGGGGCTCCTCGAAAAGATGCTGGGAGAGCTATGAACACGGAAGACGCGACGCACGGTCTGACCAACCTGTCCTGGCGCACGAGCAGTTACAGCACTGGGTCGGGCGGCGAGTGCGTTGAGGTCGCCCTTACGACGGTCGGCGTGCACGTGCGTGACTCGAAGTGCGTGGCGCAGGGCGGGCCAGTGCTGAAGGTCGGCTCGACGGCGTGGGTGGCGTTGCTTGAGACGATGTGAGGTGTGCGGCTGCTTGCGACGGTCGGCGCTTCCTTGAAGGACCGACCGTCGTTATGAGGAACGGTACTCAGGCCTCACGGTTCCCAGCGGGAGTCCAGCGCCCGGCGGCGATCTCCTTGTCCAAGCGAGCTTGGAAGTGGGCGTGCGCGGCACGCATTTCGGCTTCGCGGTCGGCCTTGTAGAAGGGCGCGGTGTAGCCAGCAGGGGGTGGGGTGGTTTCTGGACTCTCCAGGTGGGCTAGTAGATCAAGGTAGTCCTGCTTGGTCTGGCCATAACCGTATGCGTACGGATCAGCAGCGAGTCGGCGCCCGCTGCCGTCGAAGTACATTTCTGTTTCTCGGTCATGAAGTACCGCGTAGCGGGACTTGTAGATGGCGGCCAATTGGTCTGCCGTAATGCCTAGCCACACGGATACTAGGGCGTCAATTTCGACGATAGCAGCCCGGCGTTCATGCTCTGTACGAAGTGGAGTTGTGTGTGTCCAGGAAGGGCCAATGTCTGATGCCAGCGGGGTGAGGCCAGGCCAGAGCGGGTTTGCCCAGTCTTCATAACTCGGCCACGTAGGATGGAACATTTCATTCCACAGGTTTGCGTAGGCGGAAGTCATGCAGTTGAGGCGAAGGGTACGCAGAAGGAGCGGAGCGCTGAGCGGGTGATCGGCAGACGCTGCTGGCATCTTGTAAGCTTCGGCAATTCGCAGATCCGTGCGCCCCGTAATGCGAAGAAAGTAATCCAATGGCAGTGAAGCCCAAAATCCGGCATTGAGTACCGTGAGCTGATTGTTGGGCAATGCCATGGAATGCACTGCGTCGACATGCGTCGGGCCAGGGGGAATCAGCGCTGCGAAAAGACTCCGTTCTGTATTCTTTGGGTCGATCATTCTCCGCCAGGCGAGCCGATAGTTATTGCTGTATGGAGAGTCATTCCAGTGGTCCTGTGCCGCCTCGAAAAGGTTACGACTGCAGGCTCGCGCGTAAGTGGAGCGTGGAATCGCGTCCTCGGCAAGGCTGATTAGGTCCCAGCTGATCCAGTCTTTTCCATTGCGCATTGGTAGATTCGGCTGTTTAGCGAATGGGGTGGCTGCCGAAAAATGCGTACCCTGCAGAACTACTTCGTCCCAGGTGTCTTTGCAGCTCACCTGGTATCGAATGATTCCGTCTTGCTTTGCTGTCGTTTCGTTGTATCCAGCGCTGATGAGCGGTTGGTATGCGCGCAGCCTTGTTTTTACATGTGCCAGTGCGACGATAGCGTCTTGTTCGTGCGTAGTGATCGAGTGCAACAAAGGTGTGTGCTCAATTGGTGACTCCTCGTCCGCGAGAAGGATCTGCCATTGACGCAGTAGCTCCCGTGTTACACGAATTGCCCGTGACTTGTGGGGTCTTACGTCCCATGTTCCGCCAAACTTCTGTGAAGGGATTGGTCCAGAGCCGTCGTGGGTCAGAGAGTCAGGGAGTACGGACGCGGAGTGCAATTGACTCAATGTAAGGAAGTCAATTTCTGACCTTCGGGCCCCATAGATGTGAAGCCCGAAAGGAACGGTGCGGCCGATCTCAAAGGCCCAGTTCCCAGAATTAATGAAGGTTGCGTGCAGTCTCAGGTGATGATAGGCCTCCGTTCGCAGGCGTCCGTCTTTCACGCCCTCAAGATGGGTATCGGGGTGAATCAGACCGGATGATCCGGAAGCGTTTGAATGACGCCAAACCTGACACATGAATGATCGGTACAGGTTAGGCCGGGACCCGGAGATCAAGGGATATAGTGACGTTGCGCTCAGTGCTGCACCGATTCCAGCATTGATTGCGAGCTCTTCCAGGAAGTAACTATCTCCGCGACCCTTTAGGGTCTCCTGCTTCCGAAGTCGCCACTCTTGTGCACTCGGTTTCTCTGAAAGTTTGAACCACGGATCAAGTTCGGCCAAGACCGCATCCTCCTGCCAGTCCGGCCGCACCCAAGGCGGATTCCCCACCTGGAGATCAAACCCACCCCGCGCCCCGAAGACCTGCCCGAACTCCAACTCCCAGTGGAAGAATCCCTGCCGCTCAGCCACATCCCGAGCAACCCCCGCCCACGGATACCGCGACTCCAGCGAGTAGAAGCGCTCCATGCCCATCCACTCGGGCAGCTGGTCCTCGTACCGCTCCAGTTGATCCAATGTGTCGAACTGAGACACCAGCGAGTCCGCCGGCACGTCGTGCGTGCCCAACAGCGACTCCGCGAAGTCCAGCCAGTCGTCCAGCGAGGCCAACGGGATCACTGGGCGGCGCTCGCCCTTGATCTGTTCCTTGCGGCTCCCGCCCCGCGCGCTCTTCGACTTGACCTCGACGACCTCGACCCCGCCGAACAGGTCCTCCTTCTCATACGTCTCCCGCGCGGGCGCACCCGGCTGGCCCGGGACCGGAACCGAAGCCGACGACACGACCCACTCGCCCGACTGCGAGGCGACCTCCGCCGCCCGCGCGTAAGCCTCATGCGAACCGTCCAGCAGCGCAGCCTCCTGCACCGGCCAGAACCACAGTGCGCACCACGCGTCCATCAGCGTCTTCAGGCGCCAGTACGGGGTGTCGACCGCCTCCAGGTCGGCCTTGACCTTCTCCCTCGGCACCGCGACCTCGGGCGAGCGCAGCCAACCGTTTTCCGCGCCCCACACATCAATCCGCCGCGAGATCTCCCGCTCGGAGATCTCCAACCGGCGCACGACCAGCCCCCACAGGTACTCCGCCCGCCGCGCGAGTCCCTGAAGCCGCTTGGTCTGCGTAGCGTTGGGGGACTTGGTGATCGCCTTCCGCCAGGCCGCGAGCGCCTTGGACTCCGCCGGAGCCAGCGCCTTGGCCTCCTTCTCGGCCGCGACCGCGGCCCAATCCTTCGCCGGAAGGAGGAAGTGGTGCACCGCCCCTTCAGGCAACGCCGCACCCGCCAGCGCCTCCGACAGCGGGAATCGTTCCGGAGTCGTCCCCAGCCAGCCGCCCTTTTTCAGGCGCTCAGCGGAGTAGATCTCCCTGCGCCCGCCGATCAGCGAGTTGCCGCGCCGCAAATGCAGCCCGAACCACGGCGCCTCCATCCCCGGATGCATCGTGTTCAGCCACAGCGACACCTCCGCCAGCTCCACCGCCGTGTCGTTCAAGTCCACGCCGTAGGAGTTGTGCAGGGCGATGTACGCCTTGGCCTTCTGGAGTTCGACCGCGTACTTCTCGGTGTCGATGGCGACACCCAGCTCGTCCTGGCGGCGCCGCAGGTACTCCGCCGCGACCTGGTTGATCGCCTCGTTTAGGAACGCGCCCGAGCCGAGCGCCGGCTCGCAGATCTTCCAGTCCAGCAGCTCACGCGCCTCGGTGACCGTGTCGTCCTGGTCCAGGCGGTGTTGCAGGGCGAGCTGGACCGTCACCCGGGTCAGCGACTCCGGCGTGTAGTACGAGGCCGACGTCTGGCGGTCGCGCCCCGACAGGCGGTACACGAACGCGCCGGGCGCGTACCGCACGCGCTCCTCCACGCCGGTGTTCTCGTCCTTGTGCCGGACGAACACCTCGTCCGGGTACTCGTCGGCCTTCGTCGCCGGGATCAGCCAGGAGCCGTCCTTCGGGTCGCCGTTCTTGGCGACCTCGTACAGTTCCTCGCCCGCGACGAAGCCCGAGTAGGACATCAGGCCCTCGTACACGGCGCCGAGCTGGTTGATGCCGAGCTGGGCGTAGGAGATGAAGCCGCCGCGCTCGCGCCTCTTGCCGCGGGTCAGCATCAGCAGCCGCAGCACCCGGTACAGCGTCTCGTTGCGCAGACGGGTGTCGATGAAGCGCTCGCCGCCGTCAGTACTGGCCTCCGCCTCAGCCTCCGTGTCGACACGGGGGTCCGGAACCGCGTCCCGCCCGATCAGCCGGATCGCGTCGGGCTCGAACAGCTTGGAGTGCAGCGGCTCGAAGCGCAGGCCCAGGTCCTCCGAGGTCTTCGCGGTCACGGCGTCGGCCGACTCCGCGTCGACGCCGTGGGTGCGGCGCGGCCGGTATCCCTCCTGGACCTTGCTGAACAGCAGGTCCAGCGACTCGTACAGGTAGAAGCCCTTGCGGGACTTCTCGTCCACGAGATCCCGCTCGGCGATCAACTCGCCCAACCGGCCCAGGCCGTACCCCATCTGGTACTCGGGGTAGTCCGAGGGCAGGATGCCCAGCTCCGGGCGGGCCTCCGCGTACAGCAGGAACAGGACGCGGTACAGGTAGCGCAGCGACTCCCGCGTCAACTGGCGGCCCAATTCTGGGAGTTCCTTGACCTCGTCCGGGCGGACGCCGGCCTCGCGCAGCCGGTCCAGGACCTCGTTGGCGATCAGCTCGACGCTCAGCCGCAGGCCGTCGCGCAGTTCGCTGGAGACGCCCACCGCGTGCTTCGTGGACTTGTCGAGGAGCGCGGCGAGGGGGTTCTCGCCGCCCTCCTCCGGCGTGCGCAGCGAGTCCGCGCCGAACAGCGCGGCCACCGTGTCGAGTTCGCCGCCCGCCTTGGTGTCGTTGCGTTCCAGCGCCGCGTCCAGCGACACCGCCAGGTAGCGGCCCTCGCCCCACGCGGCCCGGTCGGCGAGCACGACGACACCGCCGACCAGCAGCAGGACGTAGCGCGGGGCGTCCTCGCAGGCGAACAGGAAGGAGGCGAGCTTGGAGCCAGTGGTGATGGTGTGCTGGCCGTCCAGGCGCAGCTCGTCCAGGAGGCGGCCCGCGCCCTCCGGGTCCAGCGCGTCGTCCGGCTCGGCCGACCAGCCGCAGTCCAGAGCGACGAGATCCTTCTCCGCGTGCGCGACCGTCACCTCGTACGACTGGTCGGCGCGGACGACGGTGAGCGTGCCCGGCTTGGCGTCGAAGCCGAGGGCGCGCAGCACCTCCGCGTTGAGGGCGCGGACGCGGTCGCGCCACTCGGGGGCGTCGTACGTCACGGCGTCCTCGCCGGTCGCCGCCCGCTCCTCGTCCATCGTGAAGTACGAGCGGGCCGCGAAGTAGGCGCGACGCAGAGCCCGCAGGCCCGCGCGCGGGGTGACCGGCAGCGCGCCCTCGGGGCGTTCGGCGCCGGCGGCGTCCTCCTCGCGCTGCTTCCACTCGGCGAGCAGACCGGACTTGAGGTCCTTGGGGAGGACCTCGGCGAGGTAGTGCGCGGAGAAGTAGTCGCCGCGGTTGACCAGGCTGTCGTACGTCATCTTCGTGAACCTCTGGGGGACTCGGTCAGGCGGCGTGGGCGGTGGCGGGGGCCAGCACGGCGAGTACGCGCAGCATCGGGCGGCCGGTGGTGAGGAGGGAGTCCGCGAGGGACGCGAGACGCTCACGCGTACCGGTGGGCGCGGAGCCGCCGCCCGCCAGTGTCGGCTGCTCCCACGAGCCCAGGCGGGTCTTGTACTCCTCGACGGGGGCCCTCAGCGGCTCGTCCCACGCCTCGCGGCGGAGCTCCAGGAAAGCCTCCGCGGTGTCCAGGACGCCGGGGATCGCCTCGGCGAGGCGGGCCGTGTCGTGCGTGAGGCCGGGGTTCGCCATCGTCGGGCCGACCTGGGCGCGGCGCAGTACCGCCACCATGTCGTCGTCGACCTCGCCGTCCGCGGTGACCGCCATCCACTTGACGACGGTCGGGCGGCCGAGCGCGTTGGAGTAGATGCCCTGGACGAGGTAGGTGGGGCGGGACACGTCGGCGGTCAGTACCGGCGCCTCCTGGCGGTCCAGGCGGACCAGGACCTTGTCCGTGAGCCACTCCATGACCGGGTGCAGGTCGGTCAGCAGGGAGATGTCGGGCCAGCTGGACGTCGCCGAGGCGCGGGCGCGCGTGAGGCTGTGGTCGGCGAGCCGCCGGTTGAAGGTGACCTTCAGCCGGTCGCGCAGGCCCTGCTCGCGGACGTAGTCCGGGGGCAGCGCCTTCAAACGGTGCACCAGGTCGGAGGGCGGGACGAAGGAGAGCAGGCCGGTCTCGGGGTCGGCGGACAGGTCCAGCCGGTCGTGGGCGTCCGGGTAGACCTCGCGCAGCGCCTCGTCCAGGAACTCGCGGGCGGAGGCGAACAGCCGGGGCACGTGGGCCTTCGGCGCCGCCCCGGTCCCGTGGCCGGCGTCGCCCGCGGCGTCCTCTTCCGGTTCCTCGTTGACGGGGCCGAAGAAGTCGGCGAGGAAGTCGTCCACGGCGTCGTCCTCGCCGGTGCCCGAGGCGCGGTCGGTGTCCAGGGACTCGTCCACGGTGCGGCCCCGCAGCAGGTCCTGGATGAGGGACTTCTCCTCGGCCTCGGCCCGGTAGAGGCCGGACACCGCCTCCGCCGTGCCCAGCGACTGGTGGGCCTGGGCCTCGCGCTCCAGCAGGCGCTCGGCGACGAGCGTGTCGTCCTTGGCGCCGTCGACCGAGCTGGTGAGGATCAGTGCCCGGAACTGGGGCTGGTGCGCCTGTCCGTAGCGGTCGATGCGGCCGTTGCGCTGCTCGATGCGGATGAGCGACCACGGCACGTCGTAGTGGACAAGCTGGTGACACTGGCGGTGCAGGTTGACGCCCTCGGAGGCGACGTCGCCGGTGAACAGGATGCGTACGGGCGTGTCCGCGAGGCCGAAGTCCTCCACGCACTGCATCTGCTGCTCGTCGGACAGGCCGCCGTGCATGACCCGGGCCGCCTCCTCGGCGGCCTTGCCCTTGAAGCCGAGGGCCCCCGGCACGGTCCGGGCCAGCCACTCCAGGGTCTGCACACGCTCGGAGAAGACCACGACCCGGGTGTCGGACTTGGGCCCGACGCCGATCTCCCGCAGCTGGTCCAGCAGGGCCTTGAACTTGCCCGAGTCCGCCTCCGTCATGCCCGAGGACAGCTCCAGCAGCCGGTGCAGGGCCGTGCGTTCGGCGGCCGTCGCCTCCGGGGTGCCCTTCTTCTCCAGCGTCTTGATGCGGGTGCTGACCGTGGCTTTCAGCGCCGTGTGGGAGGAGAGGAAGGACTTCAGCAGCGTGTACGGGAACAGGGGGACGTCACTGACCGACTTCGAACCGTCGGACGGCAGCCAGACGGCGGCCAGTTCCTCGAAGACCTTCTCCTCGGCGGGCGTGGCCGTGATCCGGATCGAGCGGGAGGGGCCGCGGTCCGCCCACTGGCCCTTCATCTGCTCGCGCACCTCGGGGCTGACCTTGGTGCGCCGGATGAACAGGTGCTTGATGTCCTCGGCGCGGTAGTGCTCGGGGTCGCGGATCGCGGCCGGGTCGAGCAGGGAGATCAGCTCGGCGAAGGAGCGGGCGTCGCCGTTGTGCGGGGTCGCGGAGGCCAGCAGGAGGGCGTCCGTGTGCGGGGCCAGGGTGCGGGCCAGCTGGTTGCGCAGGGAGCCCTTGTTGATGAGGTTGTGCGACTCGTCGATGACGACCGCGTCCCAAGTGATGCGCTCCAGGTGGTGCTTGTACTGGTCGGTGTTCTTCAGGGTGTCGATGGAAACGATGACGCGCTTGAAGTACGTGAACGGGTTGCGGCCCGCGGGGATCTCCCGCTGGATCCGCTCGATGCCCACCGAGTCCAGGCGCACCAGCGGGATGGCGAACCGCGTCCACAACTCGTGCTGGAACTGCTCCAGCACGTGCTGCGGGGTGACGACGAGGATGCGCTCGCCGCGGCCGCGGCGGATCAGCTCGGCGAGGGTGAGGCCGATCTCCAGCGTCTTGCCGAGGCCGACGACGTCCGCGATGAGCATGCGGGGGCGCAGGTTGCGGCCCGACAGCGCGAGTTGCGCGGGGCGCTGCTGGTAGGGGAGCGAGTCCAGGAGGAAGGAGTCCGGGAGGGCCAGGCCGCGCTCGGCCTGCGGCAGCGGAGTCTTGCGCAGGACCGCCTCCAGGAACAGGCGCGAGCGGCGGAAGTTGGGCGAGTCGTCCCGCACCAGGCGGGTCCGCCTCGGGTCGAGCAGTTCGATCCGGTCCAGGCCGGTGAAGAACACCGCCTCCTGGTCGCGGACGAAGTCCGACGCGCCGACGGCCTCGATCCGGGCACCGTCGTGCTCGGTCCGCGTCGCGTTGCGGACCAGCCACACCTCGTCCCGTACGAGGATCTGGGCGCCCGGCGGGAACTGGGCGTCCTGGCCGCTCGCCGCGGGAGCCGTGGTGAGGTCGGCGGTCACTCGGGTGCCTCCTGGGTCGTCGTGTCGAGGTGCTGGGGTGGGGCCGCGTCGGGTATGACGCCCGTGCCACCGTGCGGGCGGTACGGGCGCCGGTCAAGGGTGGTGCGGAAGTGCCCTACCGCGGTCAGGCGGTCCGGCTCGGTACGAAGGGCGCTCCCGCCGCGTAGGCGGCCCGGATGCGCTCCGCCGTTCTGCGCGCCTGCACGGAGTGGCGCAGGGTGCGCGACGGCTCCGCCGGGTGTGGAGGCGACTTCGGCGGACGGCTCGGCGCCGACCGTTGCCCGGGGGGGCCTTCGGGGCTGTCGACGTGTTCGGCGGTGGTCGGCGGCCGGGTCTCGGGCCTCTCCGTGGCCGTGGTCGCGGGCGGTGCCGGGAGCGTGGGTGTGGGCACCTCCACGTCGGCCGTGGGCACCGGCTCGTGTACGGCCGGAGCGGGCGTCGTGGGCAGGTCCGCGAAGGGGACGGTGGGCGGCGGAGCGGGTGCGGGCGGCGGCGCGACCGGGGTGTGCTGCCGTGCGGTGTGGGCGGTGAGCCGCCGGCGCGCCTGGGCGATCTTCAGCCCGTGGGCCTCGACGACCGAGCGGCACCGCTGCACCACCTCGACCAGCGACGGACGGTCCTGCGCGCGGTGGGTAAGCATGGCCGTCAGCAGCGGCACCAGGTCGGCGGGGGCGTCCGACAGGTCAGGGGCCGCGTCGGGGTCGGTGACCAGGTGGAAGACCATGTAGGGCGTCGCGGCCTGGTGAGGGTAGTGGCCCGCCGCCGCGAACAGCAGCACCGCGCCGAGCGCGTACACGTCCACGGCGGGCGTCAGGGGCTTCTCACCGGCCGCCTGCTCCGGGGCCATGCACACCGGGGTGCCGACCACCTGATTGGGCGCGGTGAGTGACACGCTCGACTCGGCGAAGGCGGCCAGGCCGAAGTCGATGATCTTCGGGCCGTTTGGTCCGAGGAGGATGTTCGCCGGTTTCAAGTCGCGATGCAGCAGGCCCTGCGTGTGGACGGCCGACAGCGCCTCGGCGAGGATCGCGCCGAGCGCGGCGGTGAGGACCGACGGCAGCGGTCCGTCCTTCTCGACGTGTCGGGCCAGGTCGGGGCCCGCCACGTACTCGGTGGCCAGCCACGGCTGCTCCGCTTCCGCGTCGGCACCGAGGAAGGCCGCGATGCGCGGGCCCCAGATGGTCTTGAGGACCTCGATCTCCTGCGCGAACCGCTTGCGGGACGCCGAGTCCACGACCGACGGCTTGATCACCTTCACCGCGGCGGGTTCGCCACCGAGCGACTCCCCGAGGAAGACCTGGCCCATGCCTCCCTGGCCGATCCTGCCGAGGAGTTCGAAGTCGCCCAGCGAGAGCGGGTCCTCGGGGTTCAGGGGCGTGATCTGCACGTGTGTCCTCGAAATTCCGTCATGGCGAGCGCCTGATCAGCCGCGATGCGCGCCTGGAGACACGGTAGTGGATGTGGCCGGGGTCGGGTGCTGGGAATGCGGGATGGGGTTGTCAACCTGGCGAGGTGTGGACCTCGTGGAGACTTCTCAGGTCGAAGCGCTCTCCGGAGGGCGCCCAGTTTTGACCGATTTCGGGAGTAGTTGGCCCCCGGTGAGCCCGTCCGCCAGCAGCCGCGCCGTTTCCTGTGCCAGCCGCCTCGCCCGCCGGGCCTCCGCCCGAAGCTCGTCCACATGGCAGAACGCCCTCCCGTACCGCCGCTGCTCCTCCAGCGGCAGCAGTGGCACGCGCAGCCGGCCCGGGCTGACCGTCAGCACCGTGCTGCCCGTCGACGCGCCGGCGATGTTCTCCTCGGCGCCCAGGAAGCCGGCGAGGAACCAGGCGTCCAGGCGCGCCGGGTCGGGCCGGAACAGGTGGACGTGGTGGCCGAGGAGTGCGCCCGCGTCCTCGTCTCCCGCGACCCGGGCCATCGGGCCGTCCCCGCTCGCGACCGCTCGTACGACGACATCCCCGGCGGTGATCACGGGGGCCGTGTCGCTGCGCAGCTCCGCCGGGTCGCCGGTGGGGCCCGATCCGTGCGCGATGTCCGAACCGGTGAGAACCGCGCGGGCCCCGGACTCGCGGCCCTCGACGTCTTCGCGGCCCCGCGGGCCTTCCGGGAGCGTCCGCAGGACCGTGAGCGCCCCTCCGCGCGCGAGGTCGGACACCGTCGCCGTCCGCCACTCCCGTGCCCCGGCGCCGGCGCTGCTCCACTCCTCCTGACCGGCCGACCGTGCAAGGGACTTCGCGGCCTCGATGAGGCCCCGGCGCGTGGCGTCGAGCCGCGCCGACAGTTCCGCCGGATCAACCTCCACCCGTGACGCCCGTACGAGCCGCGCCGGAGTCAGGTCCACCACGTCGTCCAGCAGGTCCACCACGCCGGCCGCGTGCGCAACGCCCGGCTCGC
Organism: Streptomyces sp. NPDC052107; assembly: GCF_040680215.1. Taxonomy (NCBI): domain Bacteria; kingdom Bacillati; phylum Actinomycetota; class Actinomycetes; order Kitasatosporales; family Streptomycetaceae; genus Streptomyces; species Streptomyces sp. NPDC052107. The sequence continues at coordinate 95,598 of NZ_JBFAWG010000005.1, forward strand.
CCTCGAACGCGTCCGGATCCGCCGTGAACGCCTGCCACGCCTCCAAGGCCCGCGACGTGATCCCGGCCCAGTCCACGGTGGAGGACCGGCTTCCGCCCCGTGCCCGCGTGGTCGCCGGCGTTCCGCCGCGCCCAGCCCCCACCGCCTGCGACTCCGTCGCGGTGTCGACGAACAGCACGGACTTGCGCTCCGGACCGCCCGGCTCGGGCCGCTGCAGCACCCAGATCTGCAGTCCGACGTGCAACGGCGTCGACGCGCCGACCGGCAGCGCGATCACCGCGCGCAGAGCGCCACCGCGCACGAGCTCCGCCCGCACACGACGCCCCGACGCACGGCCGGCCGTGGCCGGAGGAAGGATCACGGCCGCGTACCCGCCGGGCGTCAGGTGGGAGAGCGCATGCTGCACCCACGCCAGCTCCGACTCGGCGCGCGGGGGTACGCCGTACGCCCAGCGCGGGTCGTAGGCCAGCTCGTCGTGACCCCAGTCGCGGACGCCGAACGGCGGGTTGCACAGCACCGCGTCGGCGACCAGGCCGGGGAAGGCGTCCGCGCGGAGACTGTCGGCAGCGCGCACGGTGACCGTTGCCTCCGGGGCCGTCAACATCAGGCTCACGGCGCTCCGCCGAGCCTGCACGGGCAGTGTGTCCTGGCCGTACAGCTCACCCGTGCCCCGGCGGGCTGCGGCCGCCAGGAGGGTGCCGCTGCCGCAGGCCGGGTCCAGTACGCGGGTCGGGACCCCGGGGATCAGGCGGGCGAGCAGGTCCGCGAGCGGCGGCGGAGTCCGATATGCGCCGGACGCGGCGCTGTCCTCCAGCTCCCGCTCCGCGAGAACACCCAGCGCGGCCTGGCCGCCCTCGTTGCGTACACACGCGTAGAGCGCGCGCAGCACAGGGGCGTCGCCCGCCGCGAAACGGACAGGATTCGCGGCCGGTACGGCATCGGCCGCGGCGACCGCGTCGCGCTCGGCGCGGGCGACCAGGTCCGCGTCCGACGCCTGCGCCGCGGCCGTCAGCTCCTCTGCCGAGTGACTGGCGGCCGCGAGGACGAGAAGCAGGAGGTCCGGCGTACTGCCGCTGCTCTGTGCGTGCAGGCGGAGGGTCGTGCGCAGTTCCTCCGACGGGCTCGCCGCCGAGACATGGCCGCGCGAGGCGAGCCAGGCGCGCACTGACTCCAGGTCGTACAGCGGACTGCTGTCCGTGCCGCCGGACGGTGCCGGGAAGTCCTCGTGCCGACGGCGCCAGTTGCTGACCGTGGCGCGCGTGACCCCCGCGATGCGGGAGATCTCGGCGGCGGTCACCTGCGCGGATGACTGGGGCATGGCGAGCGTCCTGGGCCTCTCCGTAGTGAACAGTCAACAACCTACAACACTCGTCAAATCTGTCGACGTGTTTGACGGCGCTTTCAGCGTTGTGCTTTTCTGGTTTTGCTTCCAGGTGGAAGCCGAACGCCGCGGCGAGTGCGTCGTCGCGTCAACTCCGGGGGAGACCCATGCGCCTCACCATGCCGACCGCCGTCGTCGAGGGAACCCAGCTCACCGTCATGCCGTTCCGTGCCGACGCCGTCGTCGGAACGATGTCCGTGCCGACGCTCGTCCAGCTCGTGCCCTCGCCGCGGGCCGAGGAGGATCCGCGCAAGCTGAAGGCCGCCTCCGGACTGGTGCGCCGCCACGCCGAGCTGCGGGCGACCGTGCAGCGCACGCTCAAGTCGTCGCAGAAGGGGAAGAACGTCGGCCCGTACGCCGAGTACATCGCTGCCGGCCTCAAGGGTGAGCTGGGCGCCGCCTGGTCCACGCCCCCGGTCACCCTCTGGCACGCCGGACCGCTCGCCGCGCTCAGCGACGAACTCGTCCCCGGCAGCGGCCTGCGTACCCTCACCGTCGCGCCGGGCACGATGGTCGTCGCCATCGACGGCGAGACCCAGACCACCGCCTGGCACGACCTCTACGACGACCCCGAGACGTACGGCCTGACGTACCCGGAACTGGCCCAGGTGCGCCTGCCGTTCGAGCTGTACATCGACCTCGCCCCCGCCGACGCCCGGCAGATCTTCTACGACCGCAACGTCGAGGGCGTGGCCGTCGCGAAGAACCTGGCCATGTCCATGGACCAGCGAGACTTCGGCACCCGGCTCGCGCACCTGGTCGCCGACTCGGTGCGCGTGGATGTCGACGGGCAGCGCGTTCCCTTCTCGCGGCTCGTGAACACCAGCAAGCGGCAGGTGTCCGCGAGTGACCGCGAGGTCGTCACCCTCTCCGCGCTGCGCGCCCTCGTCGTCACGGCGATCTACGGGCGGAACGGACTCCAGCGGTCCGCCGAGTCGGTGCACGAGGACGAACTGCCGACGGGCTACCGGCCCGACGCGGTGGAGGCCGCCGTCGTGCCGATCCTCGGCCGGCTCATCGGCCGCCATGCCCGCCAGTTCACCGAGCGCAGCGCCATCACCGCGCCTGCCGTCCTCGCCGGGATCGGTATCGCCGCCCACCACACCATGCCGTGGAGCGACTCGGCATCCGCCTTCCGCACGGACGACCTCGTCCGCCTCCTCGATGACATCAACTGGGAGCGCGAGGCGAAGTACTGGGACGGCGTGGCCGCCAAGACCGGCACGTCCGGCCGGCTCAACTTCAGCGGTGGGGTGAAGGACTCGGGCGGTCGGGTCGCCGAGGCCATTCTCTATCCCGCGACCGAGGCGGGACGGAAGATTCGCGGCCTCTGAGCGCGCCGTAGCACGGCGGCCTCCCCGGCCCGCCAGAGGGCGGTCTGCGACGTGGTGACCACCGCGGCACTCGCCCCACTCACGACTCGAACACCTTGCACACCACAGAAACGGAGCACATCCATGACCTTTCAGCAGCCCTCCCCGCAGCCTCACCCCGGCTCGCAGGGCCCCTTCGGCCTCGGTGCGCCCACCGGCCCCGGCGGACAGCCCGGTCGGGACAGCAGACGGTGGCTGAAGTACGGGGCGGTCGGCCTGGTCGCCCTGTTCATCGGAGTCGGTATCGGCAACAGCGGCAGCGCGGCGGACACCGGAAAGAAGACCGCCGATGCCAAGGCTGCACCCCGCCCCACCGTCACCGTTACCGAAACGGCGGAGGCCGCTGCCCCCGAGGCCGCCCCCACCGTCACCAGGACGGTGACCGCCAAGCCGAAGAAGCCGAGGAAGACCAAGGCGCCCGGGCCGGAGACCAGCTTCTCCGGCGAAGGTGAGTACCTCGTCGGCGAGGACATCGCGGCCGGTACCTACAAGACCGCCGGTCCGGACGGCGGGTTCGGCTGTTATTGGGAGCGCGCCAAGGACGCCAGCGGCGAGTTCGGCTCCATCATCGCCAACGACAACCTCGAAGGGCCGGGACGCGTGACGCTGAACAAGGGGGAGTACTTCAAGACCAACCGGTGCAAGGAATGGCAGAGGGTTGGCTGACGCCTGGCGTTCCAGCAAGTGACGAGTGTCACAACAACCAGAACCGGGTCGGACAAGTCGAAGAAGGAGCCGACGCCCGACGTCTGTTCCGGACGCGGCAGAGCGCAACGGCACGAGAAAGGCAGAACGGACAGCATGCCGAAGCGTGCACGACGGGCGGAGGTGCTCGGCGACGAACAGCGGGCGGTCGACCACGCCTACCGTTGTCTGGAGCGCAGCCGGCGTGAGGCTGCCCAGCTGAAGAATGTGGCAGCCTCGGCCAGCGGCAAGGACGCCATCGACGTCGAGCGCGCCTGGCAGCGCGAGCTGGACAGCCTCGACCTGGGCAGGAACTCCCTCGTGTTCATGCGGGCGGACGTCGACGAGGGCACCGGCCGCGAGAGGTACTACATCGGGCGCCGGGCGGTGTTCGACGAGGACCGCAATCCTGCCGTCATCTCCTGGAGCGCTCCGGCCGCCGTCCGATGGCGGCTCACCAGCGAGGACGAACCGGGCGACGTACGGCTGTTGCGGCAGATCGTCTGCGACGAACGCGTCGTCAGGCGCTATTTCGACCTGCACGGAACGGACGGCGGCGACACCGGCCGCGCGGAGCGACCGGTAGAAGAGCATGCTGGCGCACCGGAGGGGACCGCCGCCGTCGGTGACCGCGCCGAGCAGGAGGCCGCCCGCATCGAGGACCCGGCCGAGCCCGACTGGCACGACCCCCTGCTCGACGAACTCGACCGGGCCCGCGACGGCGCCATGCACGACATCGTGGAGACGATCCAGCGCGACCAGCTCCGGCTCGTCACCGAGGAGCCCGGCGGCGTGCTGATCGTCCAGGGAGGTCCTGGCACCGGCAAGACCGCCGTGGGCATGCACCGCGTCAGCTGGCTGCTCGACAACGGGCACATGGCCGCCGACGACATCCTGGTGGTCGGCCCGAGCCGGGGTTTCCTGGAGTACGCCGCGAGCGCCCTGGTGGAGTTGGGCGGCAGCGGCGTGACCATGATCGAGCTGCCCGCGCTGTGGTCGGGCGGCACCGCTCGCCGCGATCCGCACCGGGCCGCCGTCGTCAAGTCCGACGCGCGGATGAGCGTCGTCCTCCGGTGTGCCGTCGACCACCACACCACGACCACCGTCGAGCGCCTCGAAGCGCTCGTCGGCGGTCCCGACTTCTCCTTCGAAGTGCGGCGCCGTGAAGTCGTCGTGCCTGTGTCCGAGCTCGCCGCCCTCGTCGCCGACGCCCTCACGGGCGACAGCCCCTACCGGGTGCGCAGGGAGCGCTGCGTCCAGCAGGTGGTGCAGTACCTCACCGAGGCCTACACCGGTCTGCTGCCCGGCCCCGCCGACACCGACCACTTCAGTGAGATACGCCAACTGCGCCCGGTCACCCGGCTGCTGCGTCGCATAGCACCCGAACTGTCGGGTCGAGACGTGCTGCAGCGGCTCCTTTCCAGCAGCCCGATGATGGCCGCCGCGGCCGACGGGGTTCTGACCGCCGAGGAGCAGACCGTCCTGCTCAGCGACCAGGACAGCCTGGGCCGCACCCGCTTGGCGAGCGAGCCCAGCTTCGAGGACCTGGTCTGCCTCGACGAGTTGGAGTACCTGCTGTCGGGGCGCCCCGAGCGGATCTACGGTCATGTCGTCGTGGACGAGGCGCAGGACCTCACCCCGATGCAGGCGCGGTCCCTCGCCCGTCGCTGCCCCAGTGGCTCCATGACCATCCTGGGAGACCTTGCCCAAGCTACCGGGCCCTTCCCGTACCAGGACTGGGAACTGCTCGGCACCACGCTCACCGGCAGAGGTGGTTGGCGCGTGGCCGAGCTGCTGACGGGGTTCCGCGTGCCCGGCGAGGTCATGGACTACGTACGCCCCCTCGGCGTGCACTGCGCCCCGGGTGTCGGGGTGCCCGACTCCCTACGGCGCACGGGCACCGAGGTGACCGTCGCCCCGGGAGCCGATCCAATGCGGCGGGCGGCCGAGCGCGCCCTGGCTCTCGCGGCGGCACCGGACGTTGCCGCCGCCGGCCGTACCACCGGGGTGATCGTCCCGCAGGCGGCCTCGTGGAAGGAGACGATCGGCGCCGCGGTGGGCGTGCACGCATCGGTGCGCGTGCTCACCGCCGACGAGGCCAAGGGCCTGGAGTTCGACCACGTCGTGGTGGTCGAACCGGCGGCGATCGCCGCCGACGACGTGGCCGGGCCGCGTCGTCTGTACGTGGCACTCACACGGTGCACGCAGTCCCTGACCGTGGTGCACCAGCGGCCCCTGCCGCCCTGGATCGGTGGACCATTGCGCCCCGTGCCCACCCCGAAGCAGTTCATGGCGCAGGTGAGCAGGAGGAAGAGCCCGCACGGCACGTCCGGCCTGTGCACCCGCCACCGGGCCGACGGCACCCGGTGCGACAACGAGACGCGGCAGGCCGACGGGTGGTGCCGGCAGCCCGGGTGCGGAGGGTTCCGCACCCCGCAGCCTGCTCCCGCCGGCAAGGGGGGCTACCTCACGACGCCGAAGGAAGGCGTGACCCCGGCCCAGCTGGAACTGCCGCCGGAGCATGTCGCCGAGATCCGTATCAGCTCGGCCGCGTGTGGTGCCTTCGTGGTCCGGCACCGGGGCAGTCTGGGCGAGGCGGCCGTGGAACTCCACGCCATGCTCGTCCCTTTCCTGGCCCGGGGCCGCCATCTGCGCACCGGCGACGGATGGTTGCTGGACCTCGACGGCTATCGTCTCGTGCTCGACTCCGACGCGCGCGCCGTGACCGCGTACCTGACGGCGCACCCCGAGCGCAGCTACGCGCAGGTGGCGGCAGGTGTTCCTTCGCGCGTCGGACAGCAGGCGCGGGGAACGCGGAGATCCGCTCTCACCGGGCCGGAATCCGATGCCGGGGCACGGCTGGCCGACGACGCGGCTGTGCGCGCGGTGGATGTGGACGACCTGCACGTCACCGAGGACGCCTGCATCGGCTACGAACGACTCGCGCACTCATGGAACCTGCCGGACGAGGAGTTCGTGCGGCGGCTGCGGGAGGACCTGGCTGCCGACCTCGAGACGGGCCGGATCGAGTGGGTGGGGGAGCGCCCGGTCGTCGACGGCGAGCACGGTCAGTGGTGGCTGCGCCCGGACGGCCGGGTCCTGACGGACGTGCGTGACGCCGGAGACGACATTCACCGAAGGGCCGGGGCGGAGCACGCCCACGAAGTAACACCCGAAGGGGAGGACATGACATCGGAGATCAGATCCGATGCCGAGGCCGACGACGCCGTCACGGCACCGACGGACGCCTCCGGCCTCGCCGGTACGGTCGCGGACCGCGAACGTGCGGCCCGTGCGGACCACGCCCACGAGGGCCTGCGGCACCGGCTGCTCGCCGACCTCTACGAGGCCTTCGACGAGGTGGGCGACGACGAGCACGTCGATGCCTGGGCGCACGGCCCCGACGGCCTCACCCTCTTCGACGTGATCGCCGGCGCGGCCCCGACGTACGCACTGATCCGGGAAGCGGCCCTGCACCTGCTGGAGGCCTCCTGCCTGCGCCCGGAGGGCCCGGCGGAGTATCTGGTCGTCGTGCTGCGTGAGCCGCCGGTGCAGCCCTGGGCGGCGGACGCCGCCGACCGGGCACTGAGTGTGGGCCTGGCCTGGCGGGACGGCGCGGGATGGGCCGGCCCCGCCGCGCGCAGGATCCGGCAGGCGGCACCGGACGAGGACGACACGCCGTAGGTCCGGGACAGCGTAGGTGAACGACACCGGGGACGGACCAGTGTGCTGAGTACCCGCCCGGGTAAGCGATGTGAGAGCCGATGAGGAACGAGGAACGGCCGGATCCCGGCCCAGGACTGGACGCGTCCATGACGCGGGCGGAGATGGTGGAGGCCTGGCGCGAGCGGCCCCGGGCGCGTCGGCCCGACCCCGGCTCGCCTCGCCCGGAGACCCCGGAGACGTGGCAGCCGGACGGGTTCGCGCTGCGCAGGTGGCGGAGGGCGGGGGTGTTCGGCGCGGACGCGGTGCGCCGAGTGGAACGGCTGCTGGCCGACCTCCTCGCCGGCCGCACCGATACCGGGGAGATACCCGAGGGGGCCCTGACGACGCTGCGCCAGTGCCTCGACGGCGACCCGGTCGCGCACCTGCCGTCCGCCGTCCGCTCCGTGCTGGAGACCGGTGATCTGGCGGACACCGTGGCCACGATGACCGTGATCCACGCGTGCGGGCTCCCGTGGCTCAGCCCGCCCGGGCAGGCGTGGCTGGAGCACCTCATGGGCTCCGGACCGGCCGTGCTGCCGCGGGAGGTCCGCCCCACCGCGTCCGAGGACGCCTCGGGCGCCTTCGCCACGCAGTACGCCCTGCGCCACGACGAACTCACCACCCTGCCACCAAGTGTGGTCGCCCGCATCCTGCCGTGGGCGCCGCTCGGGACCGTCGACGATCTGATCGACGCCGGCGTGGTCACGCGCGAGCTCGAACCGTGGATCGCGCGGTCCGCCGGAGACGAGCGGGGCTATCTACTGGCCCGCCTCGCACCCGAGCAGGTGGACCCGGACACAGCGCGGGCGATCGGCTGGGAGCAGTACCTGCTGCGGCGGCGGTTCCTCGACGGCGAGGACGTCGGCGGCGCGGAAGGCGACCTGTACGACCTGCTCCAACGCGTCGCCGACGGGGATACCGCCGTCCTCAAGGACCTCGAGTACGTCCTGCCGCGTCCGCTCGTCCTGCGTCTGCGCCGGGTCCAGGACGGAGCGCTCACCGGGAACTGGGAGCCCGACATACTCGCCGACCGGGGGCTGTGGCGGATCATGTCGGCGCTGTGGGAACCGAAGGCGTCGGTCAACCCCGGGCGCAGCGCCTTCCACGCCCTGGCGGCCCTGCGTCACGCCTACGACTGCATCTGCGCCGGCGAGGTCAAAAAGGCCCGGGCCCAGGTGGACAAGCTCCTGGACCACGAGGAGGGCGATCCGTCGCACAGCGTCGAGGCATGGAACATGTCCGCCTATCTGGCGCTGCTGGAGGAGGACCTGGACAGGGCGCTCATCGCGCTCACCCGAATCGCCGGTACCCACCCGAGGGCGGAGCGGAACCTCGATCTCGTCAAGCAGCGGCAGGCCGTTCCCCGCAACGACCGGCCTCATCCGTCCAACCCCTACCTGGAACTCGGCCTGCCCCATCAGTCGACGGTGTGGCGACAGCGGTACCGCGACCTTCGACGGGAGTTCGTGGACGACCGTGACGAGGCCGCTCGGCTCAACAAGGCCATGCGCCGCATCCAGCAGGCCGAGCAGCGCGAGGACTGGTCCGGCTTCTTCGTCCTGCCGCTGGACGAGGAGGTGTTCCGACTTCCGTACGACGTCCCGGGCACGCTGGTGCCCGAGCCGGAACCGATGCCGAGGCGGACGGACCCCAGCGACCCCGACGACGCCGAGACCGTACGACGTCGAGCTGTCGCCGATCTCCTTCCCACCCTTCTCAACGCGCCCCGGCGCCCGGATCACCAGCAGAGGACCACACCATGACGACCACCAATGGGCGCAGGAAGGCGACGGGCCTGAAACAGCGTAAGGAGGCCCGCGCCTGGGAGGCCGAGATGGAACTGCGCACCTACCGGCCCGAACAGCTGCTGAACCCGGCCGAATTGCTCTCCCGCTTCACCGACAGGACGCGTGAACTGCTGGACGAACTGCCGGCGGAACAGCGACCCGGCAGCTCCGAGGTGACCGCAGCGCTGCGCCAGGCGGTGCTCGAGGCCTTCCGCACGCGGGAGGAATACGTGGCACGGCTTGTGGAGACGGACGCCGTTGCCTGTACGACGGAAGTGTCCGCGAAGAACCTGCGCCGAGCCATTCGGGGTTCACTGATCGACTCCGGGATCCGGGTTCTTGAATCGAGCGAGGAACGAGAGCACTTCGTCGTCGTGGAGGGCGAGGGCGACGGCTTCGAGGTCATGCGCCCCGCCTACGTCGACCAGGCCACCGGCAAGCTGGTCCTCGCCGGGCAGTTGCGCCGCGTCCATCTGCCGGGCCGGCGGAACCAGACCAGCACCGACACCACCCAGGACGCTTCCGCGACGGAGGACAAGCCGTGACGGCCACCGGAATCGACTTCGGCACCACCAATTCCGTCGTGGCCCAGTGGCAGGGCGACGACGTCGAGGTGCTGCCGCTCGACGCCCACCACATCGACGCCGACTGGCGCCGCCCCGGATTCGACCTGCTCTTTCCATCCGTCGTGGGCATGAGCTCCCTGCGCAGCGGCCCGCTCTTCGGCTGGGAGGCGAAGCTGCGTTCCGAGGAGGCCGCCGAGGCCTGCAAGCGTCTACTCAAGAGCGACGAGTACGTCAACGTGCAGGGGCGGCGCTTCGCCGCCACCACCGTGGCCGCCGGAGTGTTCACCGCCATGAAGGACGGGGCACACCACAACCTCACCGAGATCGACCGAGCCGTCATCACCGTGCCCGCGAACGCCACCGGCGCCGCCCGCTACCGCACCCGCGCGGCCGCCCGCTTCGCCGGCATCGACGTCCAGGCACTTCTCAACGAGCCGACTGCTGCCGCCATCTCCTACGTCCACGACATGCACGAGAACGAACAGATCCTCGTCTTCGACTGGGGAGGCGGCACCATCGACGTCACCGTCCTGGACTACGAGGACGGCTTCTTCGAGGAACGAGCCTCGCGCGGCGTCACCGAACTCGGCGGACTGGAGATCGACCGGCGGCTGCGCCGACTGGTTCTCGACCGAGCCCCGATGCGACGTGAGTGGACCCCCGCCCAGGAGCGGCAGTTCCGGCTCGACGTCGAGCGCAGCAAGATCCTTCTGTCCTCCCAGCCGTCCGTGAAGATCCGGACTCCGGACGACAAGGAGGTGGAAATCTTCCAGGAGGAACTGGAGGAGGCGATCACCGATCTGGTCGATCGCGCTCTGGGCCCGGTGGAGGAGTGTCTCCGGGACCTGCACATGGCCCCGCTCGACGTGGACGACATCCTCATGATCGGGGGCACCAGCCAGATCCCGAGCGTGCGGGCGGCCGTGGCGGAGGCCCTGCAGATGGAACCCGTGCCCACCGAACTGTGCGATCCGATGACCGCCGTGGCGCGTGGCGCCGCGATCGCCGCGGCCGTCCTCGCCAAGGAGACGCCCGGCGTCATCCAGGTGGCGAACAGCCACGCGCTGGGCACCGTCGTCAAGACGGCGGACGGACGTCGCCGGTTCAGCGAGATCATCCCCCGCAACTCGCCGTTGCCGTGGAGCGAGCGGAAGAGCTACACGCCGACGCGAGACCACGAGCGCAAGCTCACGGTGGAGATTTGGGAAGGAGACCCGGACAAGGAGCTGGCGGACGCGGACAACGTCCAGCTCACCGAGTTGACGCTGAACTATCCGGTGCCACGTGTGCGGGAGGAGTCCCGGTTCGACCTGGAGTACACCTACGACTCGGACGGCCTGCTGCACGTCAAGGCCACCCTGGAACACACGGGTGAGGTCGTCGTCGACGAGGAGGTGAAGAGTTTCGGTTCCGGCGGTCCCACTCCGGAGGTGCGTCAGGAGCTGGACGACCTGCTCAGCGCGACCCCGGTCGCATCGCCGCTGTTCTCCGCGCAGTCCTCCGGCGGCCGGACCGTGCCACCCGCACCGCGTTCGCGAGTGGGTGAGCCGGGGCAGGACGACGAGGTGCACACCCTGGTGGTCGACGGTTCCAACCTTGCGTGGATCGGGCACTCGCCCAGCCGCCCGGGTGTGTACGAGGAGGAGGACCGGCCCAGCTTCGCGCAGTTGCTGAGCGCTCGGGACGCGCTCGCGAAGAAGTTTCCGCACGCCGACATCCACGTCGTCGTGGACGCGACCTTCCGGCACAAGGTCGCGCAGGAGGAGCGGCCTGCGGTCGACGCGGCGCTCAGCAAGGGGGAGGTCATCCAGCCGCCCGCGGGCACGGAGGGCAAGGGCGACGCCCTGGTCGTGGCCATCGCGGACGAATCGGGTGCGGTGGTCGTCACCAACGACAACTACGCCGAACTGCAGAGCCGTCACCCGTGGTTGCGCGAGAGCGGCCGCGTGCTGGGAGCGACGCACACCAAGGGCGTCTGGATCTTCACACCGCGTACGTGCGTCGCGCCGCGGATGAGGAACTGAGGTTCCCGGCCCACAGCGATGTGAATGAACCGGGCACCGTCGGCCCACGTACCACCCAACCGTGGCAGGATCCCCCACCATGAACGCGTCCCCGGCGGTGAAGAGCCTGCGTGCCGCGGTGTTCGCCGCGGTGTGTGTGTTGCTCGCCGCCGCCGGGCACGGGTTCGCCATGGGGGACATGCCGCCGCTGTGGGCCGACGCGGCCGGTTTCCTCGTGGTCTTCGTGCTCGGCTGGGCACTCGGCAAACGTGAGCGGTCGCTGCCCGGCATCGGTGCGGCCATGCTGCTCACGCAGGCCGGACTGCACCTCGGCTTCGACGCCGCCCACCCCACCACAGGGCGCTCGGCCATGCCCGGCCACACCATGTCCGCGATGCACATGCACGCGACGGCCGTCACGCAGGCCCATGCAGCCGCGCCACCACACCTCACCGCCCCCGCCGCCCACCTCCTCGCCGCGCTCGCCGCCTCCTGGTGGCTGCGGCGGGGAGAGGCCGCGTTGTGGTCGTTGCTGCGCCGGGCCGGCACGCTCGTGCCCGGTCTCGTCGCCTGGTGGCGCGACACCCCGCTGCCCGACCCCGTCGACCACGCCCCGCGCGTCCCGACGGCCCCCCGACCACCTCGCCTGACCCTCCTGCGCCACGCCGTCAGCAGACGCGGACCCCCTGTCCCGATCCCGTACTCGCTCCGACCCTGAACACCACGTCATCCGTACGGAGATCGACTCACCCATGTCCGCATCCGCATCACGTCCCACCACGCGCCGCGCCGGCACCGTCATCGCCCTCGCCGCCGGCACCGTCCTGCTCGCCGCCGGTGCCGCCTCCGCGCACGTCACCGTCCATCCCGAGAGCTATGCCAAGGGAGCGACCGACGGTGTGCTGACCTTCCGCGTGCCCAATGAGGAGGACACGGCCTTCACCACCAAGGTGCAGGTCTTCCTCCCCACCGACCACCCCGTGCTCGGCGTGCTCGTGCACCCGCAGGACGGCTGGACCGCCAAGGTCACCACCACCAAACTCAAGACACCGGTGAAGACCGACGACGGCACCATCACCGAGGCCGCCTCCGAGATCACCTTCAGCGGCGGGAAGATCGGCGCCGGGCAGTACGAGGACTTCGACGTCGCCTTCGGTCAGCTGCCGGACGACACCAGTCAGTTGGTGTTCAAGACCCTGCAGACCTACTCCGACGGCAAGGTGGCGCGCTGGATCGAGGAGTCGGCCGGCGGTGACGAGCCGGAGAACCCGGCCCCCGTGCTGAAGCTGACCGCCGGTGGCGCGTCCGCCGCGCCCGCGCCCGACAGGACCGCTGCCGTCAGCACCGCCAAGGCCGCCGACGCGAGCGACTCCACGGCCCGTGGGCTCGGCGTCGCCGGGCTGGTCGTCGGTGTCCTCGGCCTCGCGGCCGCCGCGTTCGCACTCGTACGGAGCCGGGGCGCGCGGTCGTAACCGGCGAGGGCACGAGGAAGGGCCCCGGACCGGCAACCGGTCCGGGGCCCTTCCCGATGCCAGGGGCCGTCGCTCAGCGCCCCACCAGCTCCAACACCTTCCCCCCGGCCGCCGCCTCCACGGTGATGCGCGAGGTGCGCCACAGCCACCGCACATCCCGGCCGAAGGACCACAGCAGTGAGCCCAGGGCAAGGGCCACGATCGTGAGGTTCGCCAGGTGCGGGAGGAGCTCGGCGCCGGCCAGGAGCAGGGCCATGCCCTGGACCGCGGCGACGGTCTTGCGGGCGAAGGACGGCGGCAGGGGGGCGTTCAGCCAGGGGGCCAGACGGGCCGCGGCGACGAAGGCGTACCGCATCCCGCCGATCAGCAGCACCCACGGGCCGAGCTGGGTGGAGACGTAGACGCTCAGCACCAGGATCAGGAACGCGTCGACCTCCATGTCGAAGCGCGCGCCGAGTGCCGTGGAGGTGCCGGTGCGGCGGGCCACCTTGCCGTCCACCCCGTCCAGCAGCAGCGCCACGGCGGTCAGGCCGACCAGCAGCGTCACCGGCGGCGCGCTCTCGAAGGAGTCCGCCACCAGCGCGGTCACGCCGCCCACCAGGGTCGCCCGGCCGAGCGTCACGCGGTTCGCGGGGCCGAAGGAGCGCAGGCAGGAGCGGTGCAGGGCGCGTGCCAGCACCGCCCAGGTGGCGAACGCGAACGCCAGGCCCGTCAGCCAGCCGGCCGGCCCCATGCCTATCGCCGTTCCGAGCAGGGCCAGCAGCAGGAGCTGTATACCCGCTCCCACAGCGGTCTCATGCTGGGGCCTGGCGTCATACGTGTTGTTCAGGGCCACCGCACACCCTCCGGCCGAGTGACAGAGTCGATCAACGCCGCGTACTGTGCGCGGCCTGTGCACTTCTCGGTACGTGAACAACTTCCCTACTGTTCAGGAGGATGCCGATGAACCGCTCGGCCCGCGCGTTCTGGCTTCGCTCACCGGGCCACGGCGAGCTGCGTGACATCACCCTCGCGGAGCCCGCCGAGGACGAGGTCGTGGTGCGCGCCCTGTATTCCGGGGTGAGCCGTGGCACGGAGACGCTCGTGTTCCGTGGCGGCGTGCCGGAGAGCCAACACGCCGTGATGCGTGCGCCGTTCCAGGAGGGCGACTTCCCGGGTCCGGTGAAGTACGGCTACCTCAGTGTCGGCCAGGTGGAGGTGGGGCCGGATGCGCTGATCGGGCGAACGGTCTTCTGTCTGTATCCGCATCAGAGTCGTTACGTCGTTCCGGTGAATTCCGTGACCGTCGTACCGGAGAAGGTTCCCGCCGAGCGGGCCGTACTCGCCGGCACGGTGGAGACCGCCGTGAACGCCCTGTGGGACGCGGCGCCGCTGATCGGCGACCGGATCGCGGTGGTCGGCGGTGGCATGGTCGGCTGCTCGGTGGCCGCCCTGCTGGCCCGCTTCCCCGGTGTCCGGCTGCAGCTGGTCGACGCCGACCCGGCCCGCGCCAAGACCGCCGAGGCGCTCGGCGTGGACTTCGCGACGCCCGACTCCGCGCTCGACGACTGCGACCTCGTCGTGCACGCCAGCGCCACCGAGGCCGGTCTCACCCGCGCGCTGCAACTCCTCGCTCCCGAGGGTACGGTGGTGGAACTGAGCTGGTACGGCGACCGGCGCGTCGCCCTGCCGCTCGGCGAGGCCTTCCACTCCCGCCGGCTCACCGTGCGCGGCAGCCAGGTCGGCACCGTCTCCCCGGCCGCCCGCGCCGGACGCGGTTACGCCGACCGGATGGCGCTCGCCCTCGACCTGCTCGCCGACCCGGCCCTGGACGCGCTCATCACCGGGGAGAGCGCTTTCGAACAACTCCCGGACGTCATGCCCAAGCTCGCCTCGGGCGAGATCCCGGCCCTGTGCCACCGGATCCGGTACGCCGAGACGGGCCTGACCTGAGAAAAGAGTGAGAGAGAGCTGAACACGGGGAACCGAAGAGCCGTACTACACGGCATCCCCCGACGGGTAAGGACAGGGGGACCAGACGCGTCGTACCTGGGAGGGTCGTCCGTTGTTCAGCATCACCGTCCGCGATCACATCATGATCGCCCACAGCTTCCACGGCGAGGTGTTCGGGCCCGCGCAGCGACTGCACGGCGCCACGTTCCTGGTGGACGCCACCTTCCGCCGCGAGCAGCTGGACGAGGACAACATCGTGGTCGACATCGGCCTGGCCACGCAGGAACTGCGCCTCATCACCGCCGAGCTGAACTACCGCAACCTCGACGACGAACCCGAGTTCGCCGGCGTCAACACCTCCACCGAGTTCCTCGCCAAGGTCATCGCCGACCGGCTCGCCGAACGCGTCCACAAGGGCGTGCTGGGCGAGGGCGCCAAGGGCCTCGCGGGCATCTCCGTCACCCTGCACGAGTCGCACATCGCCTGGGCGAGTTACGAGCGTGGCCTGTGACCGGGGCGACCACGGAGCGGGCACGGCTGTCCTACGTCCCGGCGCAGGCCACAGCCGTCGCCGTCGAGAAGGCCGGAATCATCCCCATGTCCCTGCGCACCGTGCACTTCGTCCTGCCGGGCGGCATCGACGACCCGGCCGCGCCCAGCGGCGGCAACGCCTACGACCGCCGGGTCTGCCTGGACCTGCCCGGCTTCGGCTGGCAGGTCACCCGGCACACCGCGTCCGGCACTTGGCCGTGCCCCGACCAGGCCGCCCGCGACCACCTGGCCCGCACCCTGAGGGACCTGCCGGACGACGCGGTGGTGCTGCTGGACGGGCTCGTCGCCTGCGGCGTCCCGGACGTCGTCACCCCGCACGCCGACCGGCTGCGCCTCGCAGTGCTCGTCCACCTCCCGCTCGGCGACGAGACGGGCCTCGACCCGGCCGTCGCCGCCGACCTCGACGCGCGCGAACGCGCCGTGCTGCGTGCCGCGCCCGCCGTCATCGCCACCAGCGACTGGGCCGTACGGCGGCTCGTCTCCCATCACGGACTCGGCCCCGAACGGGTGCATGTCGCCGCGCCCGGCGCCGACATCGCGCCCCTCGCGCCCGGCACCGACGGCGTCTCCCGGCTGCTGTGCGTGGCCGCCGTCACCCCGCGCAAGGGCCAGCACCGGCTCGTGGAGGCGCTCGCGGCGGTACGGGACCTGCCGTGGACCTGTGAACTCGTCGGCGGACTCGGCCACGACCGCGCGTACGTCGCACAGTTGCGCGAGACGATCGCCCGGTACGGCCTCGCCGACCGGCTGCACCTGACCGGCCCGCGCACCGGCGCCGACCTCGACGCCACCTACGCCGCCGCCGACCTGATGGTCCTCACCTCCTACGCCGAGACCTACGGCATGGCGGTCACCGAGGCTCTCGCCCGCGGCATCCCGGTCCTCGCCACCGACGTGGGCGGGCTGCCGGAGGCGGTCGGCCGCGCCCCCGACGGCGGGGTGCCCGGCATCCTCGTCCCGCCGGAGGACCCCGCCGCGCTCGCCGCCGAACTGCGCGGCTGGTTCGGCGAGCCCGACGTACGCCGCCGGCTCAAGTCCGCCGCCCGCGGCCGCCGCGCCGCGCTCGACGGCTGGGCCACCACCGCCCGCAGCCTGGCCGGAGTCCTCGCACGGCTCCCCGAAGCCCCGAGGAGGGCGGCATGACAGCGCCGGAGACCACGACGAACGGCATGGCGTCGATCCCGGCCCAGACAGGACCGAGGACGGTGGCGCCGATGCGCGGCGAGGGCGAGAGGGAGCCGGTGCGGGAGAACGGTCGCGAGGAGGCCGGTGTCCCGGGTGACGTGATGAGTCCGGGGGCCTCCGGTGCGGGGGAGGGCGGCGGTGCCGCCCGGGCGGCGGACGGTGCCGGGGACTCCGGCGGTGCCGCCGACGACGGGCAGCGTGGCGCGGACGCCTCGGTCGTCGCCGGGGCCGGGCCCGTCGGCCGTTCCGGTGAGCGGGCCACCGTACGGCTGCGCCACGGCGAGCCCGAGGAACCGCCCCGGTACGCGCCCGAATGGCTGCGGTTGCGGGAAGGGGCCGACGCTGCCGCCCGCGCGCAGGACCTGCTGGACCCCTTGCGGATCCGGCTGGCGAACCTGCCGGGCCACACCGGCGCACTCGCCGTGCACGACCTGGGCTGCGGCACCGGCTCGATGAGCCGCTGGCTCGCGCCCCGCCTGGACGGACCCCAGCACTGGGTCCTGCACGACCGCGACCCCTACCTGCTGCACTTCGCCGCGGTGGGCTCACCGCGCTCCGCCGCCGACGGCAACAACGTCACCGTCGAGACCCGGCGCGGCGACGTCGCCCGGCTGACGCCGGAGGGGCTGGCCGGGGCCTCGCTGGTCACCGCCTCGGCGCTGCTCGACGTGCTCACCCGCGAGGAGGTCGTCACCCTCGTCGACGCCTGCTCCGGGGCCGGCTGCCCCGCGCTGCTCACCCTGTCGGTCGCCGGGCGCGTCGAACTCGCCCCGGCCGACCCGCTGGACGCGGAGATCGCCGAGGCGTTCAACGCCCATCAGCGGCGCGGCGGGCTGCTCGGCCCGGACGCCGTCACCGTGGCCTGCGAGGCGTTCGCCGCGCGCGGGGCCGCCGTACGCGTGCATCCGAGCCCCTGGCGGCTCGGCCCCGAGGAGTCGGCGCTGACCGAGCAGTGGTTGCGCGGCTGGGTGGGTGCGGCCGTGGAGCAGCGGCCCGAACTGCGCGACCGCGCGGAGCGGTATCTGCGGGACCGGCTCGCCGCCTGCGCGGCCGGTGAGCTGCGGGTCGTGGTGCACCACAGCGACCTGCTGGCCCTGCCCCGGCCGACGGGCGGCGCGTCATGAGCTCGCGGCCGGCCGCGAGGGAGTCCGGGCACCGGGCCGCCGGAACCGGCACCCACGCGTGGGTGCGCGAGGCGGATACGGGTCAGGCGTGCACGCGTGCCTACGACGGTGGCCCGGCCGACGTGTGCCTGTACGGCGCCGGCACGATTCATGCGGGCGTGGGGAGTGTGGCCACGGCGGAGGCGACCATCCGAGAGACCGGCACCCGGGTTCCGGAACTCCCGCCCTCGCCTCCCGAACCGACGCCCTCTTTCCCGGAGTCGACGCACTCCCTCTCCGACCGGCCGTCCGCGGAGCCCGCGCCCGAGCCCGCGCCGCCCCCCGCGCCCCGGCGCCCCCGCTTCCGCGCGCTGCGTACGCACTTCGGCACCGTCGCCGGTGCGGTCATCCTCGGTGCGCTGCTGTGGCGGCTGGGCACGGGCGTGCTCGTCGACGGGCTGCGGCGGATCGACGCCGCGACGGTGCTGGCCGCGCTGGGCATCGGCGTGGTCACCACCGTACTCAGTGCCTGGCGCTGGCAGTTGGTGGCCCGAGGCCTGCGCATCCGGCTGCCCCTGGGCCCCGCCGTCGCCGACTACTACCGGGCGCTGTTCCTGAACGCGGCGCTCCCCGGCGGGATCCTGGGCGATGTGCACCGGGCGGTCCGGCACGGACAGAGCGCCGGCGACCTGCGGCGCGGGGTGAAGGCCGTCGTACTGGAACGCGTCGCCGGGCAGATCGCGCTGGCCGTGCTCGCCGCGGCGGTGCTGCCGACGCTGCCGTCCCCGGTGCGCGCCGAGGCCCGCGACTTCGCCCCGCTGGTCGCCCTCGCGGCGGCCGGCGTGCTCGCCGTCGGCCTCGCCGTGCGCATGAACCGGGCGTCCTCCCGCCGGGCCGGGGGCCTGCGCGGCGCCCTCGGCGAGGCGCGCCAGGGCCTGTTCTCCCGCCGGGGCGGGCCGGGCATCGCGCTGTCCTCGGCCGTGGTCCTGGCCGGGCACGTGGCGATGTTCTTCGTGGCGGCCCGGGTCGCCGGCTCCGCCGCCTCGTTCGTGGACCTCGTCCCGCTCGCGATTCTCGCCCTGGTCGCCATGGGGCTGCCGCTGAACGTCGGCGGTTTCGGGCCCCGCGAGGGCGCCACCGCCTGGGCGTTCGGTGCCGCGGGGCTCGGCGCGAGCACCGGAGTCGCCGTCGCCGTCGTCTACGGCGTGCTGAGCTTCGTGGCGAGCCTGCCCGGCGCCGTCGTCCTCGTCGTGCGCTGGTACGCCGGTCTGCGCGCCGCTCCCGCCACGACGGATCCCGCCCCGGACTCCGGCACGGCCGTGGCGGACGGTCCGCGGCCCGCGCCGCACCCCGCGACCGCGGACGACGCCGCGTCCGCGCATGACCCAGCGCCCGGACAGGACTCCGCCCCCGCGAGGGACTACCCGCGCCCCGCCCCGGACGTGAGCAACGCGAAATACGTCTCGAAGGATTCCGTGAGGCTTGCCAGCAGTTCCTTCCCCTTTTCCGCCGAGCCCAGGGAAGGACGGCCGATGACGCCCGATTCGGTATAGGCGGACATTCCCACGGTGAGCAGATGACGACGGTCGTCAGCGGTGAAATCGGCGGACTCGTAACCAGGGCGGACGAATTCGGGATGAGCGTGCAGCAGAATCGAGGTCTCGATTTCTCCCGCGTGCATGTCGGTGAGCAGCGAGGTGCGCACCCCCGCCCGTTCCCTCGCCGTCTCCCAGTCCTCGGCGGCCGGGAACAAGGCCATCCGCTCACCCCGCGCGGAGGCCTCCTGGACGACGTTGCCCAGAACGTAGTTGCCGCCGTGCCCGTTGACCACGACGAGCGCGTCGACGCCCGAGCGGCGCAGCGACGCCGCGATGTCCGAGACCACCGCATGGAGGGTCACGGCGGAGATGCTGACGGTCCCCGGCCAGTCCACGTGCTCGTGCGAGCAGGAGACCGTCACCGGAGGAAGGAGGTGCACCGGGTACGCGGCGGCGATCTCCCGCGCCACGGCACAGGCGACGAGCGTGTCGGTCGCCAGCGGAAGGAACGGACCGTGCTGTTCGAAACTGCCTACGGGAAGGACGGCGACCTGTGTTGAAACGCCCGCCCCCCGCGTCCGTACCACTTCGGTGGTGTCCGCCGGCATCACGCCGTACGCCACGCTGTTTGTCCCCCCACACACCGCCGTACGCGCGCCCGAACCATTCATCGTTTCACGGCCTTTCGTCTCTGCTTAGGAATCAGATCATGACAGAAAACACCGGCGTCAACATGGGCGTACTCGGCAAGAAGGCCCCGCGGCGTTCGGGCGCGGAACGCGTCGTGAATGCACCGCTGCCCACCGTGTACGGGAAATTCCAGGCGATCGGCTACCTGGACCACGACCGCGGTGACGAGCAAGTGGCCCTGGTGTACGGCGACATCGGCACCGAGAACGTGCTGACGCGGCTGCACTCCGAATGCCTGACCGGGGACGCGTTCGGCTCCCGGCACTGCGAGTGCGGCGACCAGCTGGAGGCCGCGCTGCGCGCCGTCGTCGCCGAAGGCAGCGGGATCGTCGTGTACTTGAGAGGTCACGAGGGCCGCGGCATCGGACTGCTCGCCAAGTTGCGCGCGATGGCCCTGCAGGCGGAGGGGCTGGACACGGTGGAGGCGAACCTCGCGCTCGGCCTGCCCGTCGATGCCCGCGACTACGGCATCGCGGCGGAGATACTGCACGACCTCGGGGTGCGCTCGGTGCGCCTGATGTCCAACAACCCGCGCAAGCGGGAGGCGCTGGTCCGGCACGGCATCCAGGTCGCCGAGCAGGTGCCGCTGCTGATCGAGCCGTGCGAGAGCAACATCACGTATCTGCGTACCAAGCGGGAGCGGCTGGACCACATCCTGCCCCATCTGGACGCCGTCGCCCAGGGCTCCTGAGGCCGGCCGTCCCGGCGTCCGCCGCCTCCCCCACGGGCGGCGGGCGCCCGGCGGTCAGTTCACCAGCGCGTCGTGCACCAGCCGCCGCAGCTCCGGGAAGATCTTCAGGGTCTTCGGGCGTACCTGCGTCATGAACTGGACCGCCAACTCATGCCCCGGATCGACCCAGAACGCGGTCGTGGCCACGCCGGTCCAGCCGTACGTGCCGAGGCTGGAGGGGGCCAGGGTGCGGGACGGGTCGGTCACCACCGACACGTTGAAGCCGAAGCCGAGCCCGTCGTTGCCGGGCTCCTGGTGGACGGGCGCGCCGAAGGACCGCAACGTCGCGTCGCCGGGCAGCTGGTTGCGGGTCATCATGCCGACGCTGTCCGCGGACAGCAGCCGCACGCCGTCCAGTTCGCCGCCCCGGCGCAGCATCTCCATGAACCGGTGGAAGTCGTACGCCGAGGAGACCAGGCCGCCGCTGCCGGACAGGAACCTCGGCCGGCCGTGCACCGGCAGCCCCGGCACCGGCTCGATCCCGCCCTCCTCCGTCTCGCCGTACAACTCGGCCAGCCTGACCGCCTGTTCGGGATCGATGTGGAAGCCGGTGTCGGTCATGCCGAGCGGGCGCAGGATCCGCTCGGTGAAGAACGCGTCCAGCGGCTGCCCGGACACCACCTCGATGACACGGCCCAGCACGTTCGACGCCACCGAGTAGTTCCACTGGGTGCCCGGGTCGAACTGCAACGGCATCCGCGCGTACACCTCGACCGTCTCCGCCAGATCGGCGCCCGGCGGCACCGAGTACTCCAGGCCGGACTCCCGGTAGCGGGCGTCGACGGGGTGCCGATAGTAGAAACCGAAGGTCAGGCCGGCGGTGTGGGTGAGCAGATGCCGGATCAGGATCGGACCGGCGGCCGGGCGGGTGCGCAACTCGGCGCCCGAACCGCCGTCGTACACACGCGGGTTGGCGAACGCCGGCAGATGGCGTTCGAGCGGGTCGTCCAGGGAGAGCCCGCCCTCCTCCACCAGCAGGAGCACCGCGACCGCGGTGACCGGCTTGGTCATGGAGTAGATCCGCCACAGCGTGTCCGCCTCGACCGGCAGCCCGGCCGCGACATCGCGCCGGCCGTACCTGGTGAGGTGCGCGACCCGGCCGCCGCGCGACACGGCCACCAGAAAGCCGGGCAGCCGCCCCTCGTCGACGAAGTGCGCGACATGCCGGTCCAGGCGGTCCAGCGCCTTGACGTCCAGCCCCGCCTCGCCCGGGTCGACTTCCTGCCGCAGCCGTGCCATTGCTCTCCTCCCGCCGCCTGGTACGCGATGCCCCCGGCTGCCCGCCGGGACACACCCGGTCTCATCGTCGCCCAGGAACACCACCATGGACCCGTTCATCAGCGGTGTTTGTGATCGACGCGACGCCGTCGGCCCCCAGCAGCCCGCGATCGCCACCGGTTCCGGCCGGCGCGCGGTCGCCGTCCGTCGCCGGCAGTACGCCGTCGTCCTCGCCATCGGCCCTCGGCAGCGCACGGGTCAGGGGCACGCCGAGCACCCCGACGGCCGCCAGGGTGAGCAGGGCGGTCGCGGTTCCGGCGCCCATGAGCGCGGTGGCCGTGGCCACTCCGATGGCCGGGCCGACGTTCAGCGCCGTCTGCTGCAGCCCGCCCGCCACTCCGGCCACCGCCACCTCGGCTTGGCGTACGACCACCTGGGTGGCCGCCACCATCACCGTCCCGAAGCCCGCGCCCAGCAGGGCGAAGGCGCAGCCGAGCGCAGGCGTGGAGCCGGCCCCGGACAGCGCGAGGACACCGAGCGCAAGGAGCGCCGTCGCCCCCGCCGTCGTACGGCGCGGCCCGTACCGGCGCAGCAGTACCGGGCAGAGTGCGGCGGACGCCACCATCAGCACCGCGAGCGGCAGGCTGCGCAGGGAGCTGTCCAACGGGTCGAGGCCCAGGCGGTGTTGCAGCACATAGGTGGCGACGAAGAGGGTGCCGAACAAAGCCGCGGACACGACCACCAGCACGCCGAGCGCCGCCCCGACCGCCCGCGAGCCGACGACCGCCGGCGGCAGCAGTGGGCTCGCCGTGCGCCGTTCGTGCCGCACGAGGACGGCGGCGGTGACCGCGGCGACGGCGAGTCCCGCCCCGGAGGCGGGCCGCGCGGTCAGCGAGTGCACCAGGCAGGAGAGGGTCACCGCGAGCAGCACGGCACCCGGCACGTCCAGCGCAGTCCGGGAGCCCGCGGCGGGCCGCCGCGGCCGCAGCAGCGCAGGCAGGCCGAAGACGAGCGCGGGCAGCACATTGACGAAGAACACCGCCCGCCAGCCCAGACCGGTCACCAGCGCCCCGCCCACCAGCGGCCCCGCTGCCGCCGCCAGCCCGATCGCGGCGGTCCGCACGGCGAGTGGCCCCGCGAGCCGGTCCGGCGGGTACGTGGCCCGCAGCATGCCCAGCGTGGCGGGCTGCAGCAGCGCCCCGAACACCCCCTGCGCCGCCCGTAGTCCGATCACCCACGACATGCCGGGCGCGCCACCGATCGCCGCTGACGCCGCCCCGAAACCCAGCATGCCGAGCGCGAACACCCGCCGCTGTCCGTACCGGTCACCGAGCCGTCCCGCGAACACCAGCAGACTGGCCACGGCGACGAGATACGCGGTGCTGGTCCACTGCACCTCGGCGAACGACGCCCCCAGCTCCCTTTGCAGTCGGGGTTGTGCGACGGTGAGGACCGTACCGTCCAGCGCGACGACCACCGCACCCGCCACACTGCTCGCCAGCGTCCACCGCCGGTTCACCGGCCGCCCTCCGGGCCCAGGTGGGCCAGCAGCACCGCATCGAGCAAGGGCCCGAAGTCATCTTCTTCAAGGGCGAGTTGAAGACTACGCCAGCGCCACAGCTGGGCGATCCCGTGCAGATTGGCCCACAGCGCGCCCGCGACCCGCCGGGCGTCGGCCCCGGGCCGGACCTCGCCGACGAGCCCGGCGAACACGCCGAACAAGGGAAGGCTCGTATCCCGCAACCCCAGATGTCCGCTCTCCAGCAGATCATGACGGAACATCAGCTCATACATGCCGGGGTTGTCGAGCGCGAACTCCAGATACGCCCGCGCCAGCGCGGTCACCCGCGTGCCCGGACCGCAGGAGCCGGGTGCGAGTGTCGCCCGCACCCGCTCGGCCAGGTCGGCGAAGCCCCGGCGCGCGATGGCCGACAGCAGCTCCAGATGGCTGGGGAAGTGGCGGCGCGGCGCCCCGTGCGAGACCCCGGCGCGCCGGGCGATCTCCCGCAGGGTCAGGGCCTGCAGCCCCTCGGCGGCCAGCAGCTCCGCGCCGACCTCGACCAGACGCTCCCGCAACCCGATGTCGGACTCAGTCATGGACAGTGTCTACCAGCCTTGCGTAGACGCTGTCTACTGGACGGGCGGGTGCGGGGAATGCGGGGGACGCTCCGGTGAGTTGACCGTGTCATGAGCGAAGACTCCACCTCGGTCCCCACGCAGGACGCGCTGCTCGAACTGCTCGCCGAAGGCGACGCCGGCATCCTGGTCACCCTCAAACGCGACGGCCGCCCCCAGCTGTCCAACGTCAACCACGCCTACTATCCGGACGAGCGCGTCATCCGGATCTCCGTCACCGACGACCGCGCCAAGACCCGCAACCTGCGCCGCGACCCCCGCGCCTCCTACCACGTCACCAGCGCCGACCGCTGGGCGTTCACCGTCGCCGAGGGCACGGCCGAACTGTCCCCGGTCGCCCAGGACCCGCACGACGACACCGTCGAGGAACTGATCCGCCTCTACCGGGACGTTCAGGGCGAGCATCCGGACTGGGACGACTACCGGACCGCGATGGTCCGCGACCGCCGCCTGGTGGTCCGGCTGCACGTCGACCGGGCGTACGGTATCCCGAAGCGCTGACCTGCCTCCGGTTCGCGGCTACGACGCCTCGGCGGTCCGCGTCTCGATCGCGCGCAGTACGGCGACCATGTCCTCGCCGCCGTACCCCTGGGCCACCGTCTCCTCGAACAGGGTGTGGCACACGTCGAGGAGCGGTGAGGCCAGGTGTGCCTTGCGGGCCGCCTCGGCGATGAGCCGGTTGTTCTTCAGGACGTCCAGCGCGGCCGCCTGCACGGCGAAGTCCCGGTCGAACAGCTTCGGCGCCTTCATCCGGGAGACCCCGCTGGCCATGGGGCCCGCGTCGAGGACGTCCAGGAACAGCCGCCGGTCCAGGCCGTGACGCTCGGCGAAGTGGAAGGCCTCGGTCAGCCCGGTCACCTGGGTGATCAGGAAGAGGTTCACGGACAGCTTCATCAGCAGCGCGCCGGGCGCCGGACCACACACGAACGTCTCCCGGCACAACGGCGCGAGCAGCGGCCGTACGGCGTCCACCGCGCCCTTCTCCCCGGCGAGCATCGCCACCAGCCGCCCCTCCTCCGCCGGTACCCGTGACCCGGAGACGGGTGCCTCGACGTACCGGCCGCCGGCGGCCCGGATGTCCGTCTCCAAGGCGTGGGAGTACTCGGGGGACGTGGTGCCCATGTGGACGACGATGCGGCCGGCGACCCGTGCCGCCAGCGCGGGCGTGCCCCGGCCGAGGACGGTGTCGACGGCGGCCTCGTCGGCGAGCATCAGCAGCACCACGTCCGCCCGGGCGAACACCTCGTCGGCGTCCGCGGCGACCGTGGCCCCGGCCGCGCGCAGCGGTGCGGTGCGTTCCGGGGTCCGGTTCCAGACCACCAGGGGAGTGCCGGCGGACACCAGACGCTGTGCCATGGGCCGGCCCATCACTCCGAGACCGATGAAACCGACGTCCACGGGAAACCGCCCTCCGCTCGGGGAGTCGACTATGACCGCTGTCATAGTAGCGGCCGTTATGACGCCGGTCATAGGGTGAGGGCGGCGAGGACGGGAGGTCGGCGATGAGCGAGACAGGGCACGGACCGCGGGAGCGGATGGTCTTCAGCGCGGCCCAGCTCATCCGGCGTGACGGTGTCGCCGCGACCGGCATGCGGGAGGTGGCCGAGCACGCCGGCGCACCGCGCGGCTCGCTCCAGCACTATTTCCCGGGCGGGAAGGAACAGCTGGTCAACGAGGCGGTCGGCTGGGCCGGGCGGTATGCGGGCAAGCGGATCGCGCGCTTCCTCGTGGAGCTGGACGAGCCGACGCCGGGCGGACTGTTCGCGGCCATGGTCGCGCAGTGGACCGACGAGTACGCGGCGCACGGCTTCGCGACGGGCTGCCCGGTCGCCGCCGCCACCGTCGACTGCGCCTCGGCCGACGGCTCGACCCGCGAGGCCGTGGCCGCGGCGTTCACGACGTGGCGGACCCCGCTCGCCGAGGCCCTGACCGACATGGGCGTCCCCGCGGCGCGCGCCGAATCCCTGGCGACACTGATGATCAGCACCCTGGAGGGCGCGATCCTGATGGCCCGGGCCGAACAGGACGCAGGGCCCTTGACCACGGCGGCACGGGAACTCGGGCCGTTGCTCGACGCGGCGGTGGCCGTGGGTGGGTGAGCGCGACCGGGGGAGCGCGGTCGGGGGAGCGTGGCCGGTGCGGGGGATTGCGGGGGTCGGTGCGGCGGTGCGGCCGGTGGTGCGGCGGTGCGGCCGGTTGTGCCCGATTGGTGTGGTGGGGTGGCGTGCGGTGGGTGGTGGGGTTGCGGGTTGCGGGTGGGGTGGCGTGCGGCGGGTTGCGGGTGGTTGGTATGGCGGCGGGTGCGGCGGGTGCGGCGGGTGCGGCGGGTGCGGCGGGTGCGGCGGGTGCGGCGGGTGCGGCGGATCGCGGGCGGCCGGTGCTTGTCCGGACCCGCCCGCCGCACTAGCCTCCGCCCGTGATCAATGGTGCACATGTGGTGCTCTACAGCCGGGACGCCGAGGCCGACCGGGCCTTCCTGCGCGACACCCTCGGATGGGCGCACGTCGACGCGGGCCACGGATGGCTGATCTTCCAGGCGCCGCCCACCGAGGTGGCCAATCACCCCACCGACGGCGAGCCCGCGCACGAGCTGATGCTGATGTGCGACGACCTCGACGCGACGCTGCGTGAACTCGCCGAGCGGGGAGTGGAGTTCACCCGGCCGGTCGAGGAGGCCCGCTGGGGCCGGGTGACCGCCCTTCGCCTGCCGGGCGGCGGCGAACTCGCCCTGTACGAGCCGCGGCACCCGAGGCCGTAGGCGGAATACCGTAGTCCGTAGTCCGTGTATGACAGAGGGGCGGACCGCGCAGGCGCCGTTCGACCCTGCGCGGCCCCGGTAGACCTGGTATCGGACCCGGATCTCGGCGGTCCTAGGCCGCCGTGACCCGTTCCGCCCGCGTCGCCGGACTGCCCGACCGTTCGCCGAGCAGGTCGGTCGGGACCCTGTGGGTCTCGCGGGCGGTGAGTGCGGCCAGGACCGGCGGGAGGCAGAGGGCGGCGGTGAAGAGGGCCACCGCCGACCAGTCGTCGCCGCCCGGGCCGGCGATCTCGGCGGCGAAGGTGACCGCGAACCCGGCGACGGCGAAGCCGATCTGCGTGCCGATGGCCATGCCCGACAGCCGTACCCGGGTGGCGAACATCTCGCCGTAGAAGGCGGGCCAGACACCGTTCGCGGCGCTGTAGACGAGACCGAAGGCCACGATCCCGAGGATCAGGGTCAGCGGGCGGGAGCCCGTGGAGATCGCCCACAGATAGCCGGCCATCGCCGCCGCGCTGCCCACCGCGCCGATCAGGAACACCGGCCGGCGCCCGATCCGGTCCGAGAGCGTGGCCCACAGCGGGATCGCGGCCAGTGCGGCGAGGTTCGCCAGGGCGCCCACCCAGAGCATGAACGTCCGGGACATCCCGACCGCGTCACTGGTGGCGTACGCCAGCGCCCACACCGTGAAGATCGTGCTGACCGAGGCGATGAGCGCGCCTGCGATCACCCGGAGCACGTCCGCCCAGTGCTCGCGCAGCAGCACCGCGAGCGGCAGCCGGACCACGCCCTCGGTCGCCGCCTGCCGGGCGAAGGCCGGGGTCTCACGCAGCCGGCGCCGGATGACGTAGCCGACGGCGGCGACAGCGACGCTCAGCCAGAACGGCAAGCGCCAGCCCCAGGAGAGCAGTTGGTCCTCGGGGAGCCTGGAGACGGGGATGAAGACCAGTGTGGCGATGAGCTGGCCGCCCTGGGTGCCGCTGAGCGTGAAGCTGGTGAAGAACCCGCGCCGGCCCGGTGGCGCGTGCTCCAGGCTCATCGAACTCGCGCTCGCCTGCTCGCCTGCCGCCGATATGCCCTGCAGCACGCGGCAGAGCACGAGCAGGACCGGTGCGAGCGTGCCGGCCTGGGCGCGGGTGGGCAGACAGCCGATCAGGAACGTCGAAACACCCATCAGGATCAGCGTGAAGACCATGATCTTCTTCCGGCCGAGCCGGTCGCCGACGTGCCCGAGGACCAGCGCGCCGAGCGGCCGGGCGGCGTAGGCGACGCCGAAGGTGGCGAGCGACAGGAGAGTCGCGGTCGCGGGGTTGGAGGAGTCGAAGAACACCTTCGGGAAGATCAGTGCGGCGGCGCTGCCGTAGACGAAGAAGTCGTAGTACTCCAGGGCGCTGCCGATCCAGGCGGCCGTCGCCGCCTTCCAGGGCTGGCCGGGAGGGGCGTCGGCGGCGGGCGCGGAGGCAGGGGTGGGGACGGACACGGCGGCTCCTTCGGGGATTCCACCCTACGGAAGGGCGGAGTGAGCGACGAGGGGAGGGAGCGGGCGAGGGCCGGATCTCGGCTGCTAATTAACCCACTGGATAGTTAGTCGTGGTGGGTGGGATGTTGCGCCCGCGTTTCCCCGCTGTCAAGAGTCCGTGCGGCAGTCCGTACGGAAGTGCGGGCCTGCCGGCGTCAGCCGGCCGCCCGCTCCGCCGTCAGGTAGGCGATCACCATGTCGCCGAGCATGGTGCGGTAGTGCTCCCGCTGGGCTGGGTCCACCAGGTCCCGGCCGAACAGGGCGCCGAAGGTGTGCCGGTTGGACACCCGGAAGAAGCAGAACGAGCTGATCATCGCGTGCAGGTCGACCGCGTCGACGTCGGCCGTGAACAGCCCCGACTCCTGTCCCGTGGTGAGGATCCGGCGGATCACCTCCAGGGCCGGGGAGCCGATCTTCCCGAGCTTCTCGGAGGCCGCGATGTGCTCGGCGCCGTGGATGTTCTCGATGCTGACCAGGCGGATGAAGTCCGGGTGCCGCTCATGGTGGTCGAAGGTCAGTTCGGCGAGGCGGCGGATAGCGGCGACGGGGTCCAGGTGCTCGACGTCCAGCTGCTGCTCGGCCTCGCGGATCACCCCGTACGCCCGCTCCAGCACGGTCGTGAACAGCTGTTCCTTGCCGCCGAAGTAGTAGTAGATCATCCGCTTGGTGGTGCGGGTGCGGGCCGCTATCTCG
The DNA here is from genome assembly GCF_040680215.1 of Streptomyces sp. NPDC052107. NCBI lineage: Bacteria > Bacillati > Actinomycetota > Actinomycetes > Kitasatosporales > Streptomycetaceae > Streptomyces > Streptomyces sp. NPDC052107. The sequence goes on from NZ_JBFAWG010000005.1 coordinate 124,623, forward strand.
TCGACCCGGGCACCGTCGTAGCCGGCCCGCGCGAACTCCTGCGTGGCCACGTCGAGGATCTCGGCCTTGGTGCGGGCCGCGTCGCGCACCCGTCCCCCGGGTCGTACCGGTTCTTCGACGCTGGTCATCGCTTTCCTTCGGGCCGGTGGACGCCAGGGCGGCACGCTCGCTGTGCGTGCCGGTGATTGTAGAAGCAGGACCCCGGACCGTCGCCGAGGTCTTCCTCACGGCGGTTACGGCTGATATAGCTAACGTACTGGTTCGTACATTAGCGCCGCTCGGGAGGGCCACGTGGTCAAGGACTCGTATCTCGTCGGGCTGATCGGGGCCGGGATCGGCCCCTCGCTCAGCCCCGCCCTGCACCAGCGGGAGGCGGACCGGCAGGGCCTGCGCTACCTCTACCGGCTCCTCGACATCGACGTCCTCGGCCGGACGCCCGAGGCGGTCGGCGACCTGGTCCGCGCCGCCCGCGATCTCGGCTACGACGGGCTGAACATCACCCACCCCTGCAAGCAGCTGGTCATCGACCACCTCGACGCGCTCGACCCGCGGGCCGAGGCGCTCGGCGCGGTCAACACCGTGGTCTTCGACGACGGCCGGGCCGTCGGCCACAACACCGACGTGACCGGTTTCGCCGCCGCCTTCGCGCGCGGCCTGCCGGACGCTCCGCTGGAGCGGGTCGTCCAGCTCGGCGCGGGCGGCGCGGGCGCGGCCGTCGCCCATGCGGTGCTCACCCTGGGCGCCGGGCGGGTCACCGTTGTCGACGCGCTGCCCGAGCGTGCCGAAGCACTCGCCGAGTCGCTGGCACGGCACTTCGGCCCCGGCCGGGCGGGGGCGGCGACGGTCGATCGGCTTCCGGCGCTGCTCGCAGAGGCCGACGGCTGTGGCGGGCTGGTCCATGCCACCCCGACCGGTATGGCCGCGCATCCCGGGCTGCCCCTGCCTGCGGAGCTGCTGCATCCCGGGCTGTGGGTCGCGGAGGTCGTCTACCGGCCGCTTCGGACCGGGCTGCTGCGAGTCGCTCACGCGCGTGGCTGCGCCGTCCTGGCCGGGGGCGGGATGGCCGTGTTCCAGGCCGCCGACGCGTTCCGGCTGTTCACGGGGCGGGAGCCGGACAGTGGGCGGATGCTGGCCGACTTCGAGGAACTGGTGGGCGTCGAGCGCTCGGGGAGTGCTGTCGGATGACCAGGAACACGGGCCTGCACACCTCCATTGCCACCGTCTCCCTCAGCGGCACCCTCACCGAGAAGCTCGCCGCCGCCGCGCGTGCCGGGTTCGGCGGGGTGGAGATCTTCGAGAACGACCTCCTCGCCTGCCCGCTCGCTCCCGAGGAGATCCGTGCCCGCTGTGCCGACCTCGGGCTGAGCATCGATCTGTATCAGCCGATGCGGGACGTCGAGGGCGTGCCCGACGAGGTCTTCGGGCGCAATCTGCGGCGCGCCCGGCACAAGTTCGAGCTGATGAACCGGCTCGGCGCGGACACCGTCCTCGTGTGCTCCAGTGTGTCGCCGGACGCCGTGGACGACGACGTACGAGCGGCCGGTCAGCTCGCTCGGCTGGCCGGACTCGCCGAGGAGTTCGGGATACGGGTGGCGTACGAGGCGCTCGCCTGGGGACGGCATGTGAACACCTACGAGCACGCGTGGCGGATCGTCGAGGCCGCCGGCCACCCGGCGCTCGGCGTCTGTCTGGACAGTTTCCACATCCTCTCCCGCGGTTCCGACCCGAAGGGCATCGAGGACATCCCCGGCGAGAAGATCTTCTTCCTGCAGCTCGCCGACGCCCCGCTGCTCGCGATGGACGTCCTGCAGTGGAGCCGCCACTACCGCTGCTTCCCCGGCCAGGGCGGCTTCGACGTCTCCGGGCTGGTGCGGCGCGTTCTCGCCGCCGGATACCGCGGGCCGCTGTCCCTGGAGGTCTTCAACGACGTCTTCCGTCAGGCCGACGCCGGCCCCACCGCCGTCGACGCCCACCGCTCCCTGCTGCTCCTGCGGGAGGCCGTCGGCGCCGCCGAACTGCCGCCGCCCGTCGTGCCCACCGGGGTGGCCTTCGCCGAACTCCTCACCCCGGACGCCGAACCCGTCACCGCGCTGCTGACCGCGCTCGGCTTCGCCCGCGCCGCCCGGCACCGCGGCAAGCCCGTCGACCTGTGGCAGCACGGCGAGGCCCGCGTCCTGGTCAACACCGCCGCCACCGCCCGCCGCGAGGGCACCCGGCTCGCCGCGATCGGCCTGGAGTCCCCGGACCCCGCCGCTGCCGCCCGCCGCGCGGAGGCCCTGCTCGCCCCCGTCCTGCCCCGCCACCGCGCCCCCGGGGACGCCCCGCTCGACGCCGTCGCGGCCCCCGACGGCACCGAACTGTTCTTCTGCGCCGCCGACGACCCCGAACTCCCCGACTGGCGGGCCGACTTCGCCGACCTGCCGGACACCCCGGCGCCCTCCGCGACCCGCATCGACCACCTCGCCCTCACCCAGCCCTGGCACCACTTCGACGAGGCCACGCTCTTCCACCGCAGCGTCCTCGGCCTCACCGCCCAGGAGAGCGTCGACCTCGCCGACCCCTACGGCCTGATGCGCAGCCGCGCCGTCGCCAACGCCGACGGCAGCGTCCGTATCGCCCTCGGCGTCGGCGCGGCACCCACCGACGACACCGTGCACGCGGCGCACATCGCGCTGGCCACCGACGACGTGGTGGCCGCGGCCCGCGCCTTCCGCGCCGCGGGCGGCCGGCTGCTGCCGGTGCCGGTCAACTACCACGACGACCTCGCCGCCCGCTACGACCTCGCCGACGACGAGCTGGAGACCTACCGGGACCTCGGCATCCTCTACGACCGGGACGCGGGCGGCACCTTCCGGCACTGCTACACCGAGACCGTCGGCCGGGTCTTCTTCGAACTCATCCAGCGCGACCCCGGCTACCAGGGGTACGGCGCCGTGAACGCCCCGGTGCGCCTCGCGGCCCAGCACGCCGGGCGGCGCTGAGAACAGCGGGCGAAAGCAGTGGGTGAAGGCGGCGGATGAAAGAGCCGGGTGAAAGGGGCAGTCGAACGAGGAAGTCGAACGAGGCAGCAGGACAAGGCAGGTGAAAGAGGAGGTGAAGGAGCCGGTGAGCCCGCGGTGAGACCTCGGTGAGACCCGGCTCCGGCACCCGCCGACCCCCGTTCCGGCGGCCGATACTCGCACGGTCCAGGACATACCCGGTGTCCCGGACCCGAGAGTCCCGGACCGGGTGCCTGGAAGTCCCATGCCCATCCCCGCCGGCCGGCCGCTGATGCGCCCCGACCTGCCGCCGACCGCGACCGTCACGCCCCCGGTCACCCCGCCCGCACCGCCCCCGGCCACCCGTGCCGACCGCTACGAGCGGCCGGTGCTCGCCGCCATCGCCGTACTCGCCGCCGTGCTGTGCCTGTGGGGCCTGGAGCACAGCACCTATCACGCCTTCTACGCGAGCGCGGTGCGCAGCATGACGGACAGCCCGGCCGGTTTCTTCTACGGCTCCTTCGACCCGGCCGGCTCCATCACGCTGGACAAGCTGCCCGGCTTCCTGTGGCCGCAGGCGCTCGCGGCGCTGGTGTTCGGCTTCCACCCGTGGGCGCTGGTGCTGCCGCAGGCCCTGGAGATGGTGGGCTGTGTCCTGCTGCTGCATCTGCTGGTGCGCCGCTGGGCCGGGGTGCCCGCGGGGCTGCTGGCCGCCGCGTTCCTGACGCTGACGCCGGTGACGGTGGGCCTCGGCCGTTCGGTGACCGAGGACGCCCCGTTCGTGCTGCTCCTGCTGCTGGCCGCCGAGGCCACCTGGCGGGCCACCGAGCGGGCCCGCCCGCGCACCCTGCTGCTCGCGGGCGTCTGGGTGGGCCTCGCCTTCCAGTGCAAGATGCTGGAGGCGTGGGCGGTGCTGCCCGCGCTGGCCGCGACCTACCTCGTCGCCGCGCCCGCCGCGCTGCGCCGCCGTATCGGCCATGTGGCGCTGGCCGGAGCGGTGACCGTGGCGGTGTCGGTGTCGTGGATGCTGGTGGCCGCCCTCACCCCGGCGGGCGCTCGCCCGTACCTCGACGGCACCACCGACGACTCGCCGTTCGCCCTGGTCGTCGGATACAACTTCCTGACCCGCTTCCACGCCGTCGGCGTCGACGCGGCCGGCACCGGCAGCATCGTGGCCAGTCGCGCGGTGCGCGCGGGCGCACACCTGGGACCGGGCATGGGCGACGGCGTGGGGAAGATGTTCAGCCCCGGCCTCGCCAGCCAGACCGGCTGGCTGTACCCGCTGGCCGCGCTCGGTCTCGTCGGCGGGCTGCTGGCGCTGCGGCGGCGCCGGGTGCCGCGCACCGACCGGCTGCTCGCCGGACACGTGCTGTGGGGCGTGTGGCTCGTGACCTTCTTCGCGGTCTTCAGCTTCGGCAGCGTCACCGGCCACACCTACTACATGGGCGTCGTCGCGGCGGCCGTGGCCGCCCTCGCCGCGGCCGGCGTCGTACAGGCCCGCCGCTCCCGCGCGCTCGCCGCCGTCATCGCCGTCAACGTCGTCTGGTGCGCGGCCCTGACGCTGTGGTACCCGCGCTTCCAGCCCTGGTCGGTGCCCTTCGCGGCCGCCCTCGGCCTGCTCGCTCTGCTGCTCGCGGAACTGCGCCGGCGCTCCGGCGAGGCCGCCCGCCGCATCCGGCCGCGGGCCGCGCTCGCCACCGCCCTCGCCGCCGTCCTGCTGATCCCCGCCGTGTGGACGGCGTCCGCGCTGTCCCTGCGCTACAACCAGCCCGGCTCCTTCGGCCGGGTCGGCCCCACCAGCACCCGCACCGCGTCGACCACCCTCGGCCCCCAACACCGGCGGCTGCTGGCCTACTTGACCGCGCACCGCGACGGCGCCCGCTACCTGGCCGCCGTACCCGGCTGGCAGAGCGCCGCGCCGTACGTCATCGCCGCCGACGCGTCCGTGCTGCCGATGGGCGGTTTCACCGGCCGCGTCCCCTACCCGGCGCCGGCCGCCTTCCGGAAGCTGGTGGACACCGGACGGCTGCACTTCGTCCTCGTCCCGCGCGCCGACCTGCGGCCCGGCGCCCTCGCGGCCGCCCGTCCCGTCGGCGCGCTGCTGCGCTGGACCGCCACCCACTGTGCGCTCGTCCCGCCGGCCGCCTACGACCCCGGCGACCGGACCCGGCTGCTGTACCACTGCGGCCCGGCTCACCAGGGGTGAACCGGGCCGCGTACAAAGGGACTTGCGGACATGGAGCGGTTACGGCCGCCTGTTCCACTCGGCGATCACGGGCCGCCCGTGCTCGGTGGACAGCCGGCTGACCGTGCCCGTGGCCAGCTGGAACAGCCGGCCCTCGGCAGGCGGCAGACCCAGCCGGCGGGCGGTGAGCACCCGCAGGAAGTGGGCGTGGGCGACGAGGACCACGTCCCCCTCCGCCAGGGCCGGGGACAGCCGGGCCAGCACCCGGTCGGCGCGGGCGCCGACCTCCTGTGGTGACTCGCCCGGGTGGCCCTCGGGGCCGGACGGCACGCCGTCGGTCCACAGGTCCCAGCCGGGGCGCGTGCGGTGGATGTCGACCGTGGTGACACCCTCGTAGCCGCCGTAGTCCCACTCGTGCAGGTCGGGGTCGGGTACGACCCCGACGAGGCCCGCCAGTTCGGCGGTGCGCAGCGCGCGGCCCAGCGGGCTGGCGAGCGTCAGGGCGTAGGTCCGGCCGGTGAGGAGCGGGGCGAGGGACTTGGCCTGTTCCTCGCCGTGCCCGGTCAGGGGCAGGTCGGTCCAGCTGGTGTGCTGTCCCGACCGGCTCCACGCCGTCTCACCGTGGCGGACCAGCAGGAGGTCCCCCACGGCGGATCAGTCCTTCTTCTCGACCGCGTGGCCACCGAACTGGTTGCGCAGCGCCGCGATCATCTTCATCTGCGGCGAGTCGTCCTGTCGGGAGGCGAACCGGGCGAACAGGGATGCGGTGATCGCGGGCAGCGGTACGGCGTTGTGGATGGCCGCCTCGACGGTCCAGCGGCCTTCGCCGGAGTCCTCCGCGTAGCCGCGCAGCTTCTGCAGGTGTTCGTCCTCGTCCAGGGCGTTGACCGCGAGGTCGAGCAGCCAGGAACGGATGACGGTGCCCTCCTGCCAGGAGCGGAACACCTCGCGGACGTTCTCCACCGAGTGCACCTTCTCCAGCAGCTCCCAGCCCTCGGCGTAGGCCTGCATCATGGCGTACTCGATGCCGTTGTGGACCATCTTGGAGAAGTGCCCGGCGCCGACCCGGCCGGCGTGCACGTAACCGTACGGGCCCTCCGGCTTGAGCGCCTCGAAGATCGGCTGCAGCCGGTCCACGTTCTCCTTGTCGCCGCCGACCATGAGCGCGTAGCCGTTCTGCAGGCCCCACACACCGCCGGAGACACCGGCGTCGACGAAGCCGATGCCCTTGATGGCGAGGGCGGCGGCATGCTTCTCGTCGTCCGTCCAGCGGGAGTTGCCGCCGTCGATCACCGTGTCGCCGGGCTCCAGCAGGTCGCCCAGTTCGTCGACCACGGTCTGTGTGGCGGTGCCGGCCGGGACCATCACCCACACATGGCGGGGCGCGTCCAGCTTCTCGACCAGTTCGGCGAGGGACTTGACGTCGGAGACCTCGGGGTTGCGGTCGTAGCCGATGACGGTGTGGCCGGCGCGGCGGACCCGCTCGCGCATGTTGCCGCCCATCTTGCCGAGACCGATGAGACCGAGCTGCATATCAGTTCACTTCCTGAGCGTTCTTGAGCGAGCGGTAGGCGGCGACGAGGGCCGTGGTGGACGGGTCGAGACCGGGGACGTCCGCGCCCTCGGTGAGAGCGGGCTCGACCCGCTTGGCGAGGACCTTGCCCAGTTCGACGCCCCACTGGTCGAAGGAGTCGATGTTCCACACCGCGCCCTGCACGAACACCTTGTGCTCGTAGAGGGCGATCAGCTGGCCGAGCACGGACGGGGTCAGCTCGCCGGCGAGGATCGTGGTGGTGGGGTGGTCGCCACGGAAGGTGCGGTGCGTGACCTGCTCCTCCGGCACGCCCTCCGCACGGACCTCCTCGGCACTCTTGCCGAACGCGAGCGCCTGGGTCTGGGCGAAGAAGTTGGCCATCAACAGGTCGTGCTGGGCCTTGAGTTCATCGCTCAGCTCGGCGACGGGCCGGGCGAAGCCGATGAAGTCCGCCGGGATCAGCCTGGTGCCCTGGTGGATCAACTGGTAGTAGGCGTGCTGACCGTTGGTCCCCGGCGTGCCCCACACCACCGGCCCGGTCTGCCACTCCACCGGCCGGCCGTCCCGCTGCACCGACTTGCCGTTGGACTCCATGTCCAGCTGCTGGAGGTAAGCGGTGAACTTCGACAGGTAGTGGCTGTACGGCAGCACCGCGTGCGACTGGGCGTCGTAGAAGTTGCCATACCAGATGCCCAACAGGCCCAGGATCAGCGGAGCGTTGGCCTCGGCGGGCGCGGTGCGGAAGTGGTCGTCGACGATCCGGAAGCCGTCGAGCATCTCCCGGAACCGCTCCGGGCCGATGGCGATCATCAGGGACAGGCCGATCGCGGAGTCGTACGAGTAGCGGCCGCCGACCCAGTCCCAGAACTCGAACATGTTGTCCGGGTCGATGCCGAACTCGGTGACCTTCTGCGCGTTCGTGGACAGGGCGACGAAGTGCCGCGCGACGGACTTCTCGTCGCCGTCGAAGGCGTTCAGCAGCCAGGAGCGCGCCGAGGTCGCGTTGGTGATCGTCTCGATCGTGGTGAACGTCTTGGACGCGACGATGAACAGGGTCTCCGCCGGGTCCAGGTCGCGGGTGGCCTCGTGCAGGTCGGCGCCGTCGACGTTCGACACGAACCGGAACGTCAACTCCCGTGCGGTGTACGGGCGGAGCACCTCGTAGGCCATCGCCGGGCCGAGGTCGGAGCCGCCGATGCCGATGTTGACGACGTTCCTGATGCGCTTGCCGGTGTGGCCGGTCCACTCGCCGGAGCGGACCTTGCCGGCGAAGTCGGCCATCTTGTCGAGGACGGCGTGCACTTCCGGGACGACGTTCTCGCCGTCGACCTCGATCACCGCCTCGCGCGGGGCGCGCAGCGCGGTGTGCAGCACGGCCCGCCGCTCGGTGACGTTGATCCTCTCGCCGCGGAACATGGCGTCGCGCAGCGCGAACACGCCGGTGGCGGTGGCGAGTTCCTGGAGGAGGGCCAGGGTCTCGTCGGTGATCAGATGCTTGCTGTAGTCGATGTACAGGTCGCCGACCCGTACGACATACCGCTCGGCTCGGCCGGGGTCCGCCGCGAACAGCCCGCGCAGGTGCGGCTGCCCCTCGGCGCGGTGGTCGGCGAGGGCCGTCCACTCGGGCCGGTTGACGAGCTTCGGAAACTCGGACTCTGCCATCTCAGGCGTTCTCCTTGGCGGCCTCGCCCTTGAGGGCGACGGCGTACATCTCGTCGGCGTCGAGGCGGCGCAGTTCCTCGGCGATGAGTTCGGAGGTGGGGCGGACCTTCAGGGCCAGGGTGCGCGGCGGCTGGCCGGGCAGGGTCAGCGTGGCGAGGGGGCCCTCGGGGCGGTCGATGCGGATCTCGCCGTTCTGGGTGCCCAGCCGTACGGCGGTCACGACCGGTCCGGCGGTGACCACGCGCTCCACGGACACCTGCAGGCGGGCCTCCAGCCAGCGGGCCAGCAGCTCGGCGCTGGGGTTGTCCGCCTCGGCCTCGACGGCCGCCGACGTGATCCGCACGCGGGCCTGGTCCAGGGCGGCGGCCAGCATCGACCGCCACAGCGTGAGCCGGGTCCAGGCGAGGTCGGTGTCGCCGGGGGCGTAGTTGCGGGCGCGGGTCTCCAGGACCTCCATCGGCCGCTCGAAGGCGTACAGGTCGGTGATCCGGCGCTGCGCGAGCGCACCGAGCGGGTCCTCGGACGGGGCGTCGGGGGCGTCCACCGGCCACCAGACGACGACGGGCGCGTCCGGCAGCAGCAGCGGCAGCACGACCGAGTCGGCGTGGTCGGACACCTCGCCGTAGGTGCGCAGCACGACCGTCTCGCCGGTGCCGGCCTCGGAGCCGACGCGGACCTCGGCGTCCAGCCGCGAGTGGGTGCGGTCGCGCAGGGTGCGGACGTGCCGCTTGATGACGACCAGGGTCCGCATGGGGTGCTCGTGCGAGGCGTCCTCCGCGGCCTTGATCGCGTCGTAGGCGTTCTCCTCGTCCGTGACGATGACCATCGTCAGGACCATGCCCACGGCCGGGGTGCCGATGGCGCGGCGGCCCTGCACCAGCGCCTTGTTGATCTTGCTTGCCGTGGTGTCGGTCAGGTCGATCTTCATGGCCTGCGCCAGCTCCGTCCGTCTCGTGCGAGCATCTCGTCCGCTTCCCTCGGTCCCCAGCTGCCCGACGCGTACTGCGCCGGCCGCCCGTGCGCCGCCCAGTACTCCTCGATCGGGTCGAGGATCTTCCAGGACTCTTCCACTTCCTGGTGACGGGGGAACAAATTCGCGTCGCCGAGCAGCACGTCCAGGATGAGCCGCTCGTACGCCTCCGGGCTGGACTCGGTGAACGACTCGCCGTACGCGAAGTCCATCGACACGTCCCGGATCTCCATCGAGGTGCCCGGCACCTTCGAGCCGAACCGCACGGTCATGCCCTCGTCGGGCTGGACGCGGATCACGATCGCGTTCTGCCCGAGCTCCTCGGTGGCCGTGGAGTCGAAGGGGGAGTGCGGGGCCCGCTTGAACACCACCGCGATCTCGGTGACCCGGCGGCCCAGCCGCTTGCCGGCGCGCAGGTAGAAGGGGACGCCCGCCCAGCGGCGGTTGTCGATGCCCAGCTTGATCGCGGCGAAGGTGTCGGTCTTCGACTTCGGGTCGATGCCCTCCTCCTGGAGGTAGCCGACGACCTTCTCGCCGCCCTGCCAGCCGCCCGCGTACTGCGCCAGCACGGAGTGCCTGCCCAGGTCCTGCGGCAGCCGCACCGACTTCAGCACCTTCAGCTTCTCGGTGAGCAGCGCCTCCGCGTCGAACGCGATGGGCTCCTCCATGGCGGTCAGCGCCATCAGCTGCAGCAGGTGGTTCTGGATGACGTCACGGGCGGCGCCGATGCCGTCGTAGTAGCCGGCCCGGCCGCCGATGCCGATGTCCTCGGCCATGGTGATCTGCACGTGGTCGACGTAACTGCGGTTCCAGATCGGCTCGTACATCTGGTTGGCGAAGCGCAGCGCCAGGATGTTCTGGACGGTCTCCTTGCCGAGGTAGTGGTCGATGCGGAACACCTGGTCCGGTTCGAACACGTCGTGCACGATCGCGTTCAGCTCGTGGGCGCTGGCCAGGTCGTGGCCGAACGGCTTCTCGATGACCGCGCGCCGCCAGGAACCCTTCGGCGGACTGGCCAGGCCGTGCTTCTTCAGCTGCTGGACGACCTTCGGGAAGAACCGGGGCGGCACCGAGAGGTAGTACGCGAAGTTGCCGCCGGTGCCACGGGAGGCGTCCAGCTCCTCCACGGCGTCCTTCAGCTGCTTGAACGCGGTGTCGTCGTCGAAGTCACCGGGGATGAACCGCATGCCCTCGGCGAGCTGCTGCCACACCTCCTCACGGAACGGGGTGCGGGCGTGCTCCTTCACGGCGTCGTGCACGAGCTGCGCGAAGTCCTGGTCCTCCCACTCGCGGCGGGCGAACCCGACGAGGGAGAAGCCCGGCGGCAGCAGACCCCGGTTGGCGAGGTCGTACACCGCCGGCATCAGCTTCTTGCGGGACAGGTCACCGGTCACACCGAAGATGACCAGCCCGGACGGGCCGGCGATCCGGGGGAGCCGGCGGTCGCGGGTGTCCCGCAGCGGGTTCTCCCAGCCGGCGGCCGGGGCCACCGGGACCTGCACCGCCTCGGGTGCGGGCGCCTTGGGTGCAGGCGGCTCGGCGGCGGGGGCGTTCTCGGTCATCGGGCGTCAACTCCCTTGCTCTTCAGGGACGTCGTCACGGCGTCCAGCAGCTCCTGCCAGGCCGCCTCGAACTTGGCGACGCCCTCGTCCTCCAACTGCTGGACGACCGCGTCGTAGGAGATGCCGAGCCGCTCGACGGCGGCCAGGTCGGCGCGGGCTTGCGCGTAGCCGCCGGTCACCGTGTCGCCGGTGATCTCGCCGTGGTCGGCGACTGCGTTCAGGGTGGCCTCCGGCATGGTGTTGACCGTGCCCGGCGCGACCAGCTCGTCAACGTACAGGGTGTCCTTGTAGGCCGGGTCCTTCACCCCCGTGGAGGCCCACAGCGGACGCTGCTTGTTGGCCTTGTCGCCGGCGAGCACGACCCACCGCCCGGACGCGAAGACCTCCTCGTACGCCTCGTAGGCGAGCCGGGCGTTGGCGAGGGCCGCGCGGCCCTTGAGGGCCAGGGCCTCGTCGGTGCCGAGGGCGGTCAGCCGCTTGTCGATCTCGGTGTCCACGCGGGAGACGAAGAAGGACGCCACCGAGTGGATCGTGGCGAGGTCGATGCCGCGCTCGCGGGCCTTCTCCAGGCCGGCCAGGTAGGCGGCCATGACCTCGCGGTAGCGCTCCAGGGAGAAGATCAGCGTGACGTTGACGCTGATGCCGAGCCCGATGACCTCGGTGATGGCCGGCAGGCCCGCCTTGGTCGCCGGGATCTTGATCATCACGTTGGGGCGGTCGACCAGCCAGAAGAGCTGCTTGGCCTCGGCGACGGTCGCCTTCGTGTCGTGCGCCAGGCGCGGGTCGACCTCGATGGAGACCCGGCCGTCGCGGCCGCCGGAGGCGTCGTACACGTCCCGCAGGATGTCGGCGGCGTCGCGGACGTCGGCGGTCGTCATCATCCGCACCGCCTCGTCCACGGTCACACCCCGTACGGCGAGGTCGGCCAGCTGTTCCTCGTAGCCCTCGCCGGAGCCGATGGCGGCCTGGAAGATCGAGGGGTTCGTCGTGACACCGACGGCGCTCCCGCTCGCCACCAGCTCGGCGAGGCTGCCCGAGGTGATCCGCTTGCGCGACAGGTCGTCGAGCCAGATCGACACGCCCTCGTCGGCGAGGCGCTTGAGGGCTCCCGGGGTCGCGATTGCTTCGGTCACAGTGATCATTCTTCTTTCGGGTCGGATCGGGCGTCGGTGTCAGGCGCGCGCGGCGGCGAGCGACTCGCGGGCCGCCGCGGCGACGTTCTCGGGGGTGAAGCCGAACTCGGCGAACAGGGTCTTGGCGTCGGCGGACGCGCCGAAGTGCTCGAGGGAGACGATGCGTCCCGCGTCGCCCACGTACCGGTACCAGGTCAGACCGATCCCGGCCTCGACGGCGACCCGAGCCTTCACGGCCGGCGGCAGCACCCGCTCGCGGTACTCGCGGGGCTGCTCCTCGAACCACTCCACGGACGGCATCGACACCACCCGGGTGCCGATCCCCTCGGCCTCCAGCTGCTCGCGTGCGGCCACGGCCGGCTGCACCTCGGAGCCCGTCGCGATGATGATCACCTCCGGGACCTGCGTCGAGGACTCGCGCAGCACATAGCCGCCCTTGGCCGCGTCCTCGTTCGGCGCGTACACCGGCACGCCCTGGCGGGTGAGCGCGAGCCCGTGCGGGGCGGGGTTCACGGCGTGCCTCTTCAGGATCTCGGCCCAGGCCACCGCGGTCTCGTTGGCGTCGGCCGGGCGGACGACGTTCAGGCCCGGAATCGCCCGCAGCGAGGCCAGGTGCTCGACCGGCTGGTGGGTGGGGCCGTCCTCGCCGAGGCCGATGGAGTCGTGCGTCCACACGTACGTCACCGGCAGCTGCATCAGCGCCGACATACGGACGGCGTTGCGCATGTAGTCGGAGAACACCAGGAAGGTGCCGCCGTAGATCCGGGTGTTGCCGTGCAGGGCGATGCCGTTCATCTCCGCGGCCATGGAGAACTCGCGGATGCCGAAGTGCACGGTACGGCCGAATGGGTCGGCCTCGGGCAGCGGGTTGCCCTCCGGCAGGAAGGAGCTGGTCTTGTCGATGGTGGTGTTGTTGGAGCCGGCGAGGTCGGCGGAGCCGCCCCACAGCTCGGGGATGACGGGGCCGAGGGCCTGCAGCACCTTGCCGGAGGCGGCGCGGGTCGCCACCGACTTGCCCTCCTCGAACACCGGCAGCGCGTCCTGCCAGCCCTCGGGCAGCTCGCCCTTGCTGACGCGGTCGAACAGGTCGGCGCGCTGCGGCTGCGCGGCGCGCCACTCGGCGATCCGCTTGTCCCAGGCGGCGTGCGCCTCGGCACCCCGGTCCAGGGCCCGCCGGGTGTGCTTCAGGACGTCGTCGTCGACCTGGAAGGTCCGCTCCGGGTCGAAGCCGAGGACGCGCTTGGTGGCGGCGATCTCGTCCTCGCCGAGCGCGGAGCCGTGGGAGGCCTCGGTGTTCTGCGCGTTCGGGGCGGGCCAGGCGATGATTGTGCGCATCGCGATGATCGAGGGCCGCTCGGTCTCGGCCTGCGCGGCCGTCAGCGCCGCGTACAGGGCGGGGACGTCGATGTCGCCGTCGGCGGTGGGCTCGATGCGCTGGGTGTGCCAGCCGTAGGCCTCGTACCGCCCCAGCACGTCCTCGGAGAAGGCGGTCGCGGTGTCGCCCTCGATGGAGATGTGGTTGTCGTCGTAGAGGAAGACCAGGTTGCCGAGCTTCTGGTGGCCTGCAAGGGAGGAGGCCTCGGCGGAGATGCCCTCCTCCAGGTCGCCGTCGGAGACGATCGCCCAGATGGTGTGGTCGAAGGGGGAGGTGCCCGCGGGGGCGTCGGGGTCGAACAGGCCGCGCTCGTAGCGGGCCGCCATCGCCATGCCGACCGCGTTGGCGGCACCCTGGCCGAGCGGGCCGGTGGTGGTCTCCACGCCGGCGGTGTGGCCGTACTCCGGGTGGCCCGGGGTCTTGGAGCCATGGGTGCGGAACGCCTTCAGGTCGTCCAGCTCCAGCTCGTACCCGGACAGGAACAGCTGCGTGTACAGCGTCAGCGAGGTGTGACCGGGGGACAGAACGAAACGATCCCGGCCGGTCCACTCGGGGTCGGCGGGATCGTGACGCATCACCTTCTGAAAGATCGTGTACGCGGCAGGCGCCAGGCTCATCGCCGTGCCCGGGTGCCCGTTCCCCACCTTCTGCACCGCATCGGCCGCCAGCAGACGGGCGGTGTCCACGGCACGCCGGTCGAGGTCGGTCCACTCGAAGCCATCGGAAGTCTGCGTGGTCATCTTCAAGAAGTCCTCGTTCAGTGCGGGAGTGCTGGCCTGACGTGTTCAAACTTAAAAGTCTGACTTTTTGGAGGAAAGGTCGAGGTGTGTCAGCCTGTGGTGAATCTGGGACAGTGATCGCGCGACAGGGACGGCTCGAAAAGGACATGGCTGACAGAACGCCCCAAGGCGAGGGGCCGAGCGCGGGCGGTGAGGGCATCAAGACCTTCCCCTTCCCGACCGAACTGGCCGTCGGCGGCGTCGGTATGCAGATCGGTTCCATGGGGGCCGACCGCACGTGGCACGCCGACGCCCCCCTGCACCGCGTCCACCGCATCGACTTCCACGTCATCATGCTGTTCACCGACGGCCCCGTACGCCACATGATCGACTTCGCCGAGTACGAGGCCGACGCCGGCGACCTGCTGTGGATCCGCCCCGGACAGGTCCACCGCTTCTCCCGCGAGGCCGTGTACCGCGGAACCGTCCTGACCATGCAGCCCGGCTTCCTGCCGCGCGCCACCGTCGAGGGCACCGGCCTGTACCGCTACGACCTCCCGCCCCTGCTGCACCCCGGCCCGGACCGGCTCGCCGCCCTCCAGGCGTCCCTCGACCAGCTGCGGCGCGAGTACGAGGACACCGCCACGCTCCCGCTCAGCCTGCACACCGCCGTCCTGAGGCACACCCTCACCGCGTTCCTGCTGCGCCTCGCGCACCTCGCGGCCAGCTCCGCCGAGGCCGACCGGCAGCAGACGGACAGCACCTTCACCCGCTTCCGGGACGCCGTCGAACAGGGCTTCGCCACCAACCACAGCGTCAGCGCCTACGCCGACGCCCTCGGCTACTCCCGCCGCACCCTCGTCCGCGCCGTCCGCGCCGCCACCGGTGAGACCCCCAAGGGCTTCATCGACAAACGCGTCGTCCTGGAGGCCAAGCGCCTCCTCGCCCACACCGACCTGCCGATCGGCCGCGTCGGCGCGGCCGTGGGCTTCCCGGACGCGGCGAACTTCACCAAGTTCTTCCATCTGCACACCGGCCAGACGCCGGTCGCGTTCCGCGCGGAACTGCGCTGAACGGTTCAGCGCGCGGCGAGTCGCGGCATCCGGCGTATGAGCGTGTCCCGCATCCACGTCAGCGCCTCGATCCGCTCCTGAAGTTCTTCGCCCTGCGCTCCACGGTGAACCCGGAGGGCACGGGCGGTGGTGCCCGTCGTCGCGGCGAGTTCACCGATCAGCATCACGATCGTCCTCAACGCCCAGGCGTACCACGGTCTTCCCGGTGTACCGGTCCCGTACCAGGTGCGTCGGCGCCTCCGGCGCGCGCTCGAGAATGTCGATCACCGTCTCGTCGTGGACGATCGAGCCGTCGCGCAGCCACCCGTCCCGCGCCCTTCAACCGGGCGGTCTGCCCGGGGAGAGAGCCTGTCGCCCCGGCCGCGGCGCCGGAGACGAACACCGTGTCGCCCGGCCGCGGTCGGGCCACCTCCATGAGTCCTACGTACGCCACGGGACCGGAGCCGAGATGCGGGGACGGGCCGGCAGAGGTGTCCCTGTCCTCCCGCCGGAACACCCCGGCCTCCGGGACGGGGGCCTCGGTGATCTCGATGTCACCGGGGGCCGGCAGGGCCTGCGTCGGGTGGGCGGCAAGGCAGGCCTGAAGCCCCTTACGGGAGGCATGTGTTGTGGTCGTCACGGCGGCGACGCCAGGGGCTGACCGTACAGGAAGGTCAACCCCCGGCGCCGGGTGATCAGTGGCCGAAGTCGAACCAGTTGACGTTGACGTAGTCGGACGGCTGGCCGCTGCTGAAGGTCAGATACACGTCGTGGGTGCCAGTGACCGAGCCGATGTTGGCCGGGATCGTCCGCCAGGACTGCCAGCCCCCGGTGTTGCCGACGGCGAAGCTGCCGATGGGGGCGTTGCTCCGGCTGTCCAGGCGTACCTCGACCAGTCCGCTGACGCCGTCTGCCGCGCCGCTCGCCACCCGGGCGTAGAACTGGGTGGCCGCCGTGGAGCCGAAGTTCACGCCCTTGTACTGCGCCCAGTCGCCGTTCGCGATCCAGCCGATGTCCTGGCCGCCGCCGGTGTCCGTGGTGGTCTCGGTGCTGATGCCGGACTGGCTGTCGTAGGACTCGGCCTGGACGGCGCTGTAGGCGTCGCGGTTGCCGGGCGGCGGGGGAGTGGTGCCGCCGCCGCTGCCCGAGGACTGCAGGACCTGTACGTAGTCGACGACCATCGGGTGGCCCGGCTCCGTGGCGCCGGTCGGGCCGCCGCCGAAGGCCCCGGGGAAGCCGCCGCCCATCGCCACGTTCAGGATGACGAAGAAGCCGTGGTTCGTGGCGTTGGCCCAGGTGGTCGCGTCCATCTGGTTCGCCGTGACGGTCTGGTAGTTGACGCCGTCGACGTAGAAGCGGATCGCCTCCGGGCTCACCGAGCGGTCCCACTCCATGGAGTAGGTGTGGAAGCCCGACTGGCAGGTGGTGTTGGGGCACGCCGTCGAGTTGCCGAGGCCCGTGGTCTCGTTGCAGGGACCGCCCGGGTTGGTGCCGCAGTGCATGGTGGCCCATGTCTTGTTCAGGCCCTGGACGTTCTCCATCACGTCCAGCTCGCCGACGCTCGGCCAGTTCTGGTAGTTGCCGCGGTAGGGCGCGCCCAGCATCCAGAAGGCGGGCCAGTAGCCGGCGGCCGCGTTCCCGGTCACGTTGGGCATCTGGACG
The DNA here is from genome assembly GCF_040680215.1 of Streptomyces sp. NPDC052107. Taxonomy (NCBI): domain Bacteria; kingdom Bacillati; phylum Actinomycetota; class Actinomycetes; order Kitasatosporales; family Streptomycetaceae; genus Streptomyces; species Streptomyces sp. NPDC052107. The sequence goes on from NZ_JBFAWG010000005.1 coordinate 141,455, forward strand.
CGGGCCTCCACGCGCAGCTTGCCGCCGGCCGGGGGCTGGAAGTCGGTCCGGGTGGTCTCGATCCGGCCGGAGGCCCAGTTGCCCGAGGCGTCGCGGCGCGGGGTGATGAGCAGGTCGCCGCTGCCGTCCAGGGCCACGTTGTTCGTGCTGGAGGTCATCGTCTCGACCTCGCCGGTGCCCCAGTTGGCGGCCCCGCCCGGGTACGAAGTCCCGGTGTCGTACTGCCAGTTGGATGTGTTGACGCCGGAGCCCGCCGCACCGTTGAAGTCGTCCAGGAAGACCTGGGTCCAGCCCGAGGGAGGGGTGGGGGCGGTGGCGTCGGCGGGTGCGGTGGCGGCCGTGGCGACGGCCACCGCCAGGCCGAGCGTGGCGACGGCGGCGACCAGCGCGCGCCGCAGGGGGCGGGGTCTGGGTATGCCGGAGGATTCGCTCATGGGAGGCCTCTCGGTAGGTACGGGGAGTGTGCGGGGGCGTTGTGAGAGCGCTCCCACGCTGAGCCTGAGAGCGCTCTCAAGGTGCCGCCAATGTGCTCCTCGCCCCTGCGGCCGTCAAGGCGTGAAACAAAGAAAGTCGTTGACCCGCAGGGGAGTTCACGGGGTGAAGCCTCCCGTACCGGCTCAGACCGCGCTGCCCGCCTTCCAGTCGGCCCAGGACAGATTCCATCCATTGAGCCCGTTGGCCGGGTCGACGGTCTCCTCGCCGGAGTTCTTCACGACCACCACGTCACCGAGCATCGAGCTCTCGTAGAACTTGTAGCCGGCCACCGAGGAGTCGCCCGCGCCCTTGGCGTCGTGCAGCCCGACACAGCCGTGGCTGGTGTTCCGGCGTCCGAACACCGCGGTGGACGCCCAGTAGTTGCCGTGCACGAAGGTGCCGGAGGTGGTCAGCCGCTGGGCGTGCGGCACGTCCGGGATGTCGTACTCGTCGCCCAGGCCGACCGTGGAGGACTCCATCCGGGTCTGCTCGAACCGCTCGCTGATCACCATGATCCCGGACCAGGTGGTGTGTGAGGAGTCGCCGCCGGTGACCGGATAGGTGGCGACGGTCCGGCCGTCGCGCCGCACCGTCATCGTCTTCGTCGCCAGGTCGACCGTGCTGATCTGCTCGCGCCCGATGTGGAACGTGACGTCTTTGTGCTGAACGCCGAAGACGCCCTCCGCGCCCTGAACGTCCTTCAGCCGCAGACTCAGCGTGATCTTCGTGCCCGGAGCCCAGTACGTCTCCGGCCGGAAGTCCAGCCGGGTGTCGCCGAACCAGTGCCCGACCACCTCCACGCCCGGCTCCGCCGTCACCGTGATCGCCTTCTGCACCGCGGCCCGGTCGGTGATCGCGTGCGTGAAGTTGATCGACACCGGCATGCCGACCCCGGAGGTGGAACCGGCGTCCGGGGTGAAGTAGCCGACGAAGGTGGCGCCGGGCGCCTTGGTGGTGAAGGACGTCACGTGTGCCTCGGTGGTCCCCTCGGCCCTGGCGGTGACCGTGTACTTCGTACCGGAGTACGGGTTGCGGGAGGAGGTCCACTTCGTGCGGGCCGTGTTGAACGTGCCCGCGAGCGACGACCCGTCGTTGCCCGTGACCTCAACCGACGCGAGCGTGCCCGCGCTGACGGTGACCTCGACAGGGCTGCTGAAACCGGCCTTCCGGGTACCGTCCGCGGGCGTGACGGTGATCGTCGCCGGCTTCGCCCCGGCCGTCCGCGCGGACGCCGTGGCCCCCTTGCCGTCGGCCGCGGTGGACGCGTCCGCCGAGGAACCGCACCCTGCCAGGGCCGCCGCCGCGGGTGCCGCGCCGAGCGCGGCGAGCAGACCGCGCCGGGACCACCTCCGCGGCTGCCGTCCGGACCGGTTCGAAATGTGCGCCACTGACACGACACGCCTTCCTGAGTTCTCCCGACGGTGCCTGGGCATCCTGCGAGGCTTGTCTGGGATGCTCCTTTGAATCCGGAGGGTGCTTCCTGAGATTCCCGTGAGGAGGCTCCCTCCTCGTCCCCTCCGACCGAGGACAGCGCATGAACGGATCTCCGGCCAGCGTCGTCGAGGCGGCCCTCCGGCACTACCGGTCACAGGACCGCGAGGCGGCCCTGCCCCTCTACGCCGACGACTTCACCTTCACCAGCCCCCAGGACGACCACATCGGCAAAGCGGCGTTCTTCGAGCGCTGCTTCCCCACCGCGGACCGGTTCACCGAGCAGCGGATCCTGCACCTCGTCGCCGCCGACGAAGAGGTGGTCTTCGTCCAGTACGAGTACGAACTGACCAGTGGCGAGCGTCACCGCAACATGGAGGCGGTCACCGTGCGGGACGGACTCATCCGGGAGGTGCAGGTCTTCTTCGGCGGACGGGTGTGAACGGCACCCGACTGCCTACGTCACCCTGCCCGCGTACGTCGTCCCGCCCGCCGCTCCGGTCGCCAGCCCAGCGCCCGCGAGATCCCCCGGCCCGCGAGCCGTACCGCCGGAGCAAGCGCCGGCACCTGGGCGCCCGCTCGGGGCACCACGACCGACACCGCCGCCGCCACGTCCCCGCCCGGCCCGCGCACCGCCGCCGCCACCGACAGCGCGTCCTCGGTCACCTGACGCTCACTCACAGCCACGCCGGCGCGGCGCACTTCGGCGAGCGTACGCCGCAGTCGCACCGGATCGCTGATCGTGTACGGCGTGAAAGCGGCCAGCGGCCCGGCGCAGTACTCCTCCTGCAGGTCCGGGTCGGCATGGGCGAGGAGGACGAGCCCGACGCCGGTGGCGTGCAGCGGCCAGCGCGCGCCGACCCGGATGTGCACGCCCACCGCCGACCGGGCCGACAGCCACTCGATGTAGACGACCTCCGCGCCGTCCCGCACGGCCAACTGCACGTTCTCGTGCGTCGCCTCGTACAGGTCCTCCAGGTACGGCAGCGCCAGCTGTCTGAGGCCCAGGCCGCGCGGGGCGAGCGCGGCCACCTCCCACAGCCGCAGCCCCACGTGGTACACCCCGGACGCGTCGCGCTCCAGCGCGCCCCACGCGGTCAGGGCGCCCGCCAGGCGGTGCGCGGTGGTCAGGCTGAGCCCCGCCCGGCGGCTGATGTCCGTCAGGCACAGGGCGGGGTGCTCGTGGTCGAAGGCGGCGAGCACGGCCAGCAGACGGTCGGCCGCGGACCGCTCGCTCACGGACACCTCACCCTGTCGCCGTTCGTCCCGGCCGGGATCGTAACCGACGACCCCGCCCCGCGCCGCTCGACCGCGGCCCAGGGCGAAAGACGACGAGCCGGTGTCTCACCGGCCCCACGTGCCGGTCAGTGAGTCATGAAGGAGGTGACGGGCAGCGGCCGGGAGACGATCCGGACGTCGCCGAGGCGTCCGTGCAGGATCTGGTCGACCTTGTCCGCGTACTCGTAGCCGCCGAGCAGCCAGGGGCGCCCGGACGAGGCGATGCCGATCGCGGGGGCGTGCGGGTTGCGCGCCACGGGACAGCCCTGGACGTACATGATCGTGTGCTGTCCGTCGTTGACCACAGCCAGGTGCCACCAGGTCTCGCGGGCGGTCTCGTCGCCCCAGTTGGTGGCGAGCTGCTGCTGGTTGAGCGGGTGGACCGCCCACTGCGGGCCGGGGCCGTCGGAGAGCGACAGCGTGGCCAGCGGTTCGTCCGGGTCGTCCGTGACCGTGCCCACGGAGCCGTTGCGGCCGGTGCGGCTCACCAGGCCGGACCAGGCGTTGTGCGAGGCGTCCCAGTCGGCGGGCAGCCAGTAGAACGCCTCGATGGTGTAACCGTTCTCGAACGTGGCCGAGTTGAGCGGGGCGGTGTCGACGGTGCGCAGATACGCGCCCTTCAGCGGCGACTTGTAGCCCTGGAACTCCAGGCTGCCGTGGCCCGGCTGGTCGGGATGGTGGTCGGCCGACCAGCCGAGCGTGCCGCCGCCCACCGAGGCGACGGTGAGGTCGTTGCCGTGGCCGGACAGGTCGCGGACCGTACCGGACACGGGGGACTCGAAGCGCCAGTACGCGACCGTCCCCCGGACCAGCATCTGGGAGGCGGGCCGCGCCGGGCGGGCCGGCACCGGGTCGAAGCCGGAGAAGCGGGAGGCGAAGTCGATCTCGACGGAGAAGCGGTCGGCGTCGCCGCTGAGCTCCATCTCCTGCCGCTCCAGCTCGTTGAGCCCCTGCTTGGCCCGGCCGAGGATCCACGGCGAGACCGTCTCCACGTCGATGACGTTCCGGTCCAGGTCGAAGTGGTAGAGGCGGATCATCGCCGCGCCGCCGAAGTAGCGGTTCTGGTAGTTCGTGAGGTGCAGGTGCACCTCGTTGCCTGCCGCGTTCTTGCGGGTCGCGCGGCCCGCGGGCCAGTAGTGGCCGTTCAGGGTCAGGAAGATCTGGTCGTGGTCCTCGATCAGCTGGTCCCACAGCTGCTGCCCGTACGCCGACAACTGCTCGTCCCCGGCGACGAGTTCGTGCGTGGTGAGTACGACCGGCGTCTTCGGGTGCCGGGCGAGCACGTCCTTCGCCCAGGCGTACCCCTTCGCCGACAGCCTCCAGTCCAGCGCGAGCACCATCCACTCGCGGCCGGCGGCCCGGAACAGGTGGTAGGTGTTGTAGCCGTCCGAAGAGGCGCCCCCGAACGTCGGCTTGTCCCGGAAGCGCCGCGGCCCGAAGGTGTCCAGGTACGGCGTCGAGCCGCGCTGGTCGTCCGTCGACGACCGGATGTCGTGGTTGCCGGCCAGCACGCTGTAGCCGACGCCCCGTCGGTCTAGGATCCCGAACGACTCGCCGATCGCGGCGAATTCCGCCTCGGCGCCGTTCTGGGTGAGGTCGCCGAGGTGGGTCAGGAAGACGATGTTGTCCTCCTTGCCGTGCTCCAGAAGATAGCGCAACGAGGCTTCGAGCGGCGCCGGGTAGATGCTCGGGCCGTCGAACAGGTACTGGGTGTCGGGCATCACCGCGAGCGTGAACCGGCGGCTCTCCGGGTCCGGCCGCCGGCCGCTCCGCTCGGCCGCCTCGGCGACGGCCGGAATGCCGACCCCGGCCGTGGCGGCGGCGCCGAGCAGCGCGGTGGCCCTGAGGAAACTGCGTCTTCCGGCACCGGCCAGCACGGCCTCGCCCTGGTTGTCGTCATGCGATGTACACACGTGTGCTCCATGAGGTGAGTGTCGGGGAGGGCGGGGGTGCGGGACTGAGGGGGGAGCGTCGAGGGGGCGTGAGGGAGGCCTGAGGGGATGCAGAACGCGCGGGTTGCAGAACGCGCGGGCTTCAGTTCCGGCGGTGGGCGCCCGGCGGAACGCGGTGCTCGGGGAGGGGCCGCCCGAGGGTGAGCACCGGCGCCACGGTCAGCAGCTTGTCGTCGTCCGCCTCCACCGACGACGGCCCCGCCGCCCGCAGCCGGAGGCGCGGCGCGCACACCTCGGTGCCACGCGGCGCCGACGGCTCGTCCTCGGCCGTCACCACCCGCAGCGTCAGCCACGCCTCACCGCCGTCCTTGGGCAGGGTGAAGGGCAGCGGTACGGCCGCGGTCTCGCCCGGCCGCAGATCGGGCAGCTCGGCCGGACCGGTCAGGGTGGGGCCGTCGGCCGGCACCAGCTCCCAGGTCGCCGCCAGCCCGGCAAGACCCGGGAAGCGCCGGTGGTTGGCGACGACGATCCCCTCGTGCCGGTAGCACCGGATGCGGACCGGTGCCGCGAGGTCCCCGCAGGGGCGCGGGTCCGGCTTCGGGATGCGGTCGCTGCGACCGGGAAAGACCACCACTTGGGCCCCGTCGACCTCGTCCGCCCCGTGCCCGGTGCATGGGCTGTCGTGGTCACCGCCGTACGCCCAGCGGCAGCCGGGTGCGGTGACACCGTTGTCGTACAGCCCGGCACCCGCGCGCCCGGCCGGTCTTCCCTCGCTCACGCTCCGCACGATTCCGTGGTCCCAGGACTCCCGGATGAAGCCGCTCTGAAGACCCGGCGTGGACTCGATGGCCGCCTAGTGGTCCGTGCGCGTGCCGTGCGGATCGGGCCGGCCGTGTGTCGGGGTTACCGGGCCCCTCGTTCGAGAGGGGAGGATGTCAGTGGCTGATGAAGGAGAAGATGCACCAGAGGGTCGCCTGGCCCGGTCCGCCCTCCAGCGGGCCCGAGCCGAGGTGGTCGTGGCGGGAGACCGGGGAAGGGTGCAGACGTGAAGCTGACGATTCTGGGCGGCGGCGGGTTCCGGGTGCCGCTCGTCTACGGTGCGCTGCTGACCGACCACGCCGAGGGGCGGGTCACCGAGGTCGTCCTGCACGACCTGGACGAGCGCCGACTGTATGCGGTACGCCGTGTCCTGGACGAACAGGCCGCCGGCATCCCCGACGCGCCCAGGGTGACCGCCACCACCGACCTCGACGAGGCGCTCGCCGGCGCCGACTTCGTCTTCTCCGCGATCCGCGTCGGCGGCCTTCAGGGCCGGGCGGACGACGAGCGGGTGGCGCTCGCCGAGGGCGTGCTCGGCCAGGAGACCGTCGGCGCGGGCGGCATCGCCTACGGCCTGCGGACCGTGCCCGTCGCCGTCGACATCGCCCGGCGTGTGGCCCGCCTCGCCCCGGACGCCTGGGTCATCAACTTCACCAATCCGGCCGGACTGGTCACCGAGGCCATGTCCCGGCACCTCGGCGACCGGGTCATCGGCATCTGCGACTCGCCCGTCGGCCTCGGCCGCCGTATCGCCCGGGTTCTCGGTGCCGACCCGGAGGAGGCCTTCGTCGACTACGTCGGCCTCAACCACCTCGGCTGGGTGCGCGGCCTGCGTGTCGCCGGGCGCGACGAGCTCCCGCGCCTTCTCGCCGACCCCGCCCTGCTCGGCTCCTTCGAGGAGGGCAGGCTGTTCGGCGTCGACTGGCTGCAGTCGCTCGGCGCGATCCCCAACGAGTACCTGCACTACTACTACTTCAACCGGGAAGCCGTGCGCGCCTACCAGCAGGCCGAGCAGACCCGGGGTGCCTTCCTGCGCGACCAGCAGGCCCGCTTCTACACGGAGGCCCTGCGCACGGACCGGTCCGCCCTTGAGGTGTGGGACCGCACCCGGGCGGAGCGCGAGGCCACCTACATGGCCGAGAACCGGGAGAGCGCCGGCGCGGGCGAGCGCGAGGCCGAGGACCTGTCCGGCGGCTACGAGAAGGTCGCGCTCGCCCTGATGCGGGCCATCGCCCGCGACGAGCGGACCATGCTGATCCTCAACGTGCGCAACGCGAACACGCTGGCCGTGCTCGACGGCGACGCCGTGATCGAGGTCCCCTGCCGGGTCGACGCGGGCGGCGCCCACCCGGTGGCCGTAGCCCCGCTGCCCGACCACGCCACCGGACTGGTCTGCTCGGTCAAGACTGTCGAGCGGGAGGTGCTCGCCGCCGCCGAGTCCGCCTCCCGGGAGGCGGCCGTGAAGGCGTTCGCGCTGCATCCGCTGGTCGACTCGGTCAACGTGGCCCGCAGGCTGGTCGAGGGCTACGTCGAGGTCCATCCTGGCCTGGCGTATCTCAAGTAAGCGTTTCCCCGGCCACTCTCCCTTCCCGGGCCGTCCCCCGCTTTCTCTGGAGATCTCCATGCACGACGAACGCCGCAGGATCGAGCAGCGCGTCGAACGCCTCCACAGCCAGCGCATCAAGCCCGCGATCTACGCGGCACGTGTCCCCCTGGAGGTGGAGGCCTGGCAGGCCCCCGGGGAACCGGTCTCCTTCGAGGAGGCCGCGGCCGCTCCGTACACGCCGTTCGCGATGGACACTCCCTGGGGTCCGCCCTGGGGGACGACCTGGTTCCGGATGCGCGGCCGGGTGCCCGCCGAGTGGGCCGGCGAGCGGGTGGAGGCGGTGATCGACCTCGGGTTCGTCGGCGACTGGCCCGGCAACCAGGCCGAGGCGCTCGTCCACCGCACCGACGGCACGCCGCTGAAGGCGGTCAACCCGCTCAACCAGTACGTGCCGGTCGCCCATCCGGCGGCGGGCGGTGAAGCAGTCGAGTACCTGGTGGAGGCGGCCTCCAACCCGGACATCCTGGCCGACGGCTTCGCCGTACCCACCCCGCTCGGCGATGTACGGACGGCGGGTGACCGTCCCCTGTATGCATTCCGCAGCGCCGACCTCGCGATCCTGGACGAGCAGGTCTGGCACCTCGACCTCGACCTCCAGGTGCTGCGCGAACTGATGCTGGAGCTCGGCGAGCACGAACCGCGCCGGCACGAGATCATGCACGCCCTCGACCGGGCCATGGACCTGCTCGACCTGGACGACGTCTCCGCCTCGGCACCCGCCGTACGGGAGTCTCTGCGCCCGGTGCTGGCCAAGCCCGCCCACGCCAGCGCGCACATCGTCTCCGGCGTCGGCCACGCGCACATCGACACCGCCTGGCTGTGGCCGATCCGCGAGACCAAACGCAAGACGTCGAGAACGTTTTCCAACGTCACCGCGCTCGCCGACGAGTATGAGGAGTTCGTCTTCGCCTGTTCCCAGGCCCAGCAGTACGCGTGGGTGCGCGACCACTACCCGCACGTATGGGAGCGGATCAGGAAGTCGGTGGAGAAGGGCCAGTGGGCGCCGGTCGGCGGGATGTGGGTGGAGGCCGACGGCAACCTGCCCGGCGGTGAGGCCCTGGCCCGCCAACTGGTCCACGGAAAACGGTTCTTCATGGACCACTTCGGCATCGAGACCAAGGGCGTCTGGCTGCCGGACTCCTTCGGCTACACCGCGGCCTACCCCCAGCTGGCCAGGCTCGCCGGCAACGAGTGGTTCCTCACCCAGAAGATCTCCTGGAACCAGACCAACACCTTCCCCCACCACACCTTCTGGTGGGAGGGCATCGACGGCACCCGCATCTTCACCCACTTCCCACCCATCGACACCTACAACGCCCGCTTCAGCGGCGCCGAGCTGGCCCGGGCGGTCCGCAACTACGCCGAGAAGGGCGGCGCCACCCGCTCCCTCGCCCCCTTCGGCTGGGGCGACGGCGGAGGCGGCCCCACCCGCGAGATCATGGAACGCGCCCGCCGCCTGAAGGACCTGGAGGGCTCCGCGAAGGTCGAGATCGAACACCCCGACGCGTTCTTCGCCAAGGCCCGCGCGGAGTACCCGGACGCCCCGGTCTGGGTGGGCGAGCTGTACCTGGAGCTGCACCGCGCCACCTACACCACCCAGGCCCGCACCAAGCAGGGCAACCGCCGCTGCGAACACCTGCTGCGCGAGGCGGAGTTGTGGGCCACGACGGCCGCACTGCACGCGCCTGGCTACGGCTACCCGTACGAGAAGCTGGACCGCCTGTGGAAAACGGTCCTGCTGCACCAGTTCCACGACATCCTGCCCGGCTCCTCCATCGCCTGGGTGCACCGCGAGGCCGAGGCCGAATACGCCCGCCTGGCGGGGGAGTTGACGGCGCTCACGGACGAGGCGATCGCCGCCCTGGGCGCCGGCGGGCCCCGCGTGTTCAACACCGGCCCCCGCGACCGCGCCGAGGTGGTCCGCACCGCCGAGGGCGCACCGATGTACGTGCGGGTGCCCGCGAACGGCTCCGCGCCCCTCACGCCCGCCGAACCCCCGCACCCGGTCACGGTCGAGGGGCGCACCCTGGACAACGGGATCGTCCGGGTGCAGGTAGGCGAAAACGGAACACTGTCGTCTGTATACGATCTGCGGGCCGACCGCGAAGTCCTCGCCGGCCAGGGCAATCTGCTCCGCCTCCACACGGACCTGCCCAACTACTGGGACGCCTGGGACATCGACGAGCACTACAGGAACCGCTACACCGACCTGCTGGAGCCCGACTCCGTCACCGTGGTCGAGGAGGGCGCCCTGGCCGGCGCGATCCGGGTGGTCCGCTCCTTCGGCAGGGGATCCCGCATCGTCCAGACGATCACCGTCCGCGCCGGAAGCGCCCGTGTCGACTTCGAGACGGACATCGACTGGCACGAGACGGAGAAGATCCTCAAGGCGGGCTTCCCCGTCGATCTGCGCGCCCCGCACTCCTGCGCCGAGATCCAGTTCGGCCACGTCCAGCGGCCCACCCACACCAACACCAGCTGGGAGGCGGCTCGTTTCGAGGTCTCCGGCCACCGCTGGGTGCACATCGCCGAAGCCGGTTACGGCGTCGCCGTCATCAACGACTCCACCTACGGCCACGACGTCTCCCGCACCGTCCGCGAGGACGGGGGCACGACCACCACGGTCCGCCTCAGCCTGGTCCGCGCCCCGCGCGTCCCCGACCCCGAGGCCGACCAGGGGCGGCACCGCTTCACCTACGCCCTGCTGCCCGGCGCGACCATCGAGGACGCGGTCGCCGAGGGCTACGCCCTCAACCTGCCGCTGCGCGTCGCCGATTCCGCAGGCGAGCCCGAGCCGGTCGTCTCCACCGTGGGCCAGGGTGTGACCGTGGAGGCGGTCAAGCTGGCCGACGACGGCTCCGGGGACGTGGTGGTCCGGCTGTACGAGTCCCGGGGCGGCCGGGCCGCCGGGGTGCTGCGCACCGGGTTCCCGCTGGCCGGAGCCGAGGTCACCGACCTGCTCGAACGCCCGCTGGGCGACGCGACGGCCGACCCCGACGGCTCGGTCCCGCTCACGCTGCGGCCCTTCCAGGTCCTGACCCTGCGTCTGCGGCGAGCAAAGGCGGTCGGATCCCAGGCAGTCGGGGTCCCGGCCGGCGGACGCCGGACAGGCGATCCGCCTCCCAGACCGGCCGGGTCGGCCGGTCGCTCCCCGTGACCGCGACCGACCGACCCGTTCCCCCGTCCCCCCCGGATTTCCCCCGTCTTCCCCCGTCTTCCCCCGTCGGCTCTCCGTTGCTGTCATGGAGAGCCGTGAGACCGCGCCCTGATACACCCCCAACGGAAAAAGATGTCCCCCGGTCCTGGAACCGGGGGACACCGAGGGTCGCGCTCAGCCGGTGAAGCCGGCCGTGATCGAGGTGAACTGCCAGTTGTTCTGGCTGATGCCGGAGCAGTTGCTCACCACGCCGCCGCCCGGGCACGGCCGGTCGCGGTTGACCGACCAGAAGGCGAGCCGCGCGATGTGGTGGGAGTTCGCCCAGTCGCGGATCTGGGTCCAGATCGCCGGAGTGGTCGTCTCCTGCTGGTCGGACAGGCCGTTCATGCCGGAGATGCCGATGTGCGCGTAAGCGGTCGCGTCGTCCCAGCCGAAGGTCGACTTCAGCTTGTTCTTCAGGCCCTCCGCGGCGTTCACGGTGTTGCCGTACATGTCCGAGCCACCGCCGAAGTCGAACGGCATGATGGTGAACACGTCGATGTTCGCGCCGAGCGACTGCGCCTGCTCGATCAGCCGGTTGCCGTAGTACGTCGGCCCGGTGGTCGAGGTGCCGAAGGTGACGATGGTCTTCAGCCCCGGGTTGTTGGCCTTGACCGTCTTCAGCGCGGTGAGGATCTTCGCCTGCACGGCCTCGTTCTCGAACTCGTCCGTGTTCTCGATGTCCATGTCGACGGCCTTCAGGCCGTAGGCGTCGATCACCTTCTGGATGGCACCGGCGAGCGCGGCGGCCGAGGAGCAGTTGGCGCCGAGCTTGCTGCCCTGCCAGCCACCGAAGGACGGGACGATGTCACCGCCGGCGGACCGGACGGCGTTGATCGCGCTCTGGTCGGCGCCGCCGGTGAGCGGCCGGCTGCCGTCCCAGGCCGGGGTGCAGCCGCCGGAGTCCAGCACGAACGCCATCGTGAACCACTTGATCCCGGTCGCGCTCATCACCGTCGTCGGGCTCGGCGGATCGCCCCAGCCCTCGTACAGATACGGCGCGGCCTGCGTGAACCCGGTGCCGCCGCCGCTGCCCGCGTTCGTGGTCACGGAGACGGCGTTGGAGGCGGCCGAGACGTTCCCGGCAGCGTCGTGCGCCTTCACCGTGAAGGTGTACGACGTGCTGGGCGACAGCCCGCTGACCGTGGCGGACGTGCCGGAGACGGTCAGCACCTGGTTCGAGCCGCTGTAGATGTCGTAACCGGTTACGCCCACGTTGTCCGTCGCGGCGTTCCACGACAGCGAGACGCTCGACGACGTCTTGCCGGTCGAGGCCAGGCCCGTAGGAGCGGTCGGTGCCTGGGTGTCACCGCCGCCCCCGCCGCCGGGGCCGTCCAGGCTGATGTCGTCGGCCCAGTAGGTGCCCTGGGCGTACCAGCCGTGGACATAGATGGTGGCGCTGGTCTGCGAGGCACCGGTGGTGAAGGAGACGCTCAACTGGCTGTACGCCGTCGGCGACGTGGTCCAGGTCGAGGCGCCGCCGTTCACGCCCAGGTACACATAGCTGCCGCGTACCCAGCCGCCGAGCGTGTACGTCGTGTTCGGCTGCACGGCGACCGTCTGGCTGCACTGCGCGTTGTCGCTGTTCGTCACCGCTCCCTGCAGAGCCTTCGAGCCGCTGTGCACGGGGGAGGAGACGACCGAGCCGAGATTGCCGGTGCAGGTCCAGGGGGAGAGGCCGCCGGACTCGAAGCCGGGATTGGTGAGGATGTTGGCTGCCTGAGCGGTGCCCGGAAGGGCGATGGCTCCGCCGACCGCGAGAGCGACGGAACCGAGGAGAGCGAGAAGCCGACGTCTGTGACGTCCGAGTGGATTGCGCACACGATCTCCCTGTGGGGATGCGGTGTTCGGGAGTGCACGGCTGTGCAGAGGTGCGCTGAAGAATTTGGTATGGACCAATCGAGCTGTCAAGGACAGACGCAGAATTGGTCCATACCGGCGGACTAAAGCGGCAGGACCCCCACCGCCGAGGCCACCTGCACGGGCAACGCCGGAAGGGCGACCTCCGCCTCCCTCTGCCGGGGAAGCACCACAGGCAGAACGGACCGCGGCCCCGAAATCACCGTGTAGTCCTGCCCCAGGAACGGCGGCTCCACCACCCCCGGATCCTCACCCAGCGCCAACTGCACGGCTGCCCACGGCGCATTCACCCCACACAGTGAAAGCTGATGCAAGCCACCCGCCGGCCGCGTGTTGACATCCAGCAGCACCGGCCGGTCGCCGAGCAAGCGGAACTGGATGTTGGACAGGTGGTGCAGCCCGAAGCCCTCCGCGATCAGCCGGGCCGGCTCCAGCCATCGCTCGTCCAGAGTGAAGCCCCTCCGGCGGCCGTTCTTGGTGCGGCCCACCGCGAGCCGCAGCCGGTTGTCGGGCCCGGTCAGGCAGTCCACCGACACCTCGGGCTGCTCCAGGCGCGGCATCACCAGCCAGTCCACCGGCTGCCCGGACCGCCGCAGCGCCTCGACGACGAGGTCGAGCTGGACGTACGGGCTCGGGAACCCCTCCAGGTTGGACAGCGAGAACGGGGCGCGGGTGATCACCCGGAAGCCGACCCCGCCGGCACCGGCGGCCGGTTTGAAGCACGCCCTGTGCCCGGAGGCCTCCAACTCCTCGACAGCGGCGAGGAGTTCGTCCGCCGTACGCACCCGCCACCAGGGTGGCACGGGCACGCCCACCGAGTGAACCGCCTGGTACGCGGTCGCCTTGTCCTCGAACACGGCAACCGCCTCGGGCGTCGGCGCCAGCAGCGCCGTACCCGCGGCGGCGAACTCGGCGCGGTGCCGCACGATCGCCGCCTGGTGCAGCCGGGGCACGAACACGTCGATGCCGCGCCGGGCGCACTGGTCGAGCGCGTACTCGACGTAGGCGGCCGGGGACAGGCCCTCCGGCTCCAGGTCGGCGGTGTCGGCGGCGGCCAGGACGGGGGAGTCGGGGTCCCCGTGCGTGGCATGGATCTCCACCGCGCGATCGCTGGGATTTCTGCGCAGCTGATCCATGAAGAAAACGTTCTCCGCGTACGTGCGGTTGAGCCAGACGCGTACGCGAGAGAGCATGCAGGCCGCCTTTCACGGTGTGCGGGCAGGGCTCGGCGGCCCGTGCCCGGGCAGGAGGGAGGAAGGGACACCAAAGAACCCCTGCGAAAAGGGAGGTTGGGGGTGATGGTGTCGGGGCGATCATACGGCTTTCAAGAGCCCGCGCGTGCAACGCGGATGTTACGGATTTCCGGGGCTCGTCCAGTAGGCTCGCCGGGGTCCGTCCGGGTCGGCGTCGGCCGCCGCCGGGCCGTGCGACACAGGGGCCGGGGTGCCTCTTGTGGGGGTGTCCGGGAATGTGTTCTCGTGGTCCCGGCGGACGATGATCGAAAGGGGTGCGGGGTGGAGTCTGCGGCCGGGGCCGGGCAGCTGCTGGCCATCAGCGACCTGCACATCACCTATCCGGAGAACCGCGCACTGGTCGAGGACATGCGGCCCACGAGCGACGAGGACTGGCTGATCGTGGCCGGTGACATCGCCGAGACGGTGGCCGACATCCGCTGGACCCTGGAGAAGCTCGCGGGCCGATTCCGCAAGGTGCTGTGGGCCCCGGGTAACCACGAGCTGTGGACGCACCCGAAGGATCCGGTCACCCTGCGCGGCGTCGCCCGCTACGAGCACCTGGTCGGACTCTGCCGCGAGCTGGGCGTCGTCACCCCCGAGGACCCCTACCCGGTGTGGCACGGCCCCGGCGGCCCGGTCGTCGTCGCCCCGCTGTTCCTGCTGTACGACTACTCGTTCCTGCCGGCCGGCTGCGCCACCAAGGCCGAGGGCCTGGCCTACGCGCACAGCACCGGCGTGGTCTGCAACGACGAGTACCTGCTGCACCCCGATCCGTATCCGACCCGTGACGCCTGGTGCCGGGCGCGGGTGGCCGAGACCGAGCGCAGGCTCGCCGAGCTGCCCGCGGACCTGCCGGTCGTACCGGTCAACCACTATCCGCTGCACCGGCATCCCACCGAGGTGCTGTGGTATCCCGAGTTCGCCATGTGGTGCGGCACCCTGCTGACCGCCGACTGGCACCGCCGGTTCCGCGTGGCGACCATGGTCTACGGCCATCTGCACATACCGCGCACCACCTGGCACGACGGAGTCCGCTTCGAGGAGGTCTCCGTAGGCTATCCCCGTGAATGGCGCAAGCGCCCGGAGCCGCCGGGAACGCTGCGCCGCATCCTGCCGATGGAGGTCGAAGCCGGTGATCGAGGAGCTGCTCCCGGAGTCGGTCGTGGCCGTGGAGGCACACCGTGACGATCCGCTGTGGGACGCCCCGCTCCACCCCGACGAGGCAGCGCTCGTCGAGCGCGCGGTGACCAAGCGGCGCCGCGAGTTCGCCGCCGTACGCGGCTGCGCCCGGCGCGCCATGGAGAAGCTCGGCGTGTCCGCGCAGTCCGTCCTCAGCGGCGAGCGGGGCGCGCCGCGCTGGCCGGCCGGCCTGATCGGCAGCATGACCCACTGCGACGGCTACTGCGCCGCCGCGCTGGCCCCGGCCGGCGACCTGGCCTCCCTCGGCATCGACGCCGAACCGCACGGGCCGCTCCCGGACGGCGTCGGTGAATCCGTCTTCCTGCCCGCCGAGGCCGAGCGGCTCGCCCGGCTGCACGGGCAGCGGCCCGCCGTCCACTGGGACCGGATCCTGTTCAGCGCCAAGGAGTCCGTCTACAAGGCGTGGTTCCCCCTGACCCGCACCTGGCTGGACTTCTCCGAGGCCGACATCACCCTCGACCCGAGCCCCGGCGACGAGCCGCACGGCACCCTGCGTGCCGAACTCCTCGTCCCCGGGCCCCGGGTCGGCGGCCGCCGGCTCCAGGTCTTCGACGGCAGGTGGGTCGTACGCGACGGCGTGGTCGCCACCGCCGTGGTCGTCCCGCATTCCTGATCCCCCGGCAGCGGCTCGGACCACCCGGCCCGGTCAGGCCGGCGGGCACCAGTCGCGCAGCAGCCGGAAGAACTGCTCCTCGTTGCCCGTAAGGCCCGCGCGCGCCAGAGCCTGTTCCGCCTCGGCCAGCACGGCGGGCGGCACCAGGGCGGGCCGGCCGCCGCCGGGCGGCCCGTCGAAGGCGGCGCGCACGGTGTGCAACAGCCGCAGATAGGCCTGTACGGCGGTGCGCTCACGGTCGGTCAGTACGGCGGTGGGCATCGGTCGGCTCTCCCCGAGTAGGCGTCACGGTCGCGCGCCCTGCGGCGCGCCTCTCCAGCTTGCCGCCCACCACTGACAACGCCGTTCGGCCGAGTCCCGGTTCGCCCGCTCAGCCGAGGCCGAATCCTTTCGCCCCTGTGCCGCACGGCCCCAGGTCACCCCTGCGTCCTGGATCAGCCCTGTAGCCCCGGATACCCCAGGGACGCCTCGATGCGCCCGGCCACGTCATCGCGCTGCACCGGTCCGCGCAGGGCCGAACCGGCCAGCCAGGTCCGGCACTTGCTGGCCAGCAGCAGACCGAAGGTCTCGGCGTCCCGCTCCTCGGCGAGATCGAAACGGGTCCGGGCCGCGACCCGCTGCACCGTGGCCTGGAGCGCGTCCTGGTCGGTGTCGTCGTGCAGCAGGCGCGTGGCGACCCCGACGCCCTCGACGTGGTGTCCGCGGTGGTCGGCCTGCATGTGCCACAGCTCGTGGCCGAGGATCACCAACTGGTGGTCCGGCGCGGTGCGTTCCTCCACGACGACCAGGTCGCGGTCGGTCAGGTCCAGCCACAGGCCGCTCGCCGTGCCCGGCGGGAAGGGGGCCGCACGGAAGTGCACCGGACGGCCCCGGCGGCGGCTCATCGCCTCGCACAGCGCGCCGTACAGCTCCCGCGGTGGCGCCGGCGCGGACAGCGCAAGACCGCCCACCAGCTCGTTGCACAGCCGGCGCATGTCCCTGCCGATGCCCACTGTCCTCCCCCGGCTCACGACTCGGGCCGTTTGACGCTCTCCAGGAGCATGTCGAGCCACTCCGCGACCTTGTCCCGATGCTGGTCGGTGGGCAACTGTGCGGCACGCCAGGCTATTCCGCGCACCCCGTGGTCCTGCAGCAGCCGCTCCAGCGGATCCTCGTCGGTCCCGGCCGCGGCCCGCTCCCGGTCGGCGAGCTTCGTCAGCAGCTCCTGCTCGGTACGCTGCAGCGCGCCCGCCAGTGCCTCGGGGTCCTCCGCGGTCAGGAAGCCGGCGTGCACCCGGAAGAAACGCTGCAGCGCGTCGCAGTGCTCCATGGTCGGCCGCCGGTCGCCGTTGATGAGGGCGCCGGCCTGCTGCCGGGACATGCCCGCGCCGTCGGCGATCTCCTGCTGGGTGTACTTGCGGCCGTTGGGTTTCAGCCGAGTGCGCCGCAGCAGGCCGAGGCGCTGCAGAAAGCGCGCCTGCACGTCCGGTTCACCGGCGGGCCGGCCGGTGAGCAGGGCCTTGACCACCGGCTCCGGGACCCCGCAGGCCACGGAGAGCCGCCCGACGTCGAAGACCTCGGCGTGCGGCACGCCGAGCCGGTCGGCGAGCGCGGTGACGCGGGCGACGACGGCCGGCAGCTGGGCGGTCGCCGTGGCGCCCGGATCCTCGTAGCCATCCGTCACCGACAGAACTCCTACGTCTCTCGAGGGCTTCAGATGCGTCCGTGCTTCTCACGAGCGATCGCCGTGGACTTCCCGGAGAGTAGCGGGTGCGTCGAACTCACATCCAGGTGTCGCCACAACTGTGGCGAATTTCAGCCGTCAACGGGCGTGGAATGCCACGATAGTTGACACGGTCTTGTCGCGGGCCGCAGGATCGCAGGGCCGCGTGAAGGCCGCAGAGGCAAGAGGGGTGACCTCCCGATGGCACATCAGGCAGGAGGGCAGCGGCCGGCACCGCGGCCCGTCCCCGACACCTGCGAGACCCAGACGTACCTCCAGGACTACGCCGTACTGCTGGAGTCCCAAGTCTGCCCGTCCCTGGTCGTGGACCACCGCTGGGACGTCGTCATGGCCAACGGCGCGTTCGAGACACTTTTCCGGGGAATGCGCCGGCAGGCGACGGCCATGCCCGGGGACAACTTCCTGCGGTTCGTCCTGTTCCATCCGGACGCGGGCGACATCCTCGGCGAGCACGAGCAGGGCTGGTGCCTGCCGATGCTGGCCCACCTCAGGACCGCCCTGGAGACGTACGGCCACGACCACGAACTCCAGGCGATCCGCCGGGACATCGCCCAGGACCCGCTCATGGAGGCCGCCTACCGGCAGGGCCTGCCGCACTGGATCCATGCCGTCGGCGAGCGCGCGACCAGGCTCGACGGCGCCGTCCGGCTGCTGCTCCACCCCGACCCGCGGCGCGGCCCCACCGAGTGCCGCATCGTCGAGGAGACGCCGGAGGTCCTGCGGGACCTGGGGTACCGGCGCCTTTCGATGGTCCTGCGTGAGAACCGCCGGCCCGCCGCGCCCGTACGCCGTCCGCGCCGCTCGCGGGGCACGGCGGCCCATCTCACGGTCGTCCCGGCCCCCGAGAGCTGACCCGGCACCGCCGGCGTTCAGGTCGCCGGCGGCGCCGGGTCGAAGGGCGAGCGCCCCGCCACCCTTACGCAAACCACTTGATAATCGTGCGAAATTTTGCGTACCACGCACCATGAACCTGCGGCACCTCCGCCTCACCGTCAGCGCCAACGCGGGCCGGCCGGCCGGGCAGTTCAGTGAGGTGGAGGCCTACCTGGCGTCCTGAGCCAGGACCGCGCTCACAGATCCAGCACCAGACGGGCGCCCCGGCAGCGGGACACGCAGATCATCATCGTGTCACCGGCCGACCGTTCCTCCTCGGTGAGGACCGAGTCCCGGTGATCCGGGGCGCCCTCCAGCACATCGGTCTCACAGGTGCCGCACGTCCCCTCCGTGCAGGAGTAGAGCACCTCGACCCCGGCGGCGCGCACCGCGTCCAGCACCGACACCTCCGCCGGGACGGTGACGGTACGGCCGCTGCGGGCGAGGACGACCTCGAACTCCTCGTCGATGCCAGCCTGTTGCTCCTTCGGCTGGAAGCGCTCCAGCCGGAGCACTCCGGCCGGGCAGCGCTCCTCGACGGCGTCCAGCAGGGGCCCCGGACCGCAGCAGTACACCAGGGTGCCGTCGGGCAGGTCGTCCAGTACCGGGCCCAGGTCGAGCAGGCCGGTCTCGTCCTGCGGGGCGAGGGTGACCCGGTCGCCGTAGCGTGCCAGCTCTGCCGTGAACGCCATCGAGGAGCGGGTGCGCCCGCCGTAGAGCAACGTCCAGTCGGCGCCCGCCTGTTCCGCGGCCGCGAGCATCGGCAGGATCGGAGTGATGCCGATGCCGCCCGCGACGAACCGGTAACGGGGCGCGGGCTCGTGCCGGAAGTGGTTGCGCGGCCCGCGCACTCGTACCTTCCCACCCTCGCCCAGTCGCTCGTGCACATACACCGATCCACCCCGCCCGTCCGGTTCGCGCAGCACCGCGATCCGCCAGGCCGACCGGTCCGCCGGATCGCCGCACAGGGAGTACTGCCGCTCCAGCCCCGGCCCGAGCGACAGGTCCACATGGGCACCGGGTTCCCAGGAGGGCAGCTCATGGCCCAGCGGATCGCGCAGCGTCAGGATCAGCACCCCGTCGGCGGCCAACTCCCGGCCCGCGACGACGAGTTCGAGTTCGGTCACCGTACGGCCTCTTCGCTGTCGTGTCCTTCGGGATGCGCCAGCATCCACTCCCACATCTGCACCGGGTCGTCGGCGGTGTGCTGCGCGCCGCAGTGGCAGGTGCCGTGCAGCAGATCGGTGCCCGGCAGCCAGTCGATCCGGTAGACCTCGCCGGTGCCGGCGCTCACCGAACCCCCTCGACCGGCTTGTCGCCCTCCTCGACCAGCCGGGCCAGGATCCGGCGCGCGGCCAGGCCACCGGTGTCGATGTTGATGCTCAGTTCCTGGTAGCCGGTGCGTTCGGTGCCGAGAGTGCGCTGCAGCAGGTTGAGCGCGTCCACGTCCTGCATGACGACGGTGTGGTTGTTGGCCCGCAGGAACTCGGTGACCTCGGCGTCCTCGGTCGCCCAGTCCCGGGACACCGCCCAGAAGTCGTACACCTTGCCGTCGTCCGAGGGCGTTATGGCGTAGGTGATCTCGGTGTGGAAGCCGTGCGGGTCGCCGCCGTCCGGCTCCGGTACGACGCCCACCGGCGCGATCCGGCTGTGCAGCAGATACAGGCAGGGTGCGTGGTACTCGATGTCCTGCCAGCGGGTGATCCGGCCCTCGATGCCGGTCGAACGGGCGTAGAACGGCGGGCACTCGGCGTCGTCCATGTGCCGGCCGACCCGGACCACGCCCGCGCCCTCGTCCACCTCGGTGGTGATGGGTGTCTCGGCGACCTCCGGAGTGCCGATGTAGCCGCCGTGCAGATACGTCTCGTGCGACAGGTCGAGGAGGTTGTCGACGAGCAGGCCGTAGTCGGCGTCGATGGGCTCCATGCCGCGTACGGTGGTCCAGCCGGGGGAGTCCAGATGGCGGGCGCGCGGGATCGTCTGCGGGTCGGCGAGCGCCGGGTCGCCGATCCACACCCAGACCAGGGAGTCCTGCTCCACCACCGGGTAGGAGGCGACGCGCGCGGTGCGCGGGATGCGTTTCTGGCCCGGCACGTACACACAGGCGCCGGTGCGGTCGTAGGTGAAACCGTGATAACCGCAGACGATGCGGTCGCCGTCCAGGCCGCTCGCGGAGAGCGGGTAGCGGCGGTGGACGCACCGGTCGTGCAGGGCGACCGGGCTGCCGTCCTCCTCGGCGCGGTAGAAGACGAGCGGCTCCCCGAGGATCGTCCGGCCGAGCAACTCGCGCCCGACCTCCTCACTGTAGGCGGCGACATACCACTGATTCCTCGCGAAAGCGGTCATATGCGGCATGGTTGCGGCTCCCGTCCGTGGATGGTGGCCACATCGTCGGGAGGCCTCCGCCCTGCCGCAATGCCCGCTTCCGCCTCGCGGAAGAACCGTTCGGCCGAGAGGCGGTTTTCTCGGCAGGCTGTCCGATGCGGCGCTCGGAGACCTGTTGGCGCTCGGCAGACGCGGACGAGGAGGCCGGTCGGTCTCCGCCCGCCCGGCCGGCCGTCGGCGCACGCCCGGCGGCCGTCACGCCGGACCGCGCCGGTGCGGGACCGGGCAGGAGCCGCATCATCCCAGCCCCGGCCGTACCCCCGACTTTCACACGGGCGCCACCAGGCCCTTCCCTGACGTTTGTTGCTCTTGGAACACTCGCTCCGCGCACATTCCGTCATATGGGCGGTATCGCGAATGTCAGGACGAGAGGACCCGCAAACCCATGTCCGAAGTCAATCGGCGCCGATTCCTCCAACTCGCGGGCGCCACCACGGCGTTCACCGCGCTGTCCAGCAGCATCCAGCGCGCCGCCGCACTCCCCGCGTACCATCGCACCGGTACGGTCCGGGACGTCGAGCACATCGTCGTCCTCATGCAGGAGAACCGATCCTTCGACCACTATTTCGGCACGCTCCGAGGCGTCCGCGGCTTCGGCGACCCCCGCTCCGTGACGCAGAACGGCCGCTCGGTCTGGAAGCAGTCCGACGGCACCAAGGACATCCTGCCCTTCCACCCGGACGCCGACGACCTGGGCCTCGCGTTCATCCAGGATCTGCCGCACGGCTGGCAGGACACGCACGCCGCGTTCAACGGCGGCAAGTACGACAAGTGGGTGCCGGCCAAGGGCACCACGACCATGGCGCACCTGACCCGCGAGGACATACCGTTCCACTACGCGCTCGCGGACGCCTTCACCATCTGCGACGCCTACCACTGCTCGTTCATGGGCTCGACCGACCCGAACCGCTACTACATGTGGAGCGGTTACGTCGGCAACGACGGCCAGGGCGGCGGCCCGGTCCTCGGCAACGACGAGAAGGGCTACGGCTGGACGACGTACCCCGAGCGGCTGGAGAAGGCCGGGGTCTCCTGGAAGATCTACCAGGACGTCGGTGACGGCCTGGACGCCGCCGGCGGCTGGGGCTGGATCGACGACGCCTACCGCGGCAACTACGGCGACAACTCCCTGCTCTACTTCAACCAGTACCGCGACGCCAAGCCCGGCGACCCGCTGTACGACAAGGCCCGCACCGGCACCGACGCACGCAAGGGCGAGGGCTTCTTCGACCAGCTGAAGGCCGACGTCAAGGCTGGCAAGCTGCCGCAGGTCTCCTGGGTCGTCGCCCCCGAGGCCTTCACCGAGCACCCCAACTGGCCCGCCAACTACGGCGCCTGGTACGTCTCCCAGGTCCTGGACGCGCTCACCTCCAACCCCGACGTGTGGGGCAAGACCGCGCTGTTCATCACCTACGACGAGAACGACGGCTTCTTCGACCACGTCATCCCGCCGTACCCGCCCGCCTCCGGCGCCCAGGGCAAGTCGACCGTGGACGTCTCCCTCGACCTGTACAAGGGTGACGCGAGCCATGTCGCCGGCCCCTACGGGCTCGGCCAGCGTGTGCCGATGCTGGTCGTCTCCCCGTGGAGCAAGGGCGGTTACGTCTGCTCCGAGACCTTCGACCACACCTCGATCGTCCGGTTCATCGAGCGCCGCTTCGGTGTGCAGGAGCCGAACATCTCCCCCTGGCGCCGCGCCGTCGTGGGCGACCTGACCAGCGCCTTCGACTTCTCCCGCAAGGACACCAAGCCGGTCGCGCTGCCGTCCACGGCCGCCTATGAGCCGCCGGACCGGGGCCGCCACCCCGACTACGTGCCCAAGCCGCCCGCCCACCCGGCCCTGCCCAAGCAGGAGCACGGCAGCCGGCCCACCCGCCCGCTGAAGTACACCCCGGTGGTGGACGGTTCCGCCGACACCGCGGCCGGCACCTTCACGCTCACGTTCGCCTCGGGGGCGCACGCGGGCGCAGGCTTCCTGGTGACCTCCGGCAACCGCACCGACGGCCCCTGGACCTACACCACCGAGGCCGGCAAGTCCCTCTCCGACACCTGGAACTCGCTCTGGTCCGGCGGCGTGCACGACCTCGCCGTGCACGGCCCCAACGGCTTCCTGCGCGTCTTCAAGGGCAAGGGCAAGACCGCGGGACCGGAGGCGACCGCGCGGCACGTGGGCGACGACCTGGAACTCACCTTCACCAACAAGGGTTCCGGCACGGTGAAGCTGAAGGTCGCAAACGGTTACGGCGGCGCTCCGGCCACCGTGACCGTACGGCCCGGCGCGACCGTCAAGCACACCGTGGACCTCACGGCGAGCAAGCGCTGGTACGACGTGACGGTGACCAGCGAAGCCGACCCGGCCTTCCTGCGCGGCTTCGCCGGCCATGTCGAGAACGGTCACCCCGGCGTCAGCGACCCGGCGATCGCCTCGGAGTGAACGGGCGATGAACACCGCTCCGTGCGGACTGGTCAGGTACCAGTCACATCAAGGTAGTGTGCCCCGGTGACCACGCAATCGAACACTCCGGCAGGTTGGTACCCGGATCCGCACGGAGCGCCGCAGACGCTCCGCTACTGGGACGGCGCGCAGTGGACCCAGCACACCAACCCGGCGGGGCAGCCCGCCGGTCAGGTTCCGCAGCAGCAGGCCGCTCCCCAGCAGTACGGCGCCCCGCAGGCGCAGGCCGCCGACGCCAAGGTGCAGCGCCAGGTGCAGCAGCAGGCCGGGGTCGCGGCGAGCGGCCCCGGCGGCGGCACCCTCTTCACCGAGCCCGTCCTGGTCGTGAACCAGAAGGCCAAGCTGATCGAGGTGACCAACGAGTACAAGGTCATGGATCAGAACGGCCGGGACATCGGGTCGGTCACCGAGGTCGGGCAGGGCGTGCTGAAGAAGATCCTGCGCTTCGTCTCCAGCCTCGACCAGTTCATGACCCACAAGCTGGAGATCCGCGACGCCTACGGCCAGCCGCAGCTGCTGCTGACCCGGCCCGCGAAGTTCCTCAAGTCCCGGGTCGTCGTGACGCGCCCGGACGGCTCGCCCGTCGGTGAGATCGTCCAGCAGAACATGATCGGGAAGATCAACTTCGCGATGAACGCGAACGGCCAGCAGGTCGGCGCGATCAAGGCGGAGAACTGGCGGGCGTGGAACTTCGCGATCGTCGACCACGCGGACAACGAGGTCGCCCGGATCACCAAGACCTGGGAGGGCCTCGCCAAGACGCTCTTCACGACCGCGGACAACTACGTCCTGCAGATCCACTACCAGCTGCCCGAGCCGCTGCTGAGCCTCGTGGTGGCGACGGCCCTGACCGTCGACACCGCCCTCAAGCAGGACTCGCGGGGCTGGAACTGAACAGGCCCCGACGGGGGAGAACAAGACACGAAGAGCACGGCAACGGCGGCCGGTGCGCACGGAGTACGCGCGCACCGGCCGCCGCCGCGTGTCGTTGCGGGGTGTCCGGGGGACGTGGCCGCGCCGACACGTCTAGGCGGCGAACGCGTCGACGCCCGTCAGCTCCGCCGACAGCGCCCAGAGCCGAGCCGCCTGCTCCGGGTCGATCGCCCAGTCCTTGACACCGGCACGCTCCTCGCCCTCCGGCGCGGGCTCGGCGATGTCGCAGTCCTCCAGATAGACGCCACCGAGCCCGTCCAGCTGAGGCGAGGTCGCCGCCCACACCTGGGTGGCCGCACCCTGCTGCGGGGTCTTGAAGCCCTCGGGATCGAGCACGTTGCCGGCCTCGTCGATCCAGCCGCGCTCGATCATCTCCTCCTTGGGCAGATGCCGTTGGAGCGGGGTGATGATGCCGCCGGGGTGCAGGGCGAAGGCGCGGACGCCGGCGTCACGGCCGAGCTTGTCGAGCTGGACGGCGAAGAGGACGTTGGCGGTCTTGGCCTGGCCGTAGGCCTCCCACTTGTCGTAGCCCTGCCGCCAGTGGATGTCGTCCCAGCGGATGCCGGAGAGGTGGTGGCCGCGGGAGGAGACGGAGACGACGCGGGCACCGCCCGGCGCGATCGCGGGCCACAGACGGTTGACCAGGGCGAAGTGACCGAGGTGGTTGGTGGCGAACTGGGCCTCCCAGCCGGGCCCCACGCGGGTCTCGGGGCACGCCATGATCCCGGCGCTGTCGATCACGATGTCGATGGTCCGTCCCGAGGTGAGGAAGCGCTCGGCGAAGCCGCGCACGCTCTCCAGGTCGCCGAGGTCCAGCGCGTCCAGTTCGACGCCGGGGATGTCGGCCACGGCCTGCTCGGCGGTGGCCGGGCGGCGGGCGGGCACGACCACGTGGGCGCCGGCCTTCACCAGCGAGCGGGTGGTCTCCAGGCCGATGCCCGAGTAACCGCCGGTGACGAGGGCGAGCTTTCCGGTCAGGTCGATGCCCCGCAGGACGTCGTCGGCGGTGCTGGTGGCGCCGAAACCCGAGCCGATCTTGTGCTGTGCAGTACTCATGTCCGGAACGCTACGAATTCGAGTGCTCTCCAAGTCAAGCGACCCAGCGGTGTGTCCGGGCAGCCGCACTCATGTCCCGAACCGGCCGGCGAGGCTCTTGCCGGCTCAGAGTGCCGTGAGATGTCCGGGCTGTTCCGGCTGTCGTGGCACCAGGGCCGGTTCCGCGGTCGCCGTGTCCGGCTCCAGGGCCAGTACCGCGGCCACGGGGTGGTCGTCGTCCTCGGGCACCGGCTCCGGGGTGACCCGGGTGAGCAGGACCACGCCCCAGGAGGCCAGGCCTGCTCCGGCGAGGGCCAGCAGGACGCCGGCGGGGCCGCCTCGCAGGCCCTGGCCGAGCAGGGTGAGGCCGATGACCGCGGCGGCCACCGGGTTGGCGAGGGTGACCACGGCCAGCGGCGCGCCGAGGCCGCCCCGGTAGGCGGTCTGCGAGAGCAGCAGCCCGCCGACGGCGAACGCGGCGACGAGCACGGCGACCATGACGACCTCGGTGCTCAGCACCGGGCCCGTGCGGTCCGTGGCCGCCACGGTCACCGTCTGGGTCAGCGCCGAGGCGACACCGGAGGCGAAACCGGACGCCGTCGCGTGCCTGAGACCGGCCCGGGCGCCGGGCCGGGACAGCATGCCGATCGTGGCGGCGGTGGCACCCGCGACCGCCAGCGCCTCGGTCAGCGACAGCACCCGCGCGGGCGCCGGACCGGAGGCGGTGACGAGCAGGGCGGCGAGCCCGAGCAGCGTCAGCGCCGTACCGCGCCATTCCACCGCGCTGACCCGGCGCCCGGCCGCCCGCGCGCCGAGCGGTACGGCCGCGACCAGGGTGAGCGCGCCCAGCGGCTGGACCAGGGTGAGCGGGCCGTACTTGAGGGCGACGACGTGCAGCAGGGCGGCGGCCGCGTTCAGGCCGACCGCCGACCACCAGGCGCCGGTGCCGAGCAGCCGCAGCAGACCGGTACCGGCGCTGCGGGAGGCGAGGCGTTCCTGGGCGACGGCGGCCAGCGCGTAGGCGACGGCCGAGACGAGGGAGAGGGCGACGGCGATCAGGGCGGCGGCGCTCATCGGCCCGCTCCCGCCAGGACGGGCTCGCGCGCCGCGAGCCGGCCGGCCCCGCGTCCCGCCGTGCCGGCCGTCCGGTGCGGCGGGTGGATCACGGCGAGGGCGATGCCGAGCATGGCCGTCGCGACGATCGCGTCGAGCCAGTAGTGGTTCGCCGTGCCCACGATCACCAGCAGCGTGATCAGCGGGTGCAGCAGCCACAGCCGGCGCCACCGGGACCGGGTGGCCGCGATCAGGCCGATCGCCACCATCAGCGCCCAGCCGAAGTGCAGCGACGGCATCGCGGCGAACTGGTTGGACAGATGGTCGCTGGACGGCGGGCCGTACACGGACGGGCCGTAGAGGCGGGCGGTGTCCACCAGGCCGTCGCCGGTCAGCATCCGCGGCGGGGCCAGCGGGAACGTGAACGGCAGCACCAGCGCGGCCGTGGTGACGACCGCGAGGACGCGGCGGGCCCATATGTAGTGCGCGGGCCGCCGGAGATACAGCCAGACCAGGAAGGCCAGCGTCGCCGGGAAGTGGACGGTGGCGTAGTAGGCGTTCGCGAGGTGGACGAGGGTGTCGCCGCGCAGCAGTGCGGACTGTACGGCGTTCTCGTGGGGGAGATGCAGCGCCCGCTCCAGGTCCCATACGCGGTGGGCGTTGTGGAGGGCGTTCGCGGTGTGTCCGGTGGCCAGTCGCCGGCCGAGCTTGTAGACGAGGAAGAGTCCCGCGACGAGCAGGAACTCGCGCAACAGCGGCGGCCGGGCTATCGCGTCCGGCGGCTCCGCTTCTGCCTCTGCAGGCTCGGTTCGGGCATTCATCCCCCGGCCCCTTCGCTGACGGTGGTGCGTGTGGTGGTGCGGACGAGCTCCCGCCTCCAGGGCCGGAGCTCATCGATACGTCATCGTACCGATACGTCAGTGTACCGATACGGCCGAGTACCGGTACACTTGCGTATCGGTTGATGTGCGACACACTGGAGACACCGTCGGGAGCCCGGCTCAAGCCGTGCTTCCGCGGGCCGTGCAGGAATGACCTCAGGTCACGAGTGAGGGGAAACACCGCATGACGTCGCAGGCCGCGGACGGACCGGAGACGGTCGCCGCCTCGCGCCGCTCCAAGATCACGCCCGAGCGTGAGCGGGAGTTCTTCGACGCCGTGCTGGAGCAGATCCGCGAATGCGGTTACGAGTCCGTCACCATGGAGGGCGTCGCCGCCAGCACCCGGTGCAGCAAGTCCACGCTCTACCGGCAGTGGAAGACCAAGCCGCAGTTCGTCGCGGCCGCGCTGCGCGCCAGCCGCCGGGTGCGGTTCGCCGGCATCGACACCGGCTCGCTCGCCGAGGACCTGCGCCAGGCGGCACGGGCCGCGGGGGACTGGTCCGGCAAGGACACCAGGCTGCTGCAGGCGCTCGGGCCCGCGGTGACGGCGGACCACGAGCTGGCCCAGTCGCTGCGCGAGGCGCTGGTGTACCCGGAGATCGCCGCGCTGCAGGAGATGCTCGCCCGGGGCGTGGCCCGGGGCGAGGTCCGGGAGGACCATCCGGCGCTGGAGTACATCCCCGCCATGATGTTCGGCGTGCTGCGCATCCGGCCGGTGCTCTGCGGCCAGTACGCCGACGGCGACTATCTCGCCCGGTTCGTGGAGGCCACCGTGCTGCCCGCGCTCGGGCTGACCTGAGACCCAGGCCGCCGTTCACGGGATGACTGAACGGTGACCTGTCCGCGCCGCACCGTGGGGACGGGGGCGGCGCGCACCCCCCGGCCGGGTGGGGCTCCTCTTGAGCGGAGGGGAGCCCCACCCGGCCGCAGTCATGTCCCGTCGGCCGCGGACCGGATCACGGCCCTGCAGCCGCGGATCAGACGTCCTGGCCGTTCCCGCCGCCGGACGAGACCTTGATCCCCTTGAGGATCTCGTCGATGACCGACGTCTTCTGTCCGACGTCGATGCCGAAGCGCACCACCACGATCTGCTTGGCGTCGTCGGGCGAGGGGAAGGCGACCGACTCGACATAGCCGTCGGCGCCCTTGCTGGTGACCGCCTTCCAGCGCACCATGTACCCCTTCTGTCCGGCCACTGTCACCGCGCCGGAGCCCAGCACCTGGTGCGAGGTGATGCTGCCGTAGGTGGTGCCGCCGTAGGACTGCTTGGCGTTGGCCGCGATGTCCGCCTCGGCGACCTTCTCCGCCGTGTCGCCCTTGATGCCCAGCGCCTGGGCCGGAGCCGAGTAGGCGCCGCCCGGGGTGCAGGTCTGGGTGGAGTTGCCGGGGCACTTGTAGGAGTCGTCGGAGGTCACCTCCGCGCCGACGCTGATCGTCTGTCCGGTCCAGCCGTCGGGCACCGGCAGGCTGATGCCGTTGACCGGGTCCGGCACCGTGCCGCCGCCCTTGATCTTGGGTGCCTCGGACTGGTTCGGCGAGGGTGAGGCGCCGCCGGACCCGCCCGGACCGCCGAAGCCGCCCGAGCCTCCGGACCCGCCCGAGCCTCCGGTGCCGCCCTGACCGCCGAAGCCGCCGCCGGGCCCGCCCTGACCACCGTCCTGTCCGCCCGCCGCACCCTGGCTGGACCCGGCCCGGTCGGCGCTGCCGCCGCCGGGGGCCTTGGCGAGGGCCCACACGCCGACCCCGATGCTCGCCAGAACCGCGGTCGCCGCCGCGACGGCTATACCCGTGCGCACACCGCGCCGGGGCTGCCCGGCCGGAGGCGGGGCGGGGTAACCCGGATACGCCGGATACCCGGGATGCGCGCCATAGGCGGGGGGAGCCGCGGGAGCGGCCGGCTGCGGGCCGCCGGCCGGCGGCGCCTGCGTCGGGGGACCCCACGTGGCGGCCGTCCCGGCGGGGCGGGTCTGGTCCGTCCAGGCCTTGCCGTCCCACCAGCGCTCGGTGGGCGGACCGTCGTTCGTCTGCCCGGGGTCGGGGTACCACCCGGGGGGAGTCACCTGCGTCATGACCCCACCGTATGAGGCGACAGTGAAAGTGTGATGAGAGGATCCGCCGCCAATCGACCGGACCGGACATTTCACCGCCGAGATTTTTTCCCTGCCCCGTTCCGACTCCCGGTCACAGCCGTCCTACGACTCCGGTTCCGACCCTCCACCCGCTGGGATGCCGGGCGCCCGTGGCGCGCGGATCCGCAGCCGCCAGGCCGTGGACGGTCACAAAGCCGAGGGCCGCGAAGGCATAGGCCTGCTTCGCGTCCGTGCACAGCCCCAGTTCGTCCGAGGCGCGCAGCCGCACCGGCACGAGTCGTTCCCGGAGCATCCCCGCCGGCACCGGATCGCGCAGGCCCCCTCCGGACGCGATCACCTCGGCGGCGCCGACGGACCGCACCGCGTGCGCGACCGGCCGAGCCGTCAGCAGGGTGAGCGTCGCCGGCGCGTCCTCGGGACGGACTCCGTCGAACGGCCCGGCCGACCGCAGATACCCGGCGTGGAACAGCTCCTTGCCGATCGTCTTCGGCGGCGGCAGCGCGTCGTACAGCTCCGCGAGCAGCCGTTCCAGCAGCCGCAGCCAGGTCGCCCGCTTCCGGCCAGGCGCGGCGTCCGCGTCGTACGCCGCACGCCCGCCACCGACCTCCCGGACCGCCGCGTCCAGCAGCATGGTTGACGCTCCGTCCGCTGCTGACCGGCGGTTCGGGCCGGGTGCGCGTCGCCTGCCCGTACCCACTTTCACCCGGCGGGGCAACTGCTGCCCCGAGCGGCCACCACACATCCCACCGGACGGCTACGCTCAGGGTCTGTACGTCATTCGGGCGACCTGGGGAGGTAAGGGGATGACGGAGGGACGGCCGCCGGCGGCCGCCTCGGCTTCCCTGTGGGAGCGGGACGCGGAGATCGCCACCGTCGCACAGGCACTCGACCTCCTGTGCGCCGACCAGTCGTCCACGGGGAGTCTGCTGGTCTTCCGCGGCGAGGCGGGATTCGGCAAGACCGCGCTGCTGGCCGAGGCACGCCGCATCGCCGAACGCCGAGGCTGCACCGTGTGGTCCGCGCGCGGCGCGGAGACCCTGAAGTCCGTCCCGTTCAACGTGGTACGGCAGTTGCTCCAGCCCGGCCTGCTGTCGTTACTGCCCGAGGAGGCCCGCGAGTACCTCGGCGACTGGTACGACATCGCCGGACCCGCCCTCGGCATAGCCGACCCGCAGGACGGCACCGCCGACCCGCAGTACGTGTGCGACGGACTCGTCGCCGCGGTGCGCCGGCTCGCCCGCCGCGAGTGGCCGCTCGTGCTGCTGATCGACGACGCGCACTGGGCCGACCAGGAGACGCTGCGCTGGCTCGCCGCGTTCGCCGAGCGTCTGGACGACCTCTCCGTGCTCGTCGTGGTCGCCCGCCGCCCCGGCGAGGTCAGCGGCGACAGCGCCCGCCACCTCGACGCGGTGGCCGCCGCCGCGGGCCGCCCCGTCAGCAACCTCAGCGCCCTCACGCCCGACGCAGCGGCGGGGCTCACCCGTGCCGCCCTCGGCCGCCACGCGGACGACGCGTTCTGCCGCGAGGTCTGGGCCGTCACCGCGGGCAACCCCTACGAGACCACCGAACTCCTCGCCAAGGTGCAGGACAGCGAACTGCAGCCGGTCGAGGCCCGGGCCGGCGAACTGCGCGCCCTCAACCGCGCCGCCCGCGGCGGCGGACTGGTCGACCGGCTCAAGGGACTCGGCCTGGAAGCCACCCAGTTCGCCTGGGCGGCCGGCATCCTCGGCACCGGCATCACCGTCGGCATGGTCGCCCGCCTCGCCACCATGGACGAGACCGTCGCCCGGCACTGCGCCGAACTGCTCTGCTCCGCCCGCATCCTCACCGAACGCGACCCCGTGGCCGGCACCGAACGCGAGGAGGGCGAGCTGGAGTTCGTCCATCCGCTCATCGCCAGCGCCGTCTACAACTCCATCCCGTCCGGGGTGTGCACCGCCATGCACGGCGTCGCCGCCCAGATCATCACCGAGCTGGGCCGCGGTGCCGCCCAGGCCGCCCGGCACCTGCTGAAGGTGCACCCGGACGGCGACGAGGAACTCGTCGAGCAACTGCGCCAGGCCGCCCGCGAACACCTCGCCGTCGGCGCGCCGGACGCGGCCCGCACCTGCCTGGAACGCGCCCTGCAGGAGCCGCCGCTCCCCGAGGCCCACGCCCACGTCCTGTACGAACTGGGCTGCGCCACCCTGCTCACCGCGCCCGCCGTCACCGTCGAGCACCTCCAGAACGCCCTCGGCATGCCCGGCCTCGACGGCGAACGGCGGGTCGACGCGGTGGTCCGGCTCTCCCAGGCCCTGATCCACAACGACCAGCTGGAGGAGGCCGTCCGCACCGTCGAGGCCGAGGCCGCCCGGCACGAACCCGGCCCCGTGAAGCTGCGGCTGCAGGCCGTGCAGTTCATGTGGGAGGGCATCCACGGCGAGACGGTCTCCCCGGCCCGCTCCCGGCGCCTCGCCTCACTCGCGAGCACCTGCACCGGCCGCGACAACGCCGAACGCGCCCTGCTCGTCCTGCGCGGCTTCGACGCCATGACGCACGGCGAGAGCGCCGACGAGGTGCTCGAACTGTGCGACCGCGCCCTCGTCAACGGCCGCCTCGCCCCGGGCCTCGGCTGGACCGACCCCGAGTGGGGCATCGAGCTGCTGATGATGCTGGGCAGCGCGTACGCCTACACCGACCGGCTCGACCGCGCCGAGAGCCTCTTCGCCGAGGCACTGCGCGTCTACACCGGTGCCGGCTGGCGCGGCGGCCACCTCTCCCTCGCCAACGCCTTCCTCGGGCTCGCCTACCGCAGGCAGGGCCGGCTGCGCGACGCCGAGTCCACCCTGCGCGAGGCCCTGCTCCTCGCCGAACGCGTCGGCCGCCGGCTGCCGCTGTACTGGTCGGCGACCTGTGGTCTGGTCGACACCCTGCTGGCCCGCGGCCGGGTCGACGAGGCCTGGTCGATCGCCGAGCAGTACGGCTTCGCGCCGCCCTACCCCTCCACGATCGTGCTGCCCGACATCCGCTGCGTACGCGGCCGGCTGCTGCTCGCCGTCGGCCGCACCGAGGAGGGCGTCCACGAGCTGGAGGCGGCCGAGAAGATCGCCGCCTCGCGCGGTGGCCACAACCCGGTCCTCTCGCCCTGGTCCATCGAGCTCGCCAAGGCCCTCGCCGAACAGCACCCGGACCGTGCCGCGCAGCTCGCCGCCGACGCCGGCCGGCAGGCCGAACGCTTCGGCACGGACACCGCCATCGGCGAGGCCCTGCGCTGCGCCGCCGCCCTGGAGACCGGCGGGCGCGCGGTCCAGCTCGCCGCCCAGGCCGTCACCTACCTGGAGGCCTCACCCTGCCAGTACGAACACGCGGCGGCGCGCGTCGAGTACGGCATCGCCGCCCGCTCCGTCGCGGAACTGGGCCGGGGTCTGGACCTCGCCCGGGCCTGCGGCGCGGAGGGGCTGGTGGCCCAGGCGAGGGAGGTGCTGGAGACGGGACGGGGGCTGCGTTAGCGCCCCTCGGCAGCCCTCACACCGTGAGCAGCTGCTCCGTGACCGCCGCCAGTCGCTTGCGTACCTCCGGGTCGTACGTCTCCTCGTGCGCCCGGGCCCGCCGCGTGCCGTCGAAGTAGCCGCCGCTGCCCAACTCCTCGGTGGCCAGGGCCAGTACGCCCGGTGCGCCGTCGGCGACCGAGTTCCACGGGGCGATCTCGCTCTCGCGGACCATCGGCGTGTCCATGAAGGTGGCGGGGTGCAGGACGTTCACCGACACCCCGCTGTCGGCGAGTTCCTCGGCGAGCGTGAAGGTGTGCGCGGCGAGGGCGAACTTGCTGCGGCAGTACGCCGACATGCCGGTGTAGCCGCGGGTGAGTTCCGGGTCGGAGAAGTCGAGGGGCTCCTGGCCGGCCGAGCCGACGTTCACGATCCGGGCCGGCGCGTTGGCCCGCAGGACCGGCAGCAGGGACCGGGTGAGGACGACGGGCGCGAGGTAGTTGACGGCGAGCCGCAGCTCGTGGCCGTCGGCGCTCAGCTCCCGACCGGAGCCGGGCGTGCCGCCGCCCGCCGCCGCGTTGTTGATCAGCACGTCGAGGCCGGGATGCGCCTCGGCGACCCGGGCGCCCAGCTCACGCACCTCGGCGAGGCGGGCCAGGTCGGCGACGAACCCCTCCGCCTCGCCCTCGGTGCGCAGCTCCGCGACCAGCCGCTCGGTGCGGTCCCGGTCCCGGCCGTGGGCGAGGACGACATGGCCGGAGCGGACCAGTTCGAAGGCCACGTACCGGCCGAGCCCGGAGGTGGCGCCGGTGATCAGAATGGTGGACATGCTTCCACCCTAGGCAGGGCCCGGCGCCGCGAGGGAGGTGCTGCTGAAGCTACGACCGGCAGGGTCACCCTCGGCCCTCGGCCCGCCCCTCCTCCTCGTCCAACTCGTCGAGGACCCGCTGGGCCCTCGCGAACGCGGAGTTGGCGGCCGGCACCCCGCAGTAGACGGCGGTCTGCAGCAGCACCGCACCGATCTCCTCAGGCGTCAGTCCGTTGCGGCGCGCCGCCCGGACGTGCATCGCCAGTTCGTCGTAGTGACCGTGGGCGACCAGCGCGGTCAGTGTGATCATGCTGCGCTCGCGGCGCGACAGCGTCGGATCGGTCCAGATCTCGCCCCAGGCGTAGCGGGAGATGAAGTCCTGGAAGCGGGCGGTGAACGGGGTCTGCCGGGCCTGCGCCCGGTCCACATGTGCGTCGCCCAGCACCTCCCGGCGCACCGCCATGCCGCTCGCCGGGGGCCCGTCGAGCTGGGTGTGCAGCGCCGTCAGCACGGCCCGTGGGCACTCGGCGGGCGCCAGATGGGAGGCGCCGGGCAGCTCCACCAGCGTCGAGCCGGGCACCGCGTCGGCGATCTCCCGCAGATGCGCGGGCGGCGTAGCGGGATCCTGCTTCCCCGCCACGAGGAGTGTCGGTACGGCGATGTCGCCGAGCCGGTCACGCAGGTCGAACGCGGCGAGCGCGTCGCAGCAGGCGGCGTACGCCTCCGGATCGGCCTCCCGGTGGTCCCGGACCAGACCCGGTACGCTGAAGCCAGGGGTGAACCAGCGCGCGTCGGCGCTCTCCACCAGCCACTCCATGCCCTCGCGGCGCACCCGCTGCGCTCGCTCCCGCCAGGCCGTGGCGCCGCCGAAGTGGGCGGAGGAGCACAGCACGGCCAGGGAGGTCAGCCGGTCGGGGTGGTGCACGGCCAGGTGGAGGCCGACGGCGCCGCCGAGGGAGACGCCCGCGTAGCCGAACCGGTCGATGCCGAGCGCGTCGGCGAGGCCCAGCACCAGCGCGGCGAGGTCGCCGACGCTCGCGCCCGGCCCGATCAGCTCGGGCGCCGACCCGCCGTGGCCGGGCAGGTCCCAGCGCACCACGCGATGGGCGGCCGACAGCTCCGGAGCGACCGCGTCCCACAGGGCGCAGGAGGTGCCGAGCGACGGCCCCAGCAACAGCGGGGGCGCCGAGGCCGGGCCTTCTGCCAGGTGGTTGAGGAGTTTCTCGGTCAACGTCGCTCCAGGGCACGGTCGGTGAGGGTACCGGCGAAACCGGTGTAGCGGGTGGGATCGGTGAGGGCGGCCAGGTCCATGTCCTTCAACTCCGGCTCCTCGGCGAGGAGTTCGCCGAGCGAGCGGCCCTCGGCGTGGGTGCGGCGGGCGAGTTCGGTGAGCAGCGCCTTGGCCCGGGCGCGGCCGAGCCGGGGTGCGAGGGCGGCGGACAGCCGCTCGGAGACGATCAGCCCGCCGGTGACGTCCAGGTTGCGGCGCATGACCTCGGCGTTCACACGCAGGCCCGCGGCGAGTTCTGCCGCGTCCCGGGCCGCACCGCCGGTCAGCCGGAGCAGGTCGCGCAACGGCTCCCACTCGGCGTGCCAGGCACCGGCCGGCCGCTCGTCCCCGGCAACGACGCAGCCGTACAGCGTGGCCGCGAGCTGCGGGGCGCGGCGGGCCGCGGCCGCGAGGAGGGTGGAGCGCACGGGGTTGGCCTTGTGCGGCATGGCGGACGAACCCCCGCCGCTGCCCTCGGTCACCTCACCGATCTCGGTGCGGGACAGCGTCAGCACATCCTCGCCGATCTTGCCCAGGACACCGACGGTGAAGGCCAGACAACCGGCCAGGTCGGCGACCGGGGTGCGCAGGGTGTGCCAGGGCAACTGCGCTGCGGCGAGGCCGGCTTCGCGGGCGTACGCCGCCGTCAGCGCGGTCGCGTCCTGCGCGCCGTACGCCTGGAAGGCCGCCAAGGTCCCGGCGGCGCCCCCCAGTTGGGCGGGCAGCGCCTGTCGCACCCGCGTGATGCGGTCCCGGGCGTCCAGGACCAGCGAGCGCCAGCCGGCCGCCTTCAGACCGAAGGTCGTCGGTACCGCGTGCTGGGTGAGCGTGCGGCCCGGCATCGGCGTATCGCGGTGTGCGGCGGCCAGGCGGGCGAGCGCGTGCTCGGCGCGGTCGAGGTCGGCGCGGACCGACTCCAGGGTGCGCGCGGCGACCAGCATGGCCGCGGTGTCCAGGATGTCCTGACTGGTCGCGCCCCGGTGTACGTACGGGCCGTAGGGCTCGCCCACCGCCGCGGTGAGGTCGGCGACGAGCGGGATGACCGGGTTGCCGCCGCCGCGGGCGCGCTCGGCGAGGGAACCTACGTCGAAGCGGGCGGGGTCGGCCGCCTCGGCCACAGCGTCGGCGGCCTCGGCCGGGGCGAGGCCCAGCGCGGCCTGGGCGCGGGTCAGCGCGGCCTCGGCGTCCAGCAGGGCCCGCAGAAACGCGCGGTCACCGGTCGCGTGCGCGGCCGGGGAGCCGGCCCACCCGGGGGCGAGCAGGCCGGTGTCGCTGTCGTCTGGGGGCACCTCCCGCCCGAAGGGTGGGGGAGTCACTGGAACTCCAGGAAGACCGTCTCGCCTTCGCCCTGAAGGCGGATGTCGAAACGGTAGGTGCCCGGGCCCTCCTGGGTGGCGATCAGCGTGTCGCGCCGGTCGCCCACCCGGGTGAGCAGCGGGTCGGCGGCGAGTGCGGCGGCGTCGCCCGGCAGATAGATGCGGGTGAACAGGTGGACCAGCAGGCCGCGGGCGAAGACGCAGACGCTCAGGTACGGGGCGCTCTGCCCGCGGGCGCCGGGGCGGAGGGTACGGGCGTACCAGTGGCCGTCGGCGTCGGTCTGGACGCGGCCCCAGCCGGTGAACTCCACGCCGTTGCGGCCGAGGTAGCCGCCGGTGGCCGGGTCGCGCCGGATGGAACCGTCCACCCGCGGCACCGTGCCGTCGGGGCGCGGCCCCCACAGCTCGACGAGCGCGTCCGGCAGCGGCTTGCCCTCGCCGTCGAGGACGTACCCGCGCACGGTGATGGTGTCCGGGTGGCCGAGCGGGGCGATGTCCTCGCCGCCACGGAAGGGCAGGGCGTAGCCGTAGAAGGGGCCGACCGTGTGGGACGGGGTGGGCAGCACCTGCTCCGGGCTGCTCGTGTCGATCTTCGTCATGGCGGTCAGCGTCCTTCCTCGATCCAGGTGGCGGCCGGGCCGTCCAGCACGATGTCCCAGTGGTAGCCGAGCGAGAACTCCGGCACCGACAGGCCGTGGTCGTAGGTGGCGACCAGCCGCTGCCGGGCCGCGTCGTCCGTCACCGACTGCAGGATCGGGTCGTACGGGAACAACGGGTCGTTCGGGAAGTACATCTGCGTCACCAGCCGCTGGGCGAACGCCGTGCCGAACACCGAGAAGTGGATGTGCGCGGGGCGCCAGGCGTTCACGTGGTTGCGCCACGGGTAGGGGCCGGGCTGGATGGTGGTGAAGTGGTAGCGGCCCTCGGCGTCGGTGAGGGTGCGGCCGAAACCGGTGAAGTTCGGGTCGAGCGGGGCGTCGTGCTGTTCGCGCTGGTGGGCGTAGCGGCCGGCCGAGTTGGCCTGCCAGATCTCGACGAGCTGGCCGCGCACCGGGCGCCCGGCGCGGTCCAGCAGCCGCCCGGAGACGGTGATCCGCTCGCCTATGGGCTCGCTCCGGTGGTGCCGGGTGAGGTCGTTGTCGATCCCGGTGATGTCGCGCTCCCCGAAGGCGGGGGAGTGCAGCTCCACCAGTTCCGGGTCCTGGACGGTGTCGATGGCGACCAGGGGCTGCTTGGGATGGCGGAGCACCGAGGAGCGGTAGGGCGCGTAGTCGCGGCGCGGATGGTGCTCGACGGGGGCGCCGTCGGCGACGCGCTTCTCGTACGCGGCGTGCTCGGCGGCGATTTCGACGTCGATGTCGGCTTGGCTGAGGGTCATGGGACGTCCTAGGGGTCAGCGTTCGAGAACGAGGGCGAGGCCCTGGCCCACGCCGATGCAGAGGGTGGCCACGCCGGTGCCGGTGCCGCGGCGGGCGAGCTGGTGGGCGACGGTGCCGGCGAGCCGGGCGCCGGAGGCGCCGAGCGGGTGGCCGAGCGCGATGGCGCCGCCCCGGGGGTTGAGGATCGACGGGTCGAACTCGGGCCATTCGGCGAGACAGCCGAGGACCTGGGCGGCGAAGGCCTCGTTCAGCTCAAGGACCGACAGGTCGTCAAGTCCCTTGCCCGCCTTGGTGAGAGCCCGGTTGACGGCCTCCACGGGGGCGAGGCCGAAGTAGTGCGGGTCGATGGCGGACACCCCGGTCGCGGAGATCCGGGCGAGCGGTTCGCGGCCGGTGGCCTTCAGGCCCTCCTCGTCGGTGAGAAGCAGGGCGGCGGCGCCGTCGTTCAGCGGGGAGGCGTTGCCCGCTGTGACCGTGCCCACCTCGGTACGGAAGGACGGCTTGAGCCTGGCCATCGCGGCGAGGGAGGCGTCCGGCCGTACGCACTCGTCGGCGGCGAAGAAGACCGGCTCCCCCTTGCGCTGCGGGACGGGCACGGGCACCAACTCGGCGTCGAACAAGCCCTGTTCCTGGGCGGCGGCCGCCTTGCGGTGGGAGGTGAGGGCGAACTCGTCCTGCTGCTCGCGGGTGATCTTGTGCTTGTCGGCGATCAGTTCCGCGCTCTCGCCGAGCGGGATGGTCCACTGCGGATCCATCGTCGGGTTGACCATGCGCCAGCCGAGGGTCGTGGAGTACAGCTCGGCGTGTCCGGCCGGGAAGGGGCGGTCGGACTTGGGCAGGACGTAGGGGGCGCGCGTCATGGACTCCACGCCGCCCGCGAGGGCGATGTGCGCGTCGCCCACGGCGATGGCGCGGGCCGCCTGGACGACGGCCTCCAGGCCGGAGGCGCACAGCCGGTTGACGGTCACGCCGGGCACGGAGGTGGGCAGTCCGGCGAGGAGCGCGGCCATGCGGGCCACGTTGCGGTTCTCCTCGCCGGCGCCGTTGGCGTTGCCGAAGTAGACGTCCTCGATCCGGGCCGGGTCCAGGTCCGGTGTACGGGCCAGGAGGGCACGGATCGCGTGGGCGGCGAGGTCGTCCGGGCGTACGGAGGCCAGGGCGCCGTTGTAGCGGCCGACGGGGGTGCGGACGGCGTCGACGAGGTAAACCGTATTGAGCCTGTTGACGGCGTTCACAGCAGATTCTCCGGGATGGTGAGTTCGGCGTCGGTCCGGGCGACGACGTCGTCGACGGTCACACCGGGGGCGGTCTCCACGAGGGTCAGACCCCGCTCGCCGACGTCCAGCACCGCAAGGTCCGTGATGACTCGGCTCACACAGGACTTGCCGGTGAGCGGAAGCGTGCACTCCTTGAGAATCTTCGGGGAGCCGTCCTTCGCGGTGTGGGTCATCACCACGATCACCTGACGGGCGCCGTGCACCAGGTCCATCGCGCCGCCGATCCCGGTGACCAGCTTGCCCGGCACCGCCCAGTTGGCCAGGTCGCCGCCGGCGGAGACCTGCATCGCGCCGAGCACGGCCACGTCGATGTGCCCGCCGCGGATCATCGCGAAGGACAGCGCCGAGTCGAAGAAGGACGCGCCCGGCAGGACCGTCACGGTCTCCTTGCCCGCGTTGATCAGATCCGGGTCGACCTGGTCCTCGGTCGGGTAGGGGCCGGTGCCCAGGATGCCGTTCTCCGACTCCAGGACGACCTCGACACCCGGGGGGAGGTGGTTCGGGATCAGCGTCGGCAGGCCGATGCCGAGATTGACGTACTGGCCGTCGCGCAGCTCCCGCGCCGCCCGCGCGGCGATCTCCTCGCGTGTCCAGGCCATCAGATGCTCACCGTCCGCTGCTCGATCCGCTTGTCCGCCGCCTGCTCCCGGGTCAGGGCCAGCACCCGCTGCACGAAGACGCCCGGCAGGTGTACGGCGTCCGGGTCGATCTCGCCGGGCTCGACCAGCTCCTCCACCTCGGCGATCGTGACCTTCCCCGCCATGGCCGCGAGGGGGTTGAAGTTCCGGGAGGACTTGTTGAAGACCAGGTTTCCGTGCCGGTCGCCCGTCGCGGCCCTGACCAGCGCGAAGTCGGTGCGGATGGCGCGCTCCAGGACGTACTCCACGCCGTCGAACTCCCGCACCTCCTTCGGCGGCGAGGCCAGCGCGACCCCGCCCTCGCCGTCGTAGCGCCACGGCAGCCCGCCCTCGGCGACCTGGGTGCCGACCCCGGCCGGGGTGTAGAAGGCGGGGATGCCGGCGCCGCCCGCGCGCAGCCGCTCGGCCAGCGTGCCCTGTGGGATCAGCTCCAGCTCCAGCTCACCGCCGAGGTACTGGCGGGCGAACTCCTTGTTGCCGCCGATGTAGGAGCCGGTCACCCGGCTGATCCGCCCGGCGGCCAGCAGTACCGCGAGTCCGGACTCCATGGCCCCGCAGTTGTTGGAGACGACCGAGAGACCGCCGGCGCCGCGCTCGTACAGCGCCTGGATCAGCACGTTCGGCACACCGCTCAGCCCGAACCCGCCGACCGCGAGGGACGCGCCGTCCGGCACATCGGCCACCGCCTCCAGGGCCGTGGCGACCACCTTGTCCATCCGTGAAGCCTCATCTCTTCGCAGTTAATCAGCGCACTGAGTATTTATGCGAGGTGTTCCCACACGCTGCCACTGGAGACGATGTCCGTCAAGGCGTGGAGGATTTGCACTTCTCACGGGAGACAGGAGGTCCGGTCGACGAGTATTATTCAGTGCACCAACGAAGTGATCAGGGAGCGCACATGGCCGCGGTGGACCTCACCACCCATCCCGGGCATCTGGCCCGGAGGCTGCAGCAGGCGCACTACCTGCTGTGGAACACGATGGTCTCCGAGGAGATCACCTCGCCGCAGTTCGCGGTCATGAACGCGCTCGTCGCCGAGCCGGGGCTCGACCAGCGGACCGTGGGCGAGCGGGTGGGCCTGGACCGCTCGACCATCGCCGAGGTCATCAGCCGGCTCGGCCGCCGAGAGCTGCTGACCAAGGTGCGCGACCCGGAGGACGGCCGGCGTTTCCTGCTCCGGCTGACCGACGACGGTCTGCGCGTCCACCGCAAGCTGACCGTGCGCACCGCCCGGATGAACCAGGTCTTCCTGGCGCCGCTGTCCGCCGAGGAACAGACCGTGTTCTTCGACCTGATCCGCCGGGTCGCGGACGCGGCCGAGGGCCTGCGCAACCCGGCCGAACCGCTGGCCACGCGGGGCTGACCGGTCCGGTACGGCAGTTCACGGCGCCGGCGCGAACACCACCCACACCTGGCCGTCGGCGAAGTTCACCGGGCTGCCGTCCGCCGCCGTGAACGTCGTACCGTCCGTCGCGGCCGGCCGTGACCAGGAGGCGTCGAAGGACCGGCCGTCGCGCAGCACCTGCGCCTTCCCCGAGCCGACCGTCTCGGTGTACGGCGTGTGGTTGCCGAGCACGTCGTGGTAGCGGGAGGTCCGGATCTTCACGTACTGCACGACGACCGTCGCCGGTGCCACCCGCGCGCCGTCCGTCGTCACCGTGGGCGTGCCGTCCATCGCCACCAGCCAGCGGTGACGCCCGACGGACCAGGTGAAGGTGAAGCGGGCGGCCGGGTAGCGGACGGTGCGCGAGGTGGTCGGGGTGCCGCCGGACGGGGCCGGGCCGTAGCTGAAACCGGTCGTCAGCGCCGCCTTGCCCGGGGCGGACGGCAGCAGCTTGGCGGGGTGCAGATAGAGGTTGTGCGGGGCGGCCTTGCCGGTGCCCCGGTAGTAGGCGGCGGGAGCCTCGTCGGGGGACTCCGCTCGCAGCGGCGCCCTGTCGATCAGCGGCAGCAGCTTGTGCTGGGCGCCGGAGAAGGCGAGTGTCGGCCGGTGGAACTGGCGCAGCAGCTCCAGATCCGACTCGCGGGCGCTGCGCACCGGTCCGACGGTCCGCGGGAGCCGGGTCGCGTACACCGCCATCAGCCGGCTCAGACCGCCCTCCACCTGCTCGGCGTACACCACGTCCGCCGCGTCGAGCCCGGTCTGCGGGCGGGCTGCGGACACGTTGTCGATCTTCACGGCGAGCGGCGAACCGGCCGCCGTGACCGCGGGCGTCGGGGTCGGAGCCTGCGACGTGGGTGTCGGCGTGTGCTGCGGCGCGCGGTCGTCGTCCCGGCCGTGGTGGGTGCAGCCTGCCGTGACGGAGACGGTCAGCGAGACCGTCAGCGCGGCCACCGTCAGCGCGGCGCCTCTCATGCGCGCTCTGTGTCTCATGCCCACCGTGCCCACCCCGTTCTTTTGTCCGATTGTGCGCTCATCGGCTCACCGCTGGCCATACCCGAACGCTTACGGCCATGCGCGTTCCGTGGGCGGCTCGGGTTCCGTCGCGAGGGGTTCGGTGCTGGTGGGCGCGGGTACCCGGGCGCCACCGCCAAACGCCCACGCGATCGAGGGAGCGGGATCCCATGAAGGCAGTCACCTGGCAGGGGCGGCGGGACGTCCGGGTCGAGGACGTGCCCGACCCGCGGATCGAAGAGCCCACCGACGCCGTCATCCGTATCACGTCCACCGGGCTGTGCGGCTCGGACCTGCACCTCTACGAGGTGCTCACCCCGTTCATGACACCGGGCGACATCCTCGGGCACGAACCGATGGGCATCGTCGAGGAGGTCGGCGCCGGAGTGCCGGACCTCAAGGCAGGGGACCGGGTCGTGGTGCCGTTCCAGATCGCCTGCGGCGCCTGCTGGATGTGCCTGACCGGGCTGCCGACCCAGTGCGAGACCACCCAGGTCACCGGCGAGGGAATGGGTGCCGCCCTGTTCGGCTACACCCGCCTGTACGGGGCCGTGCCCGGCGCGCAGGCCGAGTACCTGCGGGTGCCGCAGGCCCAGTTCGGGCCGATCAAGGTGCCCGAGGGCCCGCCCGACGACCGCTTCGTCTATCTCTCCGACGTACTGCCCACCGCCTGGCAGGCCGTCGAGTACGCCGCCGTCCCACCCGGCGGCACCCTCGCCGTCCTCGGCCTCGGCCCGATCGGCGACATGGCCTGCCGGATCGCCAAGGCACGCGGCGC
Source organism: Streptomyces sp. NPDC052107 (assembly GCF_040680215.1). Classification (NCBI taxonomy): domain Bacteria; kingdom Bacillati; phylum Actinomycetota; class Actinomycetes; order Kitasatosporales; family Streptomycetaceae; genus Streptomyces; species Streptomyces sp. NPDC052107. The sequence goes on from NZ_JBFAWG010000005.1 coordinate 183,815, forward strand.
CGAGCGGGTGTTCGGCATCGACCTGGTGCCGGAACGGCTCGCGCGTGCCGACCGGGACGGCGTGGAGACCTACGACCTGCGGGCCTTCGACGACGAGAAGGCACTGGTCCACGCGATCCACGACGAGACCGGCGGCCGGGGCCCGGACGCCGTGATCGACGCCGTCGGCACCGAGGCCCACGGCAGCGCCGCCGCCAAACTCGCGCAGACGGCCACCGGGCTGCTCCCCCGCAAGATCAGCGGGCCCCTCGCGGAACGCTTCAGCATCGACCGGCTGAGCGCCCTCCACATGGCGATCGACCTGGTACGGCGCGGCGGCACCATCTCGCTGAGCGGCGTGTACGGCGGCACGGCCGATCCGATGCCGATGCTCACCCTGTTCGACAAGCAGATCCAGCTGCGCATGGGCCAGGCCAACGTCCGCCGCTGGAGCGAGCAGATCATGCCGTATCTGACCGACGAGGACCCGCTCGGCGTCGACGACTTCGCCACCCACCGGCTGCCGCTCGCCGAGGCCCCGCACGCCTACGACATGTTCCAGCACAAACAGGACGGCGCGATCAAGATCCTCATGCAGCCGTAGGGCTCCAGTTCGGGGCCCTCTCGGGTGCTTCCCGGCCAAGCCCCAGAGCCCGCCCCGGCTCAGTCCCGGTCCTTCTCGCCCAGGATCTCCGCGAGGTCGTAGCGCACCGGCTCCTCCAGCTGGGCGTAGGTGCAGCTCTCCGGTGTGCGGTCCGGACGCCAGCGGCGGAAGCGGGCGGTGTGCCGGAAGCGCTGCCCGTTCTCCATGTGGTCGTAGGCCACCTCGGCGACCCGCTCCGGCCGCAGCGGCACCCAGGACAGGTCCTTCTTGCCGGACCAGCGGCTCGGCGCGCCCGGCAGCCGGGCCGTCTCATGGGCGGCCTCGTCCGACCAGGCCGCCCACGGGTGCCCGGCCACGTCCTCCATCCGCAGCGGCTCCAGCTCCTCGACCAGTTCGGCCCGCTTCTTCATGGCGAAGGCGGCCGACACGCCCACGTGCTGGAGGTGCCCCCGGTCGTCGTACAGGCCGAGCAGCAGCGAGCCCACCACCGGCCCGGTCTTGTGGAACCGGTACCCGGCCACGACGACATCCGCCGTCCGCTCGTGCTTGACCTTGAACATGGCCCGCTCGTCCTGCCGGTAGCGCAGATCGAGCGGTTTGGCGACGACTCCGTCGAGCCCGGCGCCCTCGTAGTGCTCGAACCACCGCTGGGCCACCTCGATGTCGGTCGTCGCCGGTGCCACGTGCACCGGCGGTGTCACGTCGGCGAGCGCCCGTTCCAGCAGGGCCCTGCGGTCGGTCAGCGGGACGTCGAGCAGGGAGTGGTCGTCCAGGGCGAGCAGGTCGAAGGCGACGAAGGACGCCGGTGTCTTCTCCGCCAGCATCCGCACCCGGGAGTCGGCCGGATGGATCCGCTCGGTCAGCGCGTCGAAGTCCAGATGGCCCTCCCGTGCGATCACGATCTCCCCGTCCAGCACGCACCGCTCCGGCAGCCGTTCCCTCAGCGCCGCCACCAGCTCGGGAAAATACCTGGTCAGCGGTTTTCCCGTTCGGCTGCCCAACTCGACCTCGGCCCCGTCCCGGAACACGACTGAACGGAACCCGTCCCACTTCGCCTCGTAGTGCATACCCGGCGGAATCTTCGCCACCGACTTGGCGAGCATGGGCTTCACAGGCGGCATGACGGGGAGATCCATGGATTCGATTCTGCTCGCATACGCCGCGTGCCGCCCGGTATGCGAGCTGTGCGGGGTGCGCCTACCGTGGCCGCATGGGCGCTGCGGTGGAACTGGAGGTGGACGGCCGGACCGTACGGCTGTCCAGCCCGGACAAGGTCTTCTTCCCCGAGCGGGGCTTCACCAAGCTGGACCTGGCGCGGTACTACGTCGCCGTCGGCCCCGGCATCCTGCGCGCGCTGTGCAACCGCCCGACCACCCTGGAGCGCTATCCGGACGGCGTGGGCGGCGAGTGGTTCTTCCAGAAACGGGCGCCGAAGGGCATGCCCGACTGGATTCCGACCGCTCACATCACCTTCCCCAGCGGCCGCAGCGCCGACGAGATGTGCCCCACGGAGCAGGCCGCCGTCGTCTGGGCCGCGCAGTACGGCACGCTCACCTTCCACCCCTGGCCGGTGCGCGCCACGGATGTCGACCACCCCGACGAACTCCGCGTCGACCTCGACCCGCAGCCCGGCACCGACTACGACGACGCGGCCCGCGCCGCCCAGGAACTGCGCGCCGTCCTCGACGAGTTCGGCGGCCTGCGCGGCTGGCCGAAGACCTCCGGCGGCCGGGGCCTGCATGTCTTCGTCCCGATCGAACCACGTTGGACCTTCACCCAGGTGCGACGCGCCGCGATCGCCATCGGCCGGGAGATGGAACGCCGGATGCCCGACCAGGTGACGATCAAGTGGTGGAAGGAGGAACGGGGCCGCCGTATTTTCCTGGACTACAACCAGACGGCCAGAGACCGCACCATCGCCTCCGCCTACTCCGTACGCCCCCAGCCGAACGCCACCGTCTCGGCACCCCTGCGCTGGGAGGAGGTCGGCGTGGCCCGCCCGGCCGACTTCGACCTCGCCACCATGCCGGCTCGCTTCGCCGAACTCGGCGACGTACACGCCGACATGGACGACCACGCCTACTCCCTGGACGCCCTGCTGGAACTGGCCCGCCGCGACGAGCACGACCACGGCCTGGGTGATCTGCCGTACCCGCCGGAGTACCCGAAGATGCCCGGCGAACCCAAACGCGTCCAGCCGAGCCGGGCCCGGCGGGAGCAGACGTCCTGAGGGCGGCGCGCGGGGGACCGCTTGAGCCGGACCAGGGCTCGCCGCACGCGGCCAGGATGCGGCGGCAGTCGGCCGGCAGGGCCTAGTCCGAGGTGACGTCGTAGCGGTTCCCCCGGCCATGTCGGGACGCCGGGTCGGGCGCGACCTGGTCCCGGGCCCCGCTGCTCGCCTTCGCGGACACCTGTGCCGGACAGCATTTCACGACCTCGGCGCCGACGCCCGGCAACGGCTCGAGCGGGCATGGCCACGCCTCCCTCGCGGCACCGGCGGGATCCCCACCGCGCGGTTATCCTGACCGGCAGCCGCCGATGAGGAGTCCCGAAGTGACCGAGGCAGTGTCGCGTCCCACGCTGGAGGCCGTGGCCGCGCGGGCCGGTGTGTCCCGGGCCACCGTGTCGCGGGTGGTCAACGGCGGCGACGGAGTGCGCGAACCCCTGGCCGAGCGCGTCCGGCAGGCCGTGGCCGAGCTGGGTTACGTCCCCAACCAGGCGGCGCGCAGCCTCGTCACCAGGCGGCACGACGCCGTCGCGGTCGTCATCGCGGAGCCCGAGACCCGGGTCTTCGCCGACCCCTTCTTCGCGCTGCAGCTGCGCGGCATCAGCAAGGAACTGACCGCGCACGACAACCAGTTGGTGCTGCTGCTCACCGAGGGCCGTGACGATCACGCGCGCGTGGCCCGGTATCTCTCCGGAGGCCATGTCGACGGCGCGCTCGTCTTCTCCCTGCACCTCGACGACCCGCTGCCCGGCCTCATCCACGACGCCGGCGTGCCCACTGTGTTCGGCGGACGGCCCGGCTGGGTCGTCGACGGCCGCGCGGCCGGCCCCGCTCGCTCCACGGCGAAGGACCCGGGCGTGGTGTACGTCGACTGCGACAACCGGGGCGGGGCACGCGCGGCCGTACGGCATCTCGTGGACCTCGGCCGCAGACGCATCGCGCATCTCACCGGCCTACTGGACCAGACGTCGGCGGTGGACCGGCTCGTCGGCTACCGGGACGTCATGGGCGAGGTGCCGGGCGGGAACGACCCCCGGCTGGTGGTGGAGAGCGACTTCACCCCGGCCGGCGGCGAACGCGCCATGCGTGAACTCCTCGAGCGCTGCCCGGACGTGGACGCCGTGTTCGCCGCCAACGACCTGACCGCGCTCGGTGCCCTGCGCGTGCTGCGCGCGAGCGGCCGCCGGGTGCCCGAGGACGTGGCCGTGATCGGCTTCGACGACATGCTGCCCGTCGCCGAGGAGGCCGACCCGCCGCTGACGACGGTCCGTCAGGACATCGAGGACATGGGCCGCCTGATGGCCCGCCTGCTGTTGCGCGTACTGTCCGACGGCCGCGACCGGACGGACGGCCGCGACCGGCCCGGAACCACGGCGGACGGATCGCCGCCCGCCGGCGGCGTGATCCTCCCGACCACGCTGATACGACGGGCGTCCGCCTAGCCGCCCCGCACGCGCAAGGCGGCCCCGGTCCGGTCGGCCGACCGGATTCAGCCCTGTGGTGCCTCGCTCTTGATCACCGCGAAGCGGGCGCCGTAGGGGTCGGTGAGTCTGGCCATGCGGCCGACGCCCTCCATGGTCGTCGCCGGCACACGCACCGTTCCGCCGAGCTGCTGCACCTTGTCGACCACCGCGTCGGTGTCCTCGACCTCGAAGTACGGCAGCCAGTACGGGCTGCCCTGGGCTTCGGCCGGGTCGTCGGCCAGCGGCACGATGCCGCCGAACATCGCGTCCTCGCCGCCGTCGGCCGGATTGACGCACGTGTACGTCCCGCCCGGGAAGGGTACGGCGGAGGTCTCGAGACCCAGCGTCTGGTTGTAGAAGGCGGCGGCCGCCGCGATGTCCGAGGTGTACAGCTCGACCCAGCACAGTGAGCCCGGTTCGCTCGCGATGTCGACGCCCTTGGTCCGGCCCGGCTGCCAGATCCCGAACGGCACGCCCGCCTGGTCGGCGAGGACCGCCATGTGTCCCTCGCCCATGACGTCCATCGGCTGGAACAGCACACTGCCGTGGGCCTGTTCGGCGGCCTTGGCGGTGGCCTGTGCGTCCGCGCTCTGGAAGTACACCGTCCAGGCCGGCGGGCCCTGCTCGGGGCCGGACTGCATGCCGCCCGCGACGGTCCTGCCGCCGAGCTGGAAGAAGCCGTAGCCTCCGGCGTCCGGTCCCGCCGACTGGAACTGCCAGCCGAAGAGGCCGCCGTAGAAGGAGGCGGCGCCGTCGATGTCGGGGGTGCTGATGTCGAGCCAGTTCGGGGCGCCGTTGACGAAACGGGTGGTGAGCATCTTCGCCCTCCTCGAAAGGGGTCCCGTCCTCTGCACTGCCGAGTCTGGCACCCCCCACTGACAATCGCCGCCGTAGCGCCGCGACGCGCCGGACGGATCCCGTTCTCACGGCGGGCGGCCGGGCGCGTCCTCCGGGTTTTCGCCGCGCCCCGCGCGCCGCCGTGCGCCGGTGCGGTCCCGGGGAGCATCATCGGGAGCGGCCGGAGGCCCTGTCGGCGGCGTTGACCCGGCGTTGATCGAACGTTTTTCGCCGCGCGGCACGATCCTGGGCATGCACTTCGAGACGATCACCCCGGCCGACGACGCCTGGCAGGCGCAGGCCCTGTGCGCGCAGACCGGGCCGGACTTCTTCTTCCCCGAGCCCGGCAGCTCGGTGCGCGAGGCGAAGCGCATCTGCGCCATGTGCGAGCTGCGCCCGGCCTGCCTGGACTACGCGCTGGCCAACGACGAGCGCTTCGGCGTCTGGGGCGGGCTGTCCGAGAAGGAGCGCCTCGCCCTGCGCCGCACGTCCCACTGACGTCGTCCGCCGGCGCCCGACCGTCGCCCGTCCTCCTGGAAGGACCGGCCCGGCGTGCGTCAGGCCCCGGCCCGCGCCGCCATCCGGGCCTTGCGCGCGGCCAGCTTCTCGTCGAACTTGAGGGCCTCCGCGTCCAGGCCCCCCATGAACAGGCCGAGTTCCTCCTGCGCCTTGCGTCCCTCGGGGCCGAGGCCGTCGATCTCCATGACCTTCAGGAAGCGCAGGACGGGCTGCAGCACGTCGTCGTGGTGGATGCGCAGGTTGTAGACCTCGCCGATGGCCATCTGCGCGGCGGCCCGCTCGAAGCCGGGGATGCCGTGGCCGGGCATGCGGAAGTTCACCACGACGTCCCGGACCGCCTGCATGGTCGGATCCGGGGCCAGCTCGAAGGCGGCCTTCAGCAGGTTGCGGTAGAAGACCATGTGCATGTTCTCGTCGGTCGCGATGCGCGCCAGCATGCGGTCGCAGACCGGATCGCCGGACTGGTGGCCGGTGTTGCGGTGCGAGATCCGGGTGGCCAGCTCCTGGAAGGCGACGTAGGCGACCGAGTGCAGCATCGAGTGCCGGTTGTCGGACTCGAAGCCCTCGCTCATATGGGACATGCGGAAACGTTCCAGCTTGTCCGGGTCCACCGCGCGCGAGGCGAGGAGGTAGTCACGCATCACGATGCCGTGCCGGCCCTCCTCGGCCGTCCAGCGGTGCACCCAGGTGCCCCAGGCGCCGTCACGGCCGAAGAGCGAGGCGATCTCGTGGTGGTAGCTCGGCAGGTTGTCCTCGGTGAGCAGGTTGACCACGAGGGCGATGCGCCCGATCTCGGTCACCTTGGACTGGTCCTTGTCCCAGGCCTCCCCGTCCTCGAACAGGCCGGGGAAGTTGCGGCCGTCGCTCCAGGGCACGTACTCGTGCGGCATCCAGTCCTTGGCCACCTTCAGATGCCGGTTCAGTTCCGTCTCGACCACTTCCTCCAGCGCGAACAGCAGCCGCGCGTCGGTCCATGCGGACGGGCTGCCGAGGTGAGGGGAAGTGATCGTCACGGGAACTCCAGGGGGACGCCGAACAACGGGGGAGAAAGAGGGGACAGTCCGGCGAGCGGTGCCGGAAACCTACGTGATCGTAGGCTACGAATCCGTAGGTTACGAAGCCGTAGGTTAAGGCCGTTGTAAAGATTGCTGATCAGTACGGCCGGACGGGTGGCTTCGGCTGCGTGTCCCCGTGCCTTCGCCGGCCTCTCCCGGACATGGCGCCGGCCCCGGGATCTGCGGAACCCGGAGCCGGCGCGGTGTCGGGACCGCCCGTCAGGCGTACAGCTCCCGCAGCCGCACCGAGAGGCACGTCACACAACCCTCGAGCTTCTCGAACTCGCTGATGTCCACCGTGACCACCTCGTGACCGAGGTCGGTCAGCAGTTCGGCGGTCTTCGGTGCGCTCGCCGCCATCAGCAGCTTGTGGCCGCCGAGCAGCACCACGTGCGAGCCGGACTCCTCCGGCACCGACAGGAAGCCGGGGAACAGCGACGGCCGGTCGACCTTCGGTATGTGCCCGATCACCGTGCCGTCGGGCAGCGCGGTCACCGCGGACTTCAGGTGCAGCACCTTGCTCACGGGAACGGCCACCACGCGCGCGCCCAGCGGCTCGAACGCGGCCCGCACCTGCTGCACACCGGCCGCGTTGGTGCGCCCGCCGCGGCCGACGTACACCGTGTCGCCGACCTTCAGGACGTCACCGCCGTCCAGCGTGCCCGGCTCCCAGATCCAGTTGACCGAGCAGCCGAGGCGGGCCACCGCCTCCTCCACGCCGACGGTCTCGGCGCGCCGGGACTCCGCGCCGGGCCGGGTGATCAACGCCACGTTCTTGTACATGACGACGGTGTCCTCGACGAACACCGAGTCGGGGCAGTCGTCCTCCGGGTCGACCTCGATCGTCTCCCAGCCGTGCGTGCGCAGGGCCTCGACGTAGGCCTCCCACTGCTCGACGGCGAGCCCGACATCGACCTTCTCCCGCTCGATGTGCGTCACCAGGCCTTCGGCGAGGCGGGGGCTTGGGCGGCGGACGAGGGCCTTCTTGCTGGGCACGAGGGGCCTTTCGAATCGATGGTGCGGTTTTCCGGTGCGGGTGCCGGTGACACGGCACCGGTCCGCCATCATGCAATCCGCCCCGGCCACGACAAAACCCTCGTCGTCAGGCTGTGGCCCTCCTGAGACGTCGGGTCCTAGGCCGAGGCCCCGATGTCGTCCGGCGAGATCTCCTTCAGCACCCCCTCCTCCATCAGCAGCCAGCGGGTGATACCGATCGACTCGAGGAACGGCAGGTCGTGGCTCGCCACGAGCAGCGCGCCCTCGTACGAGTCCAGGGCCGAGGTCAGCTGCCGCACACTCGCCATGTCGAGGTTGTTGGTCGGCTCGTCGAGCAGCAGCAGCTGGGGTGCCGGCTCGGCGAGCATCAGTGCGGCCAGGGCCGCCCGGAACCGCTCGCCGCCCGACAGGGTGCCCGCCTTCTGGTCGGCCCGCGTGCCCCGGAACAGGAAGCGGGCCAGCCGCGCCCGGATCCGGTTGTTGGTGGCGTCAGGCGCGAACCGGGCCACGTTCTCGGCGACCGTCAGCGTGTCGTCCAGCACGTCCAGCCGCTGGGGCAGGAAGCGCAGCGGGACATGCGCCCGCGCCTCGCCGGTCACCGGTGCCAGCTCCCCGGCGACGGTCCGCAGCAGCGTCGTCTTGCCGGCGCCGTTGCGGCCGACCAGCGCGATCCGCTCCGGGCCCCGCAGATCCAGAATGCCCTCCACGCGCGCGTGGTAGGCCATTTCCAGGTTCTGCAGGGTGAGCACCTGCCGGCCGGGCGGTACGGCCGTGTACGGCAGGTCGACGCGGATCTCGTCGTCGTCCCGTACCGCCTCCACCGCCTCGTCCAGGCGCTCCCTGGCCTCGGCGAGCCGCTCCTCGTGCATGATGCGGTGCTTGCCCGCCGACTCCTGGGCGGCGCGTTTGCGGGCGCCCATGACGATCTTCGGCTCGCGCTTGGAGTCCCACATCTTCTGCCCGTACCGCTTGCGGCGGGCCAGCTTGACCTGGGCGTCGGCCAGTTCGCGCTTCTGCTTGCGCACATCGGCCTCCGCGACGCGCACCATCCGCTCGGCCGCCTCCTGCTCGACGGCCAGAGCCTCCTCGTACGCCGAGAAGTTGCCGCCGTACCAGGTGACCTCCCCGGAGCGCAGTTCCGCGATCTGGTCGACCAGGTCGAGCAGTTCCCGGTCGTGACTCACCACGACCAGGACGCCCGGCCACGCGGAGACGGCCTGGTACAGCCGTCGGCGCGCGTACAGGTCGAGGTTGTTGGTGGGCTCGTCCAGCAGCAGCACGTCCGGGCGGCGCAGCAGCAGCGCGGCCAGCCGCAGCAGCACCGACTCGCCACCGGAGACCTCGCCGACCGTGCGGTCCAGGCCGATGTGGCCGAGGCCGAGCTCGCCGAGCGTGATGAGGGCGCGTTCCTCGACGTCCCAGTCGTCGCCGAGCGTCTCGAAGTGCTCCTGGGCGACGTCGCCCTCCTCGATGGCGTGCAGCGCGGCCCGCCGTTCGGCGACGCCGAGGGCCTCGTCGACGCGGAGCGCGGTGTCGAGGGTGACGTTCTGCGGGAGGTGGCCGACCTCGCCGGACACTTTGACGGTGCCGTCGGCCGGGGTGAGTTCGCCTGCCAGCAGCTTCAACAAGGTTGTCTTCCCCGAGCCGTTGGTGCCGACGAGGCCGGTCCGGCCGGGCCCGAAGGAGATGTCGAGGCCGTCGAAGACGGCGGTGCCGTCGGCCCAGGTGAAGGTCAGGGACGTACAGGTGAGGGAAGATGACATGAGGGCCTCGCGAGGGGTTTCGTGCGGTCGGTGGGCGCATGTCGAGACACCGCGAGGCGGGAACCGGAAGGTCGTGGGGCACCAAGAGGCCACGAAAAAGGGCCTGTGCCCGAGGACGGCTCGGACGCCGAGGTCGTACGCCGCGCACACCTCAACCGGTGCGACGCGATGCCTCAGGACCTCAGACGAGCAACGTCCTTCTCCAATCGACGGCAACAGGACCGATGTACACCGTAGGAGGGGGTCTGACGGCTGTCAACGCAATTGATGGCGGCCCCGTCCGCGCAGCGGCTGACGACCGAGGTGTGCCCCACCCACATGCCGGATTCCTGCCAACTCACGGCCCGCCGTCGTGGCGGAGGCCGGCGCCGCGGCGGTCGCGACCACCAGTGCCGGGCTGGCCTGGTCGCTCGGCGCCGCCGACGGCGCCCGGCTCGACGGCGACCACGCCATCGAGGCCGTGGCCCGCATCGCGGCCGCCATACGCGTCCCGGTCAGCGCGGACACCGAGGCCGGCCACGCGATGGACCCGGCCGGGGTCGCCGACACCGTACGGGTGGTGCTCGCCGCCGGCGCGGTCGGCATCAACATCGAGGACGCCTCGCACGAGGAGGGCGGCGAGCCAGCGCGGCCCGTCGCCGGGCAGGCGAGCGAAGCGAAATGGGGTCCCCCGGACGAAGTCCGGGGGAGGATCGCCGCCGCCCGCGCGGCCGCAGAGGAGGCGGGCGTGCCGCTGTTCGTCAACGCGCGCACCGACACGTTCCTGCGCGGCGCCGGGGGGGTGGGGGCCACCCTGGAGCGGGCCGCGGCCTTTCGCGCCGCGGGCGCCGACGGGATCTTCGTCCCCGGGGCCGTCGACCCGGGGACGGTGAAGGAGCTGGTCGCGGGCATCGACGGCCGGGTCAACGTGATGGTCTTCCCCGGCGCGCCCTCCGTCGCCGAGCCGGCCGCCCTCGGCGTCGCCCGGATCAGCGCGGGCTGCGGACTCGCCCGGGCCGCCCACGCCCTGGTCCGCCGCGCCGCGCCGGAGCTGCTGGAGGCGGGGACGTACGGGGCGCTGGCCGACGGCTAGGACTACGGGGAGCTGAACACCCTGCTCTCGCGCCCGGCGGGCTGAACGCTCCGGCCACGCACGCGGGCTTCACGCGCGCGAAGCGGCACTCTCGGCTTCACGCGTGCGTGGCGCTCGGCCTCACGCGCGGAGCGCTCAGCAGGCGTCCCGCATCAGTTCGGCCAGGTCGTGGTCCAGGTCGAGCTGGAGGTGTTCGAGGCCGACGGGGACGAGCTCGCTGGTCGACTCCAGGAAGCGCCGGATCTCGCCGGAGCGCACGTGCACGATCGCGGTGCCCTCGGGGGCGTGGAACTCCAGCACGGTGCGGTCGTAGCCGTACGGCCGCACCCGGACGTCCCCGCGCCCCTCCGGGCCCTGCAGCCCGGCCGTGAGCAGCTCGCGGGAGAAGGTCCAGCACACCTCGACCCCTTCCAGGGTGGCTGGCGCCGGGAAGGTCATGACGACGGCGAACGGATCACGTCGGTCGTAGCGCAGCGTCGCGGGAATGCTCGGCATGCGCGGTGCGGCGGCGACGAGACGGGCCTCTACGGGCTGCTCGATGACGGTGGACAACGCCTTGCTCCCTCGTGACGGCTGGACTACGCCCGGGTGCGCGGGCACCCGGCAACGGAAGAGACGACGGATCCGGCCGATCCGTGCACAGGAAGCACGAGTGACCTCGGTCACCGCGTTCATGCACGGCGCGGGCCCGCTCGTTTCCGCCTGCGACGGACGGCAGTTGGCCTCTGGACGGCGTCGGCCCGGTGGGCTAGCTTCGCCCGCCATGAGGCGCTTGGGGAGCACGCGACGCAGAGGACGCAGGAGCAGGCTGGTGGCGGCGGGAGTGGCGTGCGGGGCGGCGCTGGCCGCGCTGACCGCGCCCGCCGCCGAGGCGGGTCCCCTCGGGCAGGGCAGTCCGCACTGGGCGCCGAAGGACCCGGGCACCCCCCAGGTCCGCTTCCGGGGCCTCGCCGCCGTCGACCGGCACACCGCCTGGCTGGCCGGTACCGGCGGTACGGTGCTGCGCACCACCGACGGCGGAGCGAGCTGGCGGAACGTCTCTCCGCCGGGCGCGGCCGATCTGCAGTTCCGGGACGTCGAGGCGTTCGACGCGCGGCGCGCCGTGGTGCTGGCCATCGGCGAGGGCGAGGCCTCCCGCGTGTTCCGCACCGACGACGGCGGGGCGACCTGGACGGAGTCCTTCCGCAACACCGACCCGAAGGCGTTCTACGACTGCCTGGCCTTCTTCGACCGCCGGCACGGCCTCGCGATGAGCGACCCCGTGGACGGAAGGTTCCGCATCCTGTCCACGAGCGACGGCGGCCGCTCCTGGCGGGTGCTGCCCTCGGCGGGCATGCCGCCCGCCCTGGACGGTGAGGCGGGCTTCGCCGCGAGCGGCCAGTGCCTGGTCACCTCGGGTCCGAAGGACGTCTGGCTGGCCACCGGCGGCGGCGCGCACGCGCGCGTGCTGCACTCAGCCGACCGCGGACTGGCCTGGACGGCCGCCGACACGCCGGTCCCGGCCGGTGATCCCGCCAAGGGTGTCTTCGCGCTCGCTTTCCGCGACCGCGACCACGGCCTCGCCGTCGGCGGCGACTACCGACCCGACCAGGCCTCGCCGCAGGCCGCCGCGGTCACCGGCGACGGCGGCCGCACCTGGGCGCCGGCCGCCACGCCCCCGCCCGCCTACCGCTCCGGGGCCGCCTGGCTGCCGCACAGCCGCACCGCCGCGCTCGCCGTCGGCCCCACCGGCACCGACCTCACCACCGACGCCGGCCGCAGCTGGCGCACGATCGACAACGGCTCGTACGACACCGTGGACTGCACGCCCGACTTCAGCTGCTGGGCGGCTGGTGAGCAGGGGAGGGTCGCGCGGCTGGAACGCTGAGGTGAGCCGCCGGAACCGGGTACTCGGGTCGCACGGGACCCGCGACGAAGGGAGCCATCATGCCCGCCGGTTCCAGCTCCAAGCGCGAGCGTCAGTACGAGCACATCAAGAAGAGCGCGCAGGACCGGGGCGAGAGCACCGGGCGCGCCAAGGAGATCGCCGCGCGGACCGTGAACAAGGAACGTGCCCGTTCCGGCGAGTCCGAGACCGCGAGCCGCAGCTCGAAGCAGGACATGTCGTCCAGCAGGCGCGGCGGTCAGCGGTCGGGCAACCGGGTAGGTTCCCAGGGCCCGACCCGCGACCAGCTGTACAACGAGGCGAAGCAGCGCGGCATCGAGGGCCGTTCGCACATGAACAAGGACCAGCTGCAGCGCGCGCTGAACGCCAAGAAGGGATGAGCGGCGGTCAGTCCGGTGTCTGCCGGTGGCGGGCCAGCTCCGGAGCCGTCTTCGTGGCGGTGAACTCCGCGATGCGGTAGGTGCACACGCCGCCGACGGCGAACGGGTCGCCCGCCACGATCTCCTCGATCCGGGCGCGGTCCTCGGCGACGGCGAGGATCACCCCGCCGTCCCGGGCGGTCTTGCGCCCGGAAGCCAGGAAGAAGCCCTTGTCGTACTGCTCTTCCAGCCACGCCACATGGTCCGGCAGCAGCGCGTCGACGGCGTCGAGAGGCGCGGTGTAGGTCAGCTCCAGCACGAACATGATCGCGAGCGTACCTCCTGGCTCCGAAAACGGCCTCTGGGACCGTACAGTTCACGTCATCATGACGACCGTTGGCGTACCCGCGGGCTGGCCCGCGACGGAGGAAGAGGCCCGCGCGGTGCAGGACGAGCTGCGCGGGCGGGTGGTGCTCGACGAGCGTGGACCCGAGCCGGGCACGGGCCGGGTGACCGGGGTCGACGTCGCCTACGACGACGAGCTCGACCTGGTCGCCGCGGCCGCCGTCGTGCTGGACGCCGACACCCTGGACGTGGTGGCCGAGGCGACGGCCGTCGGCCGGGTGTCCTTCCCGTATGTGCCCGGCCTCCTCGCCTTCCGCGAGATCCCCACCGTCCGGGCCGCCCTGGACCGGCTTCCGTGCCCGCCCGGTCTGGTCGTGTGCGACGGCTACGGCCTGGCCCATCCGCGTCGCTTCGGTCTCGCGAGCCACCTCGGAGTGCTCACCGGCCTGCCGGTCATCGGCGTCGCCAAGAACCCGTTCACGTTCACGTACGACGATCCGGACCCGGCGCGGGGCGCTTGCGCTCCGCTGCTCGCGGGGGACGAGGAGGTCGGGCGGGCGCTGCGCACCCGGGACGGCGTCAAACCGGTCTTCGTCTCCGTCGGCCACCGGGTGAGCCTGGACAACGCCGTGGCCCACACGCTGGCCCTGACCCCGCGCTACCGGCTGCCGGAGACCACACGCCGGGCGGACGCCCTGTGCCGCCGGGCCCTTCGGGAGGCGGCACGGAGCGCCGGAGGAGGCGCTCAGGAGGCGACCACCCGCCAGGCGCCGACCTCCTGATACGCCGAGTCGTAGACGGCCGAGCCGTCTCCGGGTTCGAGGCCGTAATGGTGGAGGTTCCCGCCCCAGTAGCGCAGGATGCGCCCCAGCTCAGCGGCGCGGTCCCGCGCCGACGCACCCTCGTCCACGGTCACTTCGAGCACGAACTTCATGCCTCACCCGCCTCCTTCGGTTCAGCGGCCTGGGCCTCCATCGTTTCATTGAAGAACCGTGTGAGACTTTCGCGGCGAAGTCCGCAGGCAGTCGGGGGCATCGACTGTGAAAGTCTCAAACGGGAGAGGAGGCAGCCGGGCCTGTGGCCGCGACCCGGAAGGTGATCCCCGCAGCGCGCAGCCGCCCGGTCAGGGCGTCACCCATCGCCTGAACCGTGGTGAGCTGCCCGGCCGTCGGCGGGAGGTCGTCGAAGGACAGGCTGAGGGCCGCCTCGGCGAACATCTTCGCCGTCTCGTCGTAACCGGGGTCGCCGCCCGAGACCTCCGTGAACACGCGCCGCCCGCCGCCCTCGCCGACGAAGCGCACCGCGAACCGGCTCCGCGCCCGCCTCTCCGCGCTCGGCCCGTCCCCCGGCTGCAGCCGGCCCGACAACCAGCGCCGCGCGGGCGGCACTTGGGCGGCGGCCAGCACCGCGCCGACGGCCGCGACCCCGCCGAGGGCGACCGGCAGGCGGCGCACCGCCGCGTAGTGCCGGTAGCGGAAGTCGGGGCCGTACCGGTCGAGCGCCTTCGCCGAGCGGCGCACGATCTGCGGGTCGACGGTCGGCAGCGGCAGCGCCCACGCGCCGACCTCCTTGGCGAACCGGGGCACGCCCGTCGGCGCCGCGACCCGGCGCCCCATCAGCCGCGGCTCGTGCCGGCCCCGCTCACGCGCCGCGGCCAGGAGCTGCCGGCCACGGGCGAACTGGTTCAGCGCCGACGCCAGGGTGCCGCCGGAGAAGGCCGCGTCGGCGGTCACGTATCCGTCCACGGTCAGCGGTACGCCCTCCGGCAGCTGCCCGACCGTGAAGTACACGCCCAGGTCATGGGGTACGGAGTCGAAGCCGCACGCGTGCACCAGGCGTGCGCCGGTCTCCCGCGCGCGTGCGTCGTGCCGGACGTACGTCAGGTCCACGAACTCCGGCTCGCCGGTCAGGTCCAGGTAGTCGGTCCCGGTGTCCGCGCAGGCGGCGACCAGTTCCTCGCCGTAGAGCACGTACGGCCCGACGGTCGTGGCGACCACGCGCGCGTGCTCGGCGAGGGCGCGCAGGGTCGCGGGTTCGGTCACGTCGGCCCGCAGGACGCCGACGTCCGCCCCGCCGGGCAGGCGCTCGCGCAGCCGCTCCAGCCTGCGTTCGTCGCGGCCGGCCACCGCCCAGCGCAGGTCCTCGGGCGCGTGCGCGGCGAGATACTCCGCGGTGAGGGTGCCGACGAAGCCGGTGGCTCCGAAGAGCACGAGGTCGTAGGGACGGTCTGTCCTATTTAGCCTGCTCATGACACCCCTTGGTCCCGCAGCCCGCGCCGCTGTCGGTGGCTGAGGCTAGCGTGAGGAGTGCGAGTGTCGACGACCAGCCCGGAGGCAGTGGTGGCCGCAGCCAGGAGTGCCCTGACGAAGCGGGAGAAAGTACCCGGGTTCGCCCTCGGTTTCCGAGAGCGGGCCGCTGTGCGAGCGGGGCGAGGAGAGCAACCGGTCGATCGCCCCGGAACGCCCCATGGCCGAACTCGGCACACGGGTCTCCTGGCGCACACGGGCTGCGCCACGGCGCAGCCGCCTCTCACTCTCCCGGGTGATCCGCGCTGATCCGGGCACTTGGCTAAGCGCTTGCTCGTTAGGTCTTGTGTCCGGTGGAACACGTTCTTAGCATCACCGGTGTTACATCAGTTGTGTCACACACACGCTTGGGGGCTGGACGCATGACGACGGCAGGGACGCCGGCGACGCCGGGCGGCGGGCCGCTCTCCGGCGTGCGCGTGGTCGAACTGGCCGGCATCGGGCCCGGCCCGTTCGCCGCCATGCTCCTCGCGGACCTGGGCGCGGACGTGGTCCGGGTGGACCGGCCGGGCGGCCCCGGCCTCGGCGTCGACCCCGCTTACGACGTCACCAACCGCAACAAGCGCTCGATCGTGGTCGACCTGAAGGCAGCGGACGGCCCCGCGCGCGTGCTGGACCTCGCCGAGCGGGCCGACATCCTCATCGAGGGCTACCGCCCGGGCGTCGCCGAGCGCCTCGGCGTCGGTCCCGAGGAGTGCCACGCCCGCAACCCCCGCCTGGTCTACGGCCGCATGACCGGCTGGGGGCAGGACGGCCCGCTCGCCGACCGCGCGGGCCACGACGTGGCCTACATCGCGCTGACCGGCACCCTCGGCATGACCGGCCGCCCGGACGAGCCCCCGGTCTTTCCCGCCAACCTGCTCGGCGACTACGCGGGCGGCTCCCTCTACCTGGTCGTCGGCGTCCTCGCCGCCCTGCACCACGCGCGCGTGACCGGCACCGGACAGGTCGTCGACGCCGCCATCGTGGACGGGACGGCCCACCTCTCGGCGATGATCCACGGCATGCTCGCGGCCGGCGGCTGGCAGGACCGGCGCGCCGCCAACCTCCTCGACGGCGGCTGCCCGTACTACGGCACCTACGAGACCGCCGACGGCAAGTACATGGCGGTCGGCGCCCTGGAACGGCAGTTCTACATGGAGTTCCTGCGACTGCTCGGCCTGGAGGACCTGGCACCGGCCCACAAGGACTGGAGCCGCTGGGACGAGCTGCGCGAGCGCGTCGCCGCCCGCTTCAAGTCCCGCACCCGGGACGAGTGGACGGCACTCTTCGAGGGAACCGACGCCTGTGTGGCGCCCGTGCTGTCCCTGCGCGAGGCCCCGCACCACCCGCACCTGGCCGCCCGCGGCACCTTCACCGACCACGCCGGCATCACCCAGCCGGCCCCCGCCCCCCGCTTCTCCGCCACACCGACGTCCGTCCGTACCGGCCCCGCCCTGCCGGGCGCCGACACGGAGGCGGTGGCACGGGACTGGGGGATACCCGCACCCGTCGACGGCGACCCGGTCACCGACGCCGACTGACCCGGCCCACCCCGCTCGGCCCACCCTCCCGAAAGGCACACCAGTGAGCACCGAAGCGTACGTGTACGACGCGATCCGCACCCCGCGCGGCCGCGGCAAGGCGAACGGCGCCCTGCACGGCACGAAGCCCATCGACCTGGTCGTCGGCCTCATCCACGAGATCCGCGACCGCTTCCCCGGCCTCGACCCGGCCGCCGTCGACGACATCGTGCTCGGTGTCGTCGGACCGGTCGGCGACCAGGGCTCCGACATCGCCCGGATCGCCGCGATCGCCGCCGGACTGCCCGACACGGTCGCCGGCGTGCAGGAGAACCGCTTCTGTGCCTCGGGTCTGGAGGCCGTCAACCTGGCCGCCGCCAAGGTCCGGTCCGGCTGGGAGGACCTGGTCCTCGCGGGCGGCGTCGAGTCCATGTCCCGGGTGCCGATGGCCTCCGACGGGGGCGCCTGGTTCAACGACCCGATGACCAACCTCGCGGTCAACTTCGTGCCGCAGGGCATCGGCGCCGACCTGATCGCCACGATCGAGGGCTTCTCCCGCCGCGACGTCGACGAGTACGCGGCCCTGTCCCAGGAGCGCGCCGCCACGGCCTGGAAGGAGGGCCGCTTCGACCGCTCGGTCGTCCCCGTGAAGGACCGCAGCGGCCTGGTCGTCCTCGACCACGACGAGCATCTGCGCCCCGGCACCACCGCCGACTCGCTCGCCAAGCTCAAGCCGTCCTTCGCGGACATCGGCGAGCTGGGCGGCTTCGACGCCGTCGCGCTGCAGAAGTACCACTGGGTGGAGAAGATCGACCACGTCCACCACGCGGGCAACTCCTCCGGCATCGTGGACGGCGCCTCGCTCGTCGCGATCGGCTCCAAGGAGGTCGGCGAGCGCTACGGCCTCACCCCGCGCGCGCGGATCGTCTCCGCCGCCGTCTCCGGCTCCGAACCGACCATCATGCTCACCGGGCCCGCCCCCGCCACCCGCAAGGCCCTGGCGAAGGCCGGCCTCACCATCGACGACATCGACCTGGTCGAGATCAACGAGGCGTTCGCCGCGGTCGTGCTGCGCTTCGTCAAGGACATGGGCCTGTCCCTGGACAAGGTCAACGTCAACGGCGGCGCCATCGCCCTCGGCCACCCGCTCGGCGCGACCGGCGCGATGATCCTCGGCTCGCTCATCGACGAGCTGGAGCGCCAGGACAAGCGCCACGGCCTCGCCACCCTGTGCGTCGGCGGCGGCATGGGCATCGCCACCATCGTCGAGCGCATCTGAACTCCCCGCGGATTCACCAGACTTCAACGGAGACGACTGTCATGACCGAGAGCACCACCATCCGCTGGGAGCAGGACGACACCGGTGTCGTCACCCTCGTCCTGGACGACCCCGACCAGTCCGCGAACACCATGAACCAGGCGTTCCGCGACTCCCTCGCCGCGATCACCGACCGCCTGGAGGCCGAGCAGGACTCCGTCCGCGGCATCATCTTCACCTCCGCCAAGAAGACCTTCTTCGCGGGCGGCGACCTGCGCGACCTGATCCGGGTCACCCCGGAGACCGCCCAGGACCTCTTCGACGGCGGCCTCGCCATCAAGCGCGACCTGCGCCGCATCGAGACCCTCGGCAAGCCCGTCGTCGCCGCCATCAACGGCGCCGCCCTGGGCGGCGGCTTCGAACTGGCCCTCGCCTGCCATCACCGGGTCGCCCTCGACACGTCCGGCACCAAGATCGGCTGCCCCGAGGTCACCCTCGGCCTGCTCCCCGGCGGAGGCGGCGTCGTCCGCACCGTACGGCTGCTGGGCATCGCCGACGCCCTGCTGAAGGTGCTCCTCCAGGGCCAGCAGTACAACGCACGCCGCGCCCAGGAGAACGGTCTCGTCCACGAGGTCGCCGCCACACCCGAGGAACTGCTCGCCAAGGCCCGCGCCTTCATCGACGCCAACCCCGAGTCGCGGCAGCCCTGGGACAAGCCCGGCTACAAGATCCCCGGCGGCACGCCCGCCAACCCGAAGTTCGCCGCGAACCTGCCCGCCTTCCCGGCCACCCTGCGCAAGCAGACGAACGGCGCCCCCTACCCGGCTCCCCGCAACATCCTCGCCGCGGCCGTCGAGGGCTCCCAGGTCGACTTCGAGACCGCCCAGGTCATCGAGGCCCGCTACTTCGTGGAGCTGGCCGCCGGGCAGACCTCGAAGAACATGATCCAGGCGTTCTTCTTCGACCTCCAGGCCGTCAACTCCGGCGCCAACCGCCCCAAGGGCATCGAGTCCCGTCAGGTCCGCAAGGTCGCCGTCCTCGGCGCCGGCATGATGGGCGCCGGCATCGCCTACTCCTGTGCCCGCGCCGGCATCGACGTCGTCCTGAAGGACGTCTCCCTGGAGGCGGCGACCAAGGGCAAGGGCTACTCCGAGAAGCTGTGCGCCAAGGCCGTCGCCAAGGGCCGTACCAGCCAGGAGAAGGCGGACGCGCTGCTCGCCCGGATCACGCCCACCGCCGAGGCCGCCGATCTCGCGGGCTGCGACGCGGTCATCGAGGCCGTCTTCGAGGACACCGCGCTCAAGCACAAGGTGTTCCAGGAGATCGAGTCCGTCGTCGCGTCCGACGCCCTGCTGTGCTCCAACACCTCCACCCTGCCCATCACCACCCTCGCCGAGGGCGTGGAGCGCCAGGCCGACTTCATCGGGCTGCACTTCTTCTCACCCGTCGACAAGATGCCGCTGGTGGAGATCATCAAGGGCGAGCGCACCGGTGACGAGGCCCTGGCCCGGGCCTTCGACCTGGTCCGGCAGATCAGCAAGACGCCGATCGTCGTCAACGACTCGCGCGGCTTCTTCACCTCCCGCGTGATCGGCCACTTCATCAACGAGGGCGTCGCCATGGTCGGCGAGGGCATCGAGCCCGCCTCCGTGGAGCAGGCCGCCGCCCAGGCCGGCTACCCGGCCAAGGTCCTCTCCCTCATGGACGAGCTGACCCTCACCCTCCCGCGCAAGATCCGCAATGAGACGAAGCGGGCCGTGGAGGAGGCGGGCGGCACCTGGACCGCGCACCCGGCGGAAGCCGTCATCGACCGCATGGTCGACGAGTTCGGCCGCCCCGGCCGCAGCGGCGGCGCCGGGTTCTACGACTACACCGAGGACGGCAAGCGGGCCGGACTCTGGCCGGGCCTGCGCGAGCACTTCACCAAGCCCGGGCACCAGATCCCGTTCCGGGACATGCAGGAGCGGATGCTCTTCTCCGAGGCGCTCGACACCGTACGCCTCCTGGAGGAGGGTGTCCTGACCTCGGTCGCCGACGCCAACATCGGCTCGATCTTCGGCATCGGCTTCCCCGGCTGGACCGGCGGTGTGCTCCAGTACATCAACGGCTACGAAGGCGGCCTGCCCGGATTCGTGGCCCGCGCGCGGGAACTCGCCGAGGCCTACGGCGAGCGCTTCACCCCGCCCGCGCTGCTCGTGGAGAAGGCCGAGAAGGGGGAGCCGTTCAGCGACTCAGTCCGTTCCTGATCCGGTGACCCACTCGCTCAGCTCTTCCCGCAGCGAGCGCTGGAACGTCGTCAGCAGCGCCTGCACCACCAGAGGGTGCATGTGCGCCGACAGGGACTTCACGTCCCGGGCGTCACGCTCCGCCACCTCGCCGCGGAGGAGCTGGGAGAGCTCGTGAGCCGCGGCGCGCGAGTGCTCGATGAGCACCTTGCGCGCCGCGAGGATCACCTCGTGCGACAGCGGTACGTCGAGCAGCTGCACCCCGAGCCGGAGCAGCCCCGAGTCGACGCGGAAAGTGCCGTCCTCCGCCGCCGTGACCACGTTCATCGCCGCAAGGCGCTCCACGTCCTCGTCGGCGAGCGGTCGGCCGGCCCGGCGCTCCAGCTCCTCCCGCGACACCGTGTCGACCGCGTCCGGCGCCCAGGACGCGACCACCGCACGGTGGATGGCCAGGTCGTGCGGGGAGAGGTCCGCGGGCAGCTGCCTGAGGTAGCGCTCGATCGCCGACAGGGTCATGCCCTGCTGCTGCAGCTCCTCGATCAGGGCCAGCCGCGCCAGGTGGTCCGGTCCGTAGTGCCCCACCCGGCGCGGGCCGATCACCGGGGGCGGCAGCAGGCCCTTGCTCCCGTAGAACCGGACGGTGCGCACCGTGACGCCGGCCCGGGCGGCCAGCTCGTCGATGGTGAGGGGCGTGTCCCCGGCATCGGTCGTCATGTGCAGCAGTATCGCTGTCTCACCAATGGTGTGAAACCTCTGGTGAACGTCATGTGAACCCCGAGTTGATCGTGTGAGAAGTAACGCTGTGTGACATGAGCCATCGCGTAGGGGCGGATCTTTCTGGGAAGCTGCTGGCTTGGTCTGTGCCTCGACCCAACGGGGTGGTGCGGACCAAGCCCTGCACGTCCCCCGGGCCCACGAGGTCCGGGCGCACCAGGAAGTGAACCACCCGTGAGCAAGGACGCCGTGGAATCGGCACAGGCCCCCGCC
The DNA here is from genome assembly GCF_040680215.1 of Streptomyces sp. NPDC052107. Taxonomy (NCBI): domain Bacteria; kingdom Bacillati; phylum Actinomycetota; class Actinomycetes; order Kitasatosporales; family Streptomycetaceae; genus Streptomyces; species Streptomyces sp. NPDC052107. Next base: position 205,197 of record NZ_JBFAWG010000005.1, read on the forward strand.
CGCACCCAGGCGGCGCAGGCGGCCCGGACGCCCGCGGACGCGGGCGACGCCGGTTACAGCAAGGACCTCAAGGCCCGCCACGTCAACATGATCGCCATCGGTGGCGCCATCGGCACCGGACTCCTCCTGGGCGCCGGCGGCCGCCTGCACAACGCGGGCCCGGCGCTCGCGCTGGCCTACCTGGTCTGCGGCGTCTTCGCCTTCTTCGTCGTCCGGGCCCTCGGCGAACTGGTCCTGTACCGCCCGTCCTCCGGGTCCTTCGTGTCCTACGCGCGCGAGTTCCTCGGCGAGAAGGGCGCCTATGTCGCCGGCTGGATGTACTTCCTGAACTGGTCGACCACCGGCATCGCCGACATCACCGCGATCGCGCTCTACACGCACTACTGGAGCATGTTCACCACCATTCCCCAGTGGGTGCTCGCCCTGATCGCCCTCGCGGTGGTCCTGGCCGTGAACCTGATCTCGGTGAAGATCTTCGGCGAGCTGGAGTTCTGGTTCTCGATCATCAAGGTCGCCACCATCGTCGGCTTCATGCTGATCAGCATTTTCCTGCTCGCCACCCAGCACAAGGTCGGCGGCCACACCCCCGGCCTGAGCGTCGTCACCGACCACGGCGGACTCTTCCCGCACGGCGCGATGCCGGTCGTCCTGGTCATGCAGGGCGTGATCTTCGCCTACGCCGCCCTGGAACTGGTCGGTATCGCCGCCGGCGAGACCGCCGAGCCGGAGAAGGTCGTCCCGCGCGCGGTGAACTCGATCATGTGGCGTGTGGGCCTGTTCTACGTCGGCTCGGTCGTGCTGCTCGCCCTGCTGCTGCCCGGCTCGGTGTACTCCGCCGACGAGAGCCCGTTCGTCACGGTCCTGTCGAAGATCGGCGTCCCGGCGGCCGGTGACGTGATGAACCTGGTCGTGCTGACCGCCGCCATGTCCTCGCTGAACTCCGGCCTGTACTCCACCGGCCGCATCCTGCGCTCCATGGCCATGGCGGGCTCCGCCCCGAAGTTCACCGCCCGCATGAACCGCAGCCAGGTCCCCTACGGCGGCATCCTGCTGACCTGCGCGGTCTGTGTGCTCGGCGTCGGCCTGAACTACCTGATGCCCAGCCAGGCCTTCGAGATCGTGCTGAACATCGCCTCCCTCGGCATCATCAGCACCTGGGTGATCATCATGATCTGCCACATGATCTTCGTGCGCCGCGCCCGCGCCGGCCTTGTGACCCGGCCGCACTTCCAGCTGAAGTTCAGCCCGGTCACCGAGATCGCCACGATCGCGTTCCTGCTGATCTGCCTCGGCATGATGTGGAACGACCCCGAGGTCGGCCGGAAGACGATCCTGCTGATTCCAGTGATCGCCGTCATGCTGGTCGCCGGCTGGTTCGGCGTGCGCCGCCGGGTGTCGAAGAACACCGACAAGGAGCTGACGGAGCTGTCGCGCTCCACGAATTAGCAGCTCAGCGCCACTGTCAGTGGCATCGTCTACGGTGGCGTCATGTCGGAGATCACGTATGTCCGGGGTGACGCCACCGTGCCGTCGGTCAAGGGCGTCAAGGTGATCGCCCACGTCTGCAACGACATCGGCGGCTGGGGGAAGGGCTTCGTCCTCGCCGTCTCGCGGCGCTGGCCGGAACCGGAGGCGGCATACCGCACCTGGCACCGCGCCCGCGCCCGTAACGACTTCGGCCTGGGCGCGGTCCAGATGGTCCGGGTCGAGCCGTATGTGTGGGTGGCCAACATGATCGGCCAGCGCGGTATCCGGAGGGGCAGCAAGGGCGTGCCCGTCCGCTACGAGGCGATCGACACCGCACTCGACCGGCTCGCCGGCGAAGTGATCGAACTGGGCGCGTCCGTGCACATGCCCCGCATAGGCTGCCGCCTGGCGGGCGGCACCTGGTCCCGCATAGAGCCGCTCATCACCGAGCGGCTGGTGAAGCGCGACATCACGGTCACCGTGTACGACCACGGAGAGGGCGGCGGATGAGCTCACACACCCCTGCGACGGACGTCCTGGTGCTGGGCGGAGCCGGCGTGGACACGATCATCCACGTCCCCGAACTGCCCCTCCCGTACGCCGACAGCTACATGATCGACTCCGGGATCCGCACCCGGGCCGGGCAGACCGGCGACTTCGTCGCGCTGGGCCTCGCCGCACTCGGCCTGCGCACCCACCACCTCGACCTGCTCGGCGACGACCCCGAGGGCGACCTCGTACGCGCCCTGCACCGCGAGCACGGCATCGGACTGACCGCACTCCCGCAGCCCGCCGGCACCAAACGGGCCGTCAATCTCGTCGGCCCGGACGGCCGCCGCCTGTCCCTGTACGACACCAGCCGAGCCCGCCCCGGCGACCGCTTCCCGCCGGAGAGGCTGCGCATGCTGGCCGGGGCGAGCCGGCATGCGCACGTGACCATCACCCAGCCCTGCGCCGAGGCTCTGCCGGTCCTGGCCGCGACGGGCGTGCCGCTGTCCACGGATCTGCACGACTGGGACGGGGACAACCCCTACCACGAGCCCTTCGCCCACGCGGCGGACGTCGTCTTCCTGTCGGCCACCGCCCTGACCGACCCCGAGCGCACCATGCGGCGCATCACCGAGCGGGGCAGGGCCGAGGTGGTCGTCGCCACCGCCGGGGCCGAGGGCGCGTATCTACTGGCCGACGGCGAGCTGACCCGCGTGCCCGCGGCGTTGCCGCCCGCGCCGGTGGTGGACTCCAACGGCGCGGGCGACGCCTTCGCCGCCGCGTTCCTCTACGGCCGACTCGCCGGCGAGCCGCCCGGGACCTGCGCCCGCTACGGCGCGGTCGCGGGCGCGTACGCCTGCACCGTCCCGGCCTCCCGAGCGGAGTCGATAGACCGGGACGAGCTCCTCAAACGGGCGGCGGAACGGAGACCCTGAACCGGCTGGACGGCGGGACCGAGGCGGCCCCGGCCCGGGCCGGGTGGGTCAGCGCCCGCGTGCGGCGTGGATGTCGTTCGTCGCCTCGATCTTCTTCCACGACTTCGGCTGGGCCACCGCCGTGTCCGCCTTGGCGAGGGACGCGGCGCGTGCCGCGGGCGCGGCCGGCTTCGACGGCTGGAACAGCCAGGTGTCGAACAGCGCCGCGAGGGGCTTGCCGGACACCTGCTCGGCGTACTTCTGGAAGTCGGCCACCGAGGCGTTGCCGTACGCGTGCTCCTTGGGCCAGCCCTTCAGGATGCGGAAGAACGCGTCGTCACCGATCTCGTTGCGCAGTGCCTGGATGGCGAGCGCTCCACGGTCGTAGACGGCGATGTCGAACTGGTCGTCCGGGCCCGGGTCGCCGGGCTTGACCGTCCAGAACGCGTCGTCGGCCGGATGGGAGGCGTACACGTAGTCGGCGAGTTCCTGCGTGGTGCCCTCGCCCTCGTGCTCCGACCACAGCCACTGCGCGTACCGGGCGAAGCCCTCGTTGATCCAGATGTCCTTCCAGCCCTTCAGCGACACGTCGTCGCCGTACCACTGGTGGGCCAGCTCGTGCACGACCACCGAGGTGTTGGAGCCGTTCGCGAACTGCTTCGGGCTGTAGTAGACGCGGGTCTGGGTCTCCAGCGCGTACCCGGTGGTGGTGTTCGGCACGTATCCGCCGGCCGTGCTGAACGGGTAGGGCCCGAAGTAGCCGCTCAGCCAGTCGACGACCTCCCCGGTGCGCTCCACGCTCGCCCGCGCGGCCCCGTCGTTGTCGCCGAGATCCTTGCTGTAGGCGTTGATGACCGGCACGCCGCCGTCGGAGGTGCTGGTCGTGATGTCGAACTCGCCGAGGGCGAGCGTGGTCAGATAGGTCGCCTGCGGCTTGTTCTGCCGCCAGTTGTAGCGGGTCCAGCCCAGCTTCGAACTGGTCGACTGCAGCGTGCCGTTGGAGAGGGCCTGCGTGCCGTCGGGCACGGCCACCGACACGTCGTAGGTGGCCTTGTCGCTCGGGTGGTCGTTGCTCGGGTACCACCACCAGGCGGCCTCGGGTTCGTCGGCCGCGACCGCGCCGTCGGGCGTGCGGTGCCAGGTGGTGAAGCCGTAGGCGCTCTTCGTCGACGGCACCCCGCTGTAGCGGACCACCACCGTGATCGGCGTGCCCTTGGCCAGCGGCGTCTTCGGCGTGATCACCAGTTCGTGCTGCCCGGAGGTGGTGAAGGCGGCCTTGGCGCCGTTGACCCGGACCTCGCTCACGTCCAGCAGGAAGTCGAGGTCGAAGCTGGACAGGGCCTGCGTGGTCCTCGCCAGGATCGTCGCCGTGCCCTGCAACTCGTCCGTCGTCGGCTGGTACCGGAGCCTCAGGTCGTAGTGGGAGACGTCGTAGCCGCCGTTGCCGTAATACGGGTAGTAGGGGTCGCCGATGCCCGGCGCGCCGGGGGAGAAGCTTGCGGCCGATGCCGGGATCGCCAGCAGGAGGGAGGCCGCCGCCAGCGCGCCCGGCGCGATGATTCTGCGGTGCACATCAGCTCCAAGTCGTCGGGACTGCATGTCCGTTCGGAAGGTCCTTCGGGGAACGCTGTTCGGAGCCTATTCAGTCCCTGTGGCCCCTGATCTGTCCATGGCCCCCGCTGTCACACGATCGCCATTCGGCCGTCACGTACCCGCGGAGTGCCGTAAAGTCCCCTTCTGTAGCGGGAGTTCACCGGGGTACCGTCCGCGCATGTCGATACGCACCCTCATCCGGACGCGCTTCACGATCTGGAGAGCGCTCGCGACCGCGGTCGTCGTCATCCTGACGGCCGCCTTCCTCACCCCGTCCGCCGCGCAGGCCGGCACCGGCGCGAGCCGGGCCCCGCGCGAGAGCCGGCCCGTCTACTCCTACGCCCACGCCGTCCGCGAGTCCGTCTGGGTGGAGACGGGGCTCGACGAGGACGGCGACGGCAGGACCGACCGTGTCGCCGCCGACATCGTCCGGCCCGCCGAACCCGCCCGGCAGGGCCGCAAAGTGCCCGTCATCATGGACGCCAGCCCCTACTACTCCTGCTGCGGACGCGGCAACGAGAGCCAGGTCAAGACATACGACGCGCAGGGCCACGTCGTGCAGATGCCGTTGTTCTACGACAACTACTTCGTGCCCCGCGGCTACGCCTTCGTCGGCGTCGACCTCGCAGGCACCAACCGCTCCGACGGTTGTGTCGACGTCGGCGGCCGCTCCGACATCCGGTCCGCGAAGGCCGTCGTCGACTGGCTGAACGGCCGCGCCAGGGCGTACGCGAGCCGGACCGGGACGAAGACCGTCACAGCCACCTGGACCAACGGCCGGACCGGCATGATCGGCAAGAGCTGGGACGCCACGATCGCCAACGGCGTCGCCGCCACCGGCGTCAAGGGCCTGAAGACCATCGTCCCGATCAGCGGCATCTCCTCCTGGTACGACTACTACTTCGCGCAGGGCGCCCCGCTGTACGACGGCGGCCCCGACGAACTGGCCGGTTACGTCGAGAGCGACGCGGCGCACGCCCACTGCGCGGCCGTACAGAAGGAACTCGCCGACGGCAGCCCGCGCAGCGGCGACTGGACCCCGCTGTGGACCGAGCGGGACTACGTCAAGGACGCGGCCAGGGTGCGCGCCAGCGTGTTCCTGGTACACGGCATGCAGGACCTCAACGTCCGCACCAAGCACGTCGGCCAGTGGTGGGACGCCCTCGCGAAGCACGGTGTGCAGCGCAAGATCTGGCTCTCCCAGACCGGGCACGTCGACCCCTTCGACTACCGGCGCGGCGCCTGGGTGGACACCCTGCACCGCTGGTTCGACCATGAACTCCTCGGTTACGACAACGGCATCGACCGCGAGCCGATGGCCGACATCGAACGCCACCCCGACCAGTGGGTCACCTCCCGCGTCTGGCCCCCGCAGACCACCCGTACCACCGTCGTGCACCCGGCCCCCGGCACCCGGGCGGGCGTCGGCACGCTCGGCCTGCGCCCGGCCACCGGCACCGAGACCTTCACCGACGACCCGAAACTGAGCGAGACCGACTGGGCGGCGCACCTCACCACGCCGACCCCGGAGAAGGCGGGCTTCCTCACCGGGCCGCTCAGCCATGGCCTGCGCCTGTCCGGCTCGTCCACGGTGACGGTGACCGCGACACCGACCACCACCTCGGCCCACCTGTCCGCCGTGCTGGTCGACCTCGGCCCGGACACCATCCGCGACTACGGCGCCGACGGCGAGGGCATCACCACCCTCACCCACCGCACCTGCTGGGGCGCGAGCACGGCCGGGGACAGCGCCTGCTTCAAGGAGACGGCGGCGAAGACGGCCGAGGTCGACTACACCGTGTTCAGCCGCGGCTGGGCCGACCTCGGCCACTACGCCTCACTCGGCAAGGGCGTCCCGCTCACCCCGGGCAAGGCGTACACGATGACTCTTCGTCTCGCGGCCACCGACCACGTCGTCCCCAAGGGCCACCGGCTGGCCCTGATCATCGCGGGCACGGACAAGGACCTCATCGACCCGCCCGCCACGAAGCCGACCCTCACCGTGTCCCTGTCGGATACGACGGCCGGGCTCCCGCTGGTCGGTGGGGCGCCGGCGTTCGTGAGGGCCACCGGCGGTACGACGGCCAAGGCCCCCGCCCCGGCACGGCTGACCGGCGTCCGCGCACCGCACGCCACCCAGCACATTCCGGCGAACTGACCGACGCCGGGTCACTGCGCGGCCTGGGCCGTCCGGCGCCTGCGGGTTCGTCGTGGCTGGTCGCGCCCACGCGGCGGAGCCGCATATCGATACAGCCCCGCGCCCCTTTCGGGGCGCGCAGCTGCGGGCACCTCTCAGGCGGCCGGGAACGCCAACCCGGCCGCCTCCCGTGCACATCCCCATGCGACGGTGATCCCGGCCCCGCCGTGCCCGTAGTTGTGGACCAGCGTCCGGCCGTCCGGCAGTGGCTGCCGTTCCAGTCGTACCGCGTGCCGGGCCGGGCGCAGCCCGACCCGGTGGTCCAGCACCCGCGCCTGCGCGAGTACCGGGCGGACCGCCGCGCACCGGGCCACGATCGCCGCGGCGGTGGCCGGGTCCGGCCGCAGGGACCAGTCGTCCTCCTCCGCCGTACCGCCGAGCAGCAGACCGCCCGGCTGCGGGATGAAGTACGCGGAGGCGGCGGAGGAGTGGTCGACGGAGGTGAACCAGGTCGTGATCCCCGGATTCTCCACGACCACCAGCTGACCGCGCACCGGACGCACCGCCGGGTCCGGCACCAGGGAACGCGCGCCCAGGCCCGTGCAGTTGACCACGACCGGCGCGGGTACCGCGGCGAGGTCGGTCACCTCGCGCCCCTCGATCACGCCTCCGGCCTCCGCGAGCCGCTCCCGCAGCCACGCCAGATGCACCGGCATGTCGATCACCGGCAGCCGCGCCGCCAGGCCGTCGGCCACCGCCCGCAGTCCCGGCACCCGGCCCGCCCAGGCGCCCAGGTCGTCCAGCCGGGTCCCCTGGTGTACGCCGTCGACCAGGCGTACGCCCGTTTCGTCCGGAAGACCCGCCAACTCCTCGTACACGGCGAGGGACGCGAGCGCCCACGCGCCCACCAGAGGCTCGGGTTCGATGCGGTACGGCCACCACAGGCCGCCCGCGACGGCCGAGGTCGTACGCTCGGCGGGCTCCCGCGCCCACACCCGTACCCGGCGCCCGGACTCCGCCAGGACCACGGCCGTCGTCAGCCCGGCGGCCCCGCTCCCGACCACGATCACTTCGTCGCTCGGCTCCCTGTCCACGCCAGGACGATAGGCCCTGTCCGGACGACTCTGTCATGCCGCGCTCACATCCGTGCCCGTGTGGGGATACTCACAGTATGTCTGCCGCATACGCGACCTTCGACCTGGCCCCGGCGATCCGCGCCGGCGGTGTGCTCGCCGACGGCGGCTACCAGGTCCACCGCGACTTCGTGGACTTCGTCGTGGACGGCCGTCCGCTGCTGTTCCGGCTGTCCGACCTCGACGCCGTCTCCCCGCTCGCCTCGGACGTCCCGCCCGCCATCTTCACCGCGCAGGTGCGTGCACTGCTCCTGGAGGCCGAACCGCCGCTCCCGGACGGCCGGTTCGTCATCTACGGCTGCCCCGAGTGCGCGGACCTGGCCTGCGGGGCCGTCACCGCCGTGATCGAGCACGACGGCGAGGACTACATCTGGCGGGACTTCGCCTGGCAGACGGATGAACACGCCGACCTGGAGCTGAACGGCTACCACGGCATAGGGCCGTTCCGCTTCCGGGGTGCCGAGTACCGCGCCGCACTCGGCGACCTGATGGAGGGCTCCTCCGCGCCCCGCCGGCGGGTGCTGCTGATCGGCGCCCGGGTCGCGGTCCTGGCCAAGCTGGCCGCCGCGCTGCGCTCCATCGGCATCGGCGCCGACATCACCCAGGACGCCCGGGCCGTCCCCGCCGAGGAACTGCGCGGTTACGGCGCGGTCGCCTTCGGCCGCGCGGTCGGCGAGGACGAACGAGCCGCCGTACTGGAGGCCTTCGAGCGCGCGGGGATCGACATCGCCCGGGTAGACGGCCTGGCCCCGATCGTGCCGCTGCTCCTCGCCCAGGTCGAGCACGCCCTCGACCGCAGCCCGCTCTTCCAGCGCCGGCTCGTGGGGCTGGCCGCCGCCGGAAGTACCGCGGACGTCGAGGTGACCTCGGCGTGCCGCGTACGGATCACCGCCTACCGCCTCGACCGGCTCTACCGCACCCACACCCGCGAGGTCTTCGACGGCGTCCTGGACCCCGGCCGGCACCACGTCCCGCTGGACCCGAAGGCGGTCAAGGGGGAGGCGTACGTCGTCGCCCGCACGACGGGGGGCGTGCTCGCGGCGCCGGTCACCGGGGGCAGGCGGGGTTGAGGCGCGGGGGCGGGCCCACCGGAATCCGGGCTGAGACGCGGGTGCCGGGCCCATTAGGATCGGCTTCCTGATGACTGCCACCCTCGTCGCCAAGAACCTCGCCGCCGGGCACGGCGACCGTTCCCTCTTCTCCGGGCTGGACCTCGTCGTCGCGCCCGGCGACGTGATCGGTCTGGTCGGTGCCAACGGCGCGGGCAAGTCCACTCTGCTGAGGCTGCTCGCCGGACTCACCCCGCCCGAACGGGGCGAGCTGCGGCTGTCCCCGCCGACCGCGACCGTCGGTCATCTGCCGCAGGAGCCGGAGCGCAGGCCGGGCGAGACCGTCCGTGAGTTCCTGGCCCGTCGTACGGGTGTCGCCGAGGCCCAGCGCGTCATGGACGAGGCCACTCAGGCACTCGTGGACGGGTCACCCGGCGCCGACGACGCCTATGCGACCGCGCTGGAGCGCTGGCTCGGCCTCGGCGGCGCCGATCTGGAGGAGCGCGCGGAGGAAATCGCCGACTCGCTCGGTCTCGCCGTGGACCTGGACCAGCCGATGACCGCGCTGTCCGGCGGCCAGGCGGCCCGCGCCGGGCTCGCCTCGCTGCTGCTGTCCCGCTACGACGTCTTCCTCCTGGACGAGCCCACCAACGACCTCGACCTCGACGGCCTGGAGCGCCTGGAACGCTTCGTCGCCGGCCTGCGCGCCGGCACGGTCGTCGTCAGCCACGACCGCGAGTTCCTCACCCGCACGGTCACCAAGGTCCTGGAACTCGACCTGGCGCAGCGGCAGATCAACCTCTACGGCGGCGGCTACGCGGGCTATCTGGAGGAGCGCGAGGTGGCCCGGCTGCACGCGCGCGAGGACTACGAGGAGTACGCCGACAAGAAGGCCGCCCTCCAGGACCGCGCGCAGATGCAGCGGGCCTGGATGGACAAGGGCGTGAAGAACGCCCGGCGCAAGGCCGGCAACGACAACGACAAGATCGGCCGCAAGTTCCGCAGCGAGGCCAGCGAGAAGCAGGCGGCCAAGGCGCGGCAGACCCAGCGTATGATCGAGCGCCTGGAGGTGGTGGAGGAGCCGCGCAAGGAGTGGGAACTGCGCATGGAGATCGCGTCCGCCCCGCGCTCCGGTGCCGTCGTGTCGACCTTGCGGGACGCGGAGGTCCGGCGCGGCGACTTCACCTTCGGACCGGTGTCCCTGCAGATCGACTGGGCGGACCGGGTCGCGGTCACCGGCGCCAACGGCGCCGGCAAGTCCACCCTGCTCGGCGCGCTGCTCGGCCGTGTCCCGCTCGACTCGGGGCACGCGGCGCTCGGCTCGGGCGTCCTGGTCGGCGAGGTCGACCAGGCCCGCAAGCTCTTCCACGGCCCCGAGTCCCTGCTGGACGCGTTCCGCGCGGCCGTCCCCGACACCGAGCCGGTCGAGGTCCGCACCCTGCTCGCCAAGTTCGGCCTGAAGTCCGACCACGTCCTGCGCCCGGCCGCGACCCTCTCCCCGGGCGAACGCACGCGCGCCGCACTGGCGTTGCTCCAGGGCCGGGGAGTGAACCTCCTCGTCCTGGACGAGCCGACGAACCATCTCGACCTGCCCGCCATCGAACAGCTGGAGTCCGCGCTCGACTCCTACGAGGGCACCCTGCTCCTGGTCACCCACGACCGTCGCATGCTGGACGCGGTCCGGGTGACCCGCCGCCTGGAGGTGGCGGCGGGGAAGGTGACGGAGCGTTAGGGCCCGCCGGGTCAGCCCGTGGTGACGTCCACGTAGTCGCCGGAGGCCTTGGCCGGCCCGGTCGTGCCGGTCCCGGCGAAGCTCCAGCGCCAGTAGCCGTCCGCGGTGGCCGTCGCCGTGGTCTTGAGGAGGCCGTCGGTGCCGCTGGTCACCGTCTTCACGGTGGTGTACGTCGTGGCGCCGGCCTTGCGGAACTGCAGCTTCACCGACTGGCCCGCGTACCCGCTGTAGGTGCCGCCCTTGCCCCAGTTGGCGCGGGTCAGCGCGCCCTTGACGGTGATCGTGGCACCCGCGGCCACCGGCTCGGGGGAGGCGTCGACGGTCAGCCTGGCGGCACGCTTCATCAGGAAGGTGCCCGCGTTCTCCGTGTTGACGTAGTCGAAGTCGTTGGCGTCCACGGACGTCCAGATGTGCCAGGTACCGGCGTTGGCGTTGATGAGCATCGCGTTCGGGTCGATGGTGATGCTGGCGGTGCAGGTGGACGTGGTGCTGCTTCCGGCGACCGGGGTGCAGGTCAGCGGAGTGTCGGAACCGGGGCCGGCGGAGCCGTCGGGATTGTCGAACGAGCCGTGGTAGAGGAAGCCGTAGGCGTCCTTGATCCCGGAGTCGTCGCTCGCGCTGATGCTGAGCGTGACCGTCTTCTTCGTCATCGCGCCCAGCACGACCGGCTCGCCGCCGTTGACGACGGCCAGGAGGACCTGGGTGTCTCCGTCGCCGGAGTCGGCCCGGGCGGCCGTCACGGTGAGGGCCGACAGTGCCAGCGCGCCCGACAGGGCCGCGACGGCGGAACGTCTGAACATGTGTCCCCATAAGGATGAGTTTTCGCCCGGAAACAGGGCAGAAGTCGAAACCGATCGAATAGTAGTGATCCGACCGTTCTCTCAACAGACTTTTCCGTCAAGCCTTTTCGGCCGCCCGCTGCACCCGCTCCCGGTGCGCCGCCCAAGCGGCTCGGTCCCCGGGCGCCATGTTGGCGCCGTCCGGCCGCTGCCCCGTCGCCCCGTCGATCAACTCCCGGACGATGTCGGCGTGTCCGGCGTGCCGCTGGGTCTCGGCGATCATGTGGGTGAGGCTGTGGTGCAGCGTCACCTCCCTGCCCTTGTCCCCGGGTATGCGGCCGACCGCGTCCAGGGGCAGTGAGGCGATGGTCTCGTCGGAGTGCGCCCAGGCCGCGCGGTACCGGCCGACGATGTCCTGGCGGCTCTCGTCCGCCCGGGCCCACAGGTCGGCGTTGGGTTCCGCGTCTCCGGTGCACCACACGGGCGTTGCGTCGAAGGGCCGGCCGTAGGTCGCGCCGAAGTACAGGGCTTCGGCGCCGGTGAGGTGCTTGACCAGCCCCAGCAGATTGGTCCCCGTCGGGGTCAGGGGGCGCCGGACGTCGTACTCGGACAGGCCCTCCAGCTTCCACAGGAGGACGTCGCGGGCGTCCTGGAGATACACCTGGAGGTCGTGTTTGGGGTCCGTGACGGTCATGGCGTGAGTCTGGCAACCAGGTGATCTCCGGGCACCCGGTTTTGCAGGCCCGGGCCGGGCGATCGACTCGCCCGGCCCGGACCCCACTCGTCAGCGCTTCTTCGGATCCAGCAGACCGGCCCGCCGCAACGCGTCGGCCATGGCGCTGTTGGCCGGCGGCGGCGGCGCCTGGCGCCCGCCCCGTTCGCCACCGCGGCCCTGACGCTGGCCCTGTCGCTGCTGGGGCGGCCGGGCGCCGCCACCGCGCTGCTGCCGGCCGCCGCCCTGCCCCTGCGGTGCGGCCTCGTCGTCCAGGCGCAGGGTAAGCGCGATCCGCTTGCGCGGGATGTCTACGTCGAGGACCTTCACCTTGACGATGTCGCCGGGCTTGGCGACATCGCGCGGGTCCTTGACGAACGTCTTGGACATCGCCGAGACGTGCACCAGGCCGTCCTGGTGGACGCCGACGTCCACGAACGCGCCGAACGCGGCCACGTTCGTCACCACGCCCTCCAGGATCATCCCGGGGGACAGGTCGGAGATCTTCTCCACGCCCTCCTTGAAGGTGGCCGTCTTGAACGCGGGACGCGGGTCGCGGCCCGGCTTCTCCAGCTCCTTCAGGATGTCCGTCACGGTCGGCAGACCGAACGTGTCGTCCACGAAGTCGGCGGGCCGCATCGAGCGCAGCACGCCGGTGTTGCCGATGAGGGAGGCGACCTCCTGGCCGGTGGTCTTCACCATGCGGCGGACCACCGGGTAGGCCTCCGGGTGCACGCTGGAGGCGTCCAGTGGGTCGTCGCCGCCGCGGATGCGCAGGAAGCCCGCGCACTGTTCGTACGCCTTCGGGCCGAGCCGCGCCACCTTCTTCAGCTCGGACCGGGACTGGAACGGGCCGTTGGCATCCCGGTGCGCCACGATGTTCTCGGCGAGACCGGAGGAGATGCCCGACACCCGCGACAGGAGCGGCACGGACGCGGTGTTGACGTCCACACCGACGCCGTTCACACAGTCCTCCACGACCGCGTCCAGCGAGCGGGACAGCTTCACCTCGGACAGGTCGTGCTGGTACTGGCCGACGCCGATGGACTTCGGGTCGATCTTCACCAGCTCGGCCAGCGGGTCCTGCAGCCGACGGGCGATGGAGACCGCGCCGCGCAGCGACACGTCCATGTCCGGCAGCTCCTGCGAGGCGTACTGCGACGCCGAGTACACCGACGCGCCCGCCTCGGACACCATCACCTTGGTGAGCTTCAACTCCGGGTGCTTGGTGATCAGGTCACCGGCGAGCTTGTCGGTCTCGCGGGAGGCCGTGCCGTTGCCGATCGCGATCAGCTCGACCGCGTGCTCCTTCGCGAGCCGGGCCAGCTTGGCGAGGGCCTCGTCCCACTTGTTGGCCGGGACGTGCGGGTAGATCACGTCCGTGGCGACGACCTTGCCGGTCGCGTCGACCACGGCGACCTTCACACCCGTACGGAAACCGGGGTCCAGGCCCAGTGTCGCGCGCGTGCCGGCCGGGGCGGCCAGCAGCAGGTCGCGCAGGTTCGCCGCGAACACGTTCACCGCCTCGTCCTCGGCGGCCGTCCGCAGCCTGAGGCGCAGGTCGATGCCGAGGTGGACGAGGATGCGGGTGCGCCAGGCCCAGCGGACCGTGTCCGCCAGCCACTTGTCGGCGGGCCGGCCCCGGTCGGCGACCCCGAACCGGTTCGCGACGATGCCCTCGTACGACGAGGGAGCCGATGAGGACCCAGTCGGCTCCTCCGGCTCCAGGACGAGGTCCAGGACTTCCTCCTTCTCGCCGCGCAGCATCGCCAGGATGCGGTGCGAGGGCAGCTCGGTGAACGGCTCGGCGAAGTCGAAGTAGTCGGCGAACTTCGCGCCCGCCTCCTCCTTGCCCTCCCGCACCTTCGCGGCCAGCCGTCCGCGCACCCACATGCGCTCGCGCAGCTCGCCGATCAGGTCGGCGTCCTCCGAGAACCGCTCGGTGAGGATCGCCCGCGCGCCCTCCAGCGCGGCCTGCGGGTCGGCGACGCCCTTGTCGGCGTCCACGAACGCGGCGGCCGCCGCCAGCGGCTCCACCGTCGGGTCGCCCAGCAGGCCCTCCGCCAGCGGCTCCAGACCCGCCTCGCGCGCGATCTGCGCCTTGGTGCGCCGCTTGGGCTTGTACGGGAGGTAGATGTCCTCCAGCCGCGCCTTGGTCTCGGCGCCGCGGATGCGGGCCTCCAGCTCCTCGGTCAGCTTGCCCTGTTCGCGCACCGACTCCAGGATCGCGGTCCGCCGCTCCTCCAGCTCCCGCAGGTAGCGCAGCCGCTCCTCGAGCGTGCGCAGCTGCGCGTCGTCGAGCATCTCGGTCGCTTCCTTGCGGTAGCGGGCGATGAAGGGCACCGTCGAACCGCCGTCGAGCAGTTCCACCGCGGCCTTCACCTGCCGCTCCCGTACGCCGAGTTCCTCGGCGATCCTGCCTTCGATGGATCCCGCTCCGATGGATCCGGGTGTCGTCACGATCCCGTACCGCCTTCTCCACTGAGGTTGCGCGGCAATTGTGGCAGGTGACACCGACAACCGGGGATCAGGGCGGCACCTCGGCGGGCCGCCGGGCCGCCGGGCCGTTTCTCAGGCCCGGCTCCCGCGCGCGGTGAACGAGGCCCCGCCGAACAGCCGGGCGAGCGCCCGGAACGGCAGCGTGACCACTGTGGCGACGGCCCCGCCGGTCTGGCGCAGTATGTCTGCGAGGGCACTGAACACGGAATATCCCCTTTCCGACCGGATCCGCTGTCCGTCCTGACCGGATCCGCTGTGCGTCACCGGGTACCTCGGACGCCGCCCGCCCATGCGCCGCGCCGCCGCCGCCCCTGGCAGAAAAGGTGGGAAACACGTCATTGCAGCCACGCCGCCGGGGGCGAAGAATCGAGGGCATGGCGCAGCGAACCGTCCTCTTCGTCCTCTTCGACGGCGTCCAGAGCCTCGACGTCACCGGGCCGCTCGAGGTGTTCGCGGGCGCCGAGAAGCACACGCCGGGCACCTACCGGGTCCGTACGGCCTCCCTGGACGGCGGCCCGGTACGCACCTCCAGCGGCCTGACTCTCGTACCCGACGAGGCGCTCACCACCGCCGCCGACCCGCACACCCTGCTGGTGCCCGGCGGCGAGGGCACGCGCCACCCCGACCCCCGGCTGATCGACTGGCTGCGCGCCCGCGGACCAGGCGTCCCGCGGCTCGTCTCGGTGTGCACGGGCGCCATCCCGGTCGCCGCCGCCGGTCTCCTCGACGGCCGCCGGGCGACGACCCACTGGGCCTACTGCGACAAACTCGCCCGCGATCACCCGGCCGTCGCCGTGGATCCGGAGCCGATCTACGTCCGGGACGGGCACGTCGCCACCTCGGCCGGGGTGACCTCCGGCATCGACCTGGCCCTGGCCCTGGTCGAGGAGGACCTGGACCGGGACGTGGCGCTCGCGGTCGCCCGGCACCTGGTGGTCTTCCTGCGCCGCCCCGGCAACCAGGCGCAGTTCAGTGCCCAGCTCGCCGCGCAGACCGCGCAGCGCGCACCGCTGCGGGAGGTCCAGCGCTGGGTCACCGAGCATCCGGCGGGCGACCTGACGGTCGACGCGCTCGCCGCCCGGGCCCGCCTTTCACCGCGCCACTTCGCGCGCGCGTTCCGCGAGGAGACCGGCATGACACCCGGCCGCTACGTCGACCGGGTCCGCCTGGAACACGCCCGCCGCCTGCTGGAGGACACCGCCGACAACATCGAGGAGGTCGCCCGCGCCAGCGGCTACGGCACCCCCGAGGCCATGCGCCGCGCCTTCGTCAAGACCCTCGGTACGGCCCCGGCCGAGTACCGCCGCCGCTTCCGCCCGGCCATGGCCCCCTGAGCCCTGGCCCACGGGTGGTCCGGCCTGCCTGCGTCCACTGAGCCCCACCACTGCTGCTTCCGGCAGCCGTAAGTCCACCGAGCCCCGTCGTCGTCGCCTCCGGCAGCTGTCGTCCCCTGCGCCCCGCGACCGGCGGCTCGGCCCGCCGTCACCCACCGAGAGCCGTAACCGCCCACTCGAGGCCCGCAACTACGCGCTTACCGCCCACTGGAGCCCCAGACCCACCCACCTGCCCGGCTGCGCCCACTGACGCGTCCGCCTCGCCATCCCCCGCTGTCGTCCGTCGCCGGCCACCCGTGCTGCCCGCCATCACCCGCCCGCCCCAAGGGAAAACACCATGAAGGGACACCCCATGCAGGTCGCCATCGTCGTCTACGACCGGTTCACCGCGCTCGACGCCGTGGGCCCGTACGAGATCCTCTCCCGCCTCCCCGGTGCCCAGACCGTGTTCGTCGCCGAGCGCACCGGTCCCGTCCGTACCGATACCGGCTTTCTCGCCGTCACCGCCGACGAGGCTCTCGACGAGCTGCCCAGCCCCGACCTTCTCGTGGTCTCGGGAGGACCCGGCACCGTGGTCCAGCTGGAGAACCCGGCCCTGCTGAACTGGCTGCGCGCGGCCGACGCGACGAGCACCTGGACGACCTCGGTCTGTTCGGGCTCGCTGCTGCTCGCCGCCGCGGGGCTGCTGCGCGACCGCCGCGCGACCAGCCACTGGGCCGTCCTGGATCTGCTGAAGGAGTTCGGCGCCGAACCGACGGGCGGCCGGGTCGTCACCGACGGCAAGTACGTCACCGCGGCCGGGGTGTCCGCCGGTCTCGACATGGCCCTCACCCTGGTCGGCAGGATCGCCGGCGACGAACACGCCCAGGCCGTCCAGCTGTGGACCGAGTACGACCCCCAGCCCCCCTACGACGCGGGTGCGCCGCACAAAGCGCCCGCGCACCTCGTCGAGGAGCTCCGCACGGGCGGCCGGTTCAGTCTGACGTAGACCCGCTCCACGTGAACCGCGGCTGCCGGCGCTCCAGGAACGCGGCGACCCCTTCCACGGTGTCGGGGTTGCCACGGGCCTGTTCAGCCCAGTGGGCGTCCCGGTCGGTACGGCCGCCCGCGAACTCCTTCGCGGCGGCCTGGGTGAGCTGCGAGCGGGAGACCAGGACCCGGGCCAACTCCGCGACCCGCTTGCCCAGTTCGCCCTCCGGCAGCACCTCGTCCACCAGCCCGGTGCCGAGCGCCCGCCCCGCGTCGATCAACTCGGCCGTGAACAACAGGTACTTGGCGGTGGCCGGACCCACGAGCGACACCAGCCGGCGGGTCGAGGAGGCCGGATAGACGATGCCGAGCCGCGCCGGAGTCACCCCGAACAGCGCGCCCTCCTCCGCCAGGCGGAGATCGCAGGCCGCGGCGAGCTGTGCCCCGCCGCCCACGCAGTGCCCGCGCACGGCGGCCACGGTCGGCTTGGGGAACGCGGCGAGCGCCTCCTCGGCCGCCACCGCGAGCCGTTGCGCCTCTTCCGGGGAGCCCTGGAGCGTGCTGATGTCCGCGCCCGCGCAGAAGGTCCCGCCCTCGCCGGTGAGCACCAGCGCCCGTACGCCGGGGTCGCGCGCCAACTCGTCCAGGAGCGGCGGCAGGGTCCGCCACATCGCGGCGGTCATGGCGTTGCGCTTGGCCGGGTTGCGGATGACGACGGTGGCGACAGCGCCTTCGACGCGGTGCGACAGCTGGGGCTCCATGCGCGGATCGTATCGGGGGCTCCGGCTGGTACGGGGGGTGCGGGTCGGCAGATGCGGCGCGTTACGAAAGCCACTTAATGGGGACAAAAAGGGAGTGGGTGGCAGGGAGCGTGGACCGAGGAGGTGGCGATGGCCAGGGCCCGCACACGCAGAGACAGCGCGACGAAACTCCACCGCGGCTTCAGCTGGCTCACCGGCCTCGGCGTGCTCCTCGTGCTCGCCGGGATCGTCGGACTCATCTACACCGCGGCCGCCACGCTCACCTCGATGCTGCTGTTCGGCTGGCTGCTGCTGATCGGCGGGATCGTCGGTCTGCTGCACGCCATCCAGGCCCGAGGCACCAGCTTCTTCTGGCTCGGTGTCGTCGTCGCCGCTCTGAACATCGCGGCCGGCGTCGTCGTCATCCGCCTGCCGCACGCCGCGGCCGCCGCGCTCACCATGTTCGCCGCGCTGCTGTTCCTCTCCGCGGGCCTGTTCCGGCTGGTCGGTGGCCTGGTGGTGCGCGGACCGCAGCTGGGCTGGACGCTGCTGCTCGGCGCCTTCGACCTGCTGCTCGGGATCCTGGTCCTCGGCTCCTGGCCGAGCAGCAGTCAGTACGTCATCGGGGCCTTCTTCTCGCTCGCCCTGCTCTTCGACGGCCTCGGCCTCGTGGCCACCGGTTACAGCGGGCGCCGTGTCGTCGGGCTCGTCTCGGAGCAGGGACAGCCCAAACACGTACGACCCGACTAGTTAGCGAACCGGGCGTCCGGGCGACAGGAACAGTCCCACACCTGACCGTGTCATACGCACTCGGTCAGAAAGCGTTCGATACCCGCTGACTTGTGTTCAGTCCCGCGGACCGGAGCGGATCGTTACCAACACTCGACGTGTGGTGACAATCGAGCGCAAGGGTGGCGACCGGACGATGGACAACCACGGGCGCGGGGACGGGCCGCGCCCAGCGGGGGGCGCCGAGCGGCTGCCCGATCCACTGCCGTACGAAGGTGTCTGGCGGTTCACCGCCGCCGCGGTGGACGCCTCGGTCCCGCAGGCCCGGCATGCCGTGCGGGACCTGCTACTGCGCCAGGGCGTGCCGGTCTCCGACGAGCTGGTGTACGGCCTGCTGCTGATCGTCTCCGAGCTGGTCACCAACGCGGTCCGGCACGCGGCGCTGCTGTCGCCGATGCTGGCCGTGGAGGTCGCCGTCGGAGCCGAGTGGGTGCGGGTGTCCGTGGAGGACAACCACCCCTACCGTCCGACCGCCCTGGAGGCCGACCACGGCCAGACCGGCGGCCGGGGCCTGCTCCTGGTCCGCGAGGTGGCGCGGGAGGCGGGCGGGACGGTGGACGTGGAGCACACCGCGAGCGGCGGCAAGGTCATCTGGGCCGCCCTTCCGCTCAAGCCCGCGATGCTGCCGTAGATCCGCGCCGAGCCGCCATGTAACCGCAGGTCCGCGAACCTGCCGAACCGCGGGCCGGCGAGAGCGCCATGGCCCCGAGGCCGACGAGACTGCCGTAGCGCTGCGGGCCGGCGAGACCGCCGAACTGGCACGCCCGTGTGCGTGAGCCCGCAGGCCTGCGAGGCTGCCGTGGCCCCGGGGGTGCTGCACCGCAGGGCCCGCCGGCGCTGTGGTGGCGTCGCGGGCCCGCCGTGTTGCCGTGGGCGGCTCACCAGCCCGCGGACTGGCCCGTCAGCTCCCTGATCGCCGGGCGGGCGGCGTCCAGGACGGTCATGAACCAGGCCGAGAAGGGGTCGCGGGCGTGCCGCTCGGCCAGCTCGGCGGCCGTCACGAAGGCGGCCTGGGCGACTTCTTCCGCGTCCGGCGCGAGCGACGACTGCACCAGGCCGACGAACAGGTGGTTGTACTCCTGCTCGACCAGGCCCGAGGCCGGGTCCGGGTGGTTGTAGCGGACCGTGCCCGCCTCCGCCAGCAGCGACGGGGACACGCCAAGCTCCTCGAAGGTGCGCCGGGCCGCGGCGGCGAACGGCGCCTCGCCCGGGTACGGGTGACCGCAGCAGGTGTTGGACCACACACCGGGGGAGTGGTACTTGCCGAGCGCCCGCTGCTGCAGCAGCAGCCGGCCCTGCTCGTCGAAGAGGAACACCGAGAACGCGCGGTGCAGCTGTCCCGGCGGCTGGTGCGCGGCGAGCTTCTCCGCCGTGCCGATCGTCACACCCTTCTCGTCGACCAGTTCCAGCAAAATCGCCTCTGCGGGGCCATTCGACGAGCTGTGCGTCGCGGTGGCAGGTGTGATCGGCATACCCATCCTTCGCCTCGGTCTTCGCACCCCAAGTCTGCCGTACGAATCCGGCACTCCCGGCACTTCCCCGCACGTCCGCGCGCGGCGCGGGACCGGAAGGCGGACCCGGTAGATCATCTGCCCGATCAGGAGATCACGGAACCGTCCGAGGTGGGTGTCGAACGCCCGTGCGACTCGTCGTGGCGTCCTCGCGCCCCGTCAGTGGCACAGTCGCGCCTCGTGCTCCGCGTGCCCGCTCGGCTCCAGCTGGAAGGTGCAGTGCTCCACGTCGAAGTGGTCGCCGAGGCAGCCCTGCAGCTCGTGCAGCAGCTTCTCGTGGCCGATGGCGCTGAGCACGTCCGAGCGGACCACCACATGCGCCGACAGCACCGGCATCCCGGAGGTGATCGTCCAGGCGTGCAGGTCGTGTACGTCCTCCACGCCGTCCAGCGCCAGGATGTGCGTCCGCACCTCGGCCATGTCGACGCCCTTCGGGGCCGCCTCCAGCAGCACGTCCAGCGTCTCGCGCAGCAGCTTCAGCGTCCTCGGCACGATCATCACGCCGATGACCAGCGAGGCGACCGGGTCGGCCCCCTGCCAGCCGGTGGTCAGGATCACCGCCGCCGACACCAGCACCGCGAACGAGCCCAGCGCGTCCGCGGCGACCTCCAGGAAGGCGCCGCGCACGTTCAGGCTCTCCTTCTGCCCGCGCATCAGCAGGGTCAACGAGACCGAGTTCGCGACCAGGCCGATCAGACCGAACACGATCATCAGGCCGCCGCGGGTCTCCGCGGGCGTCACGAACCGCTGGACGGCCTCGTACACGACGTATCCGCCGACCCCGAGCAGCAGCACACAGTTGGCCAGGGCGGCGAGAATCTCGGCGCGGGCGAAACCGAAGGTGCGGTTGGTGCTCGGCGGGCGGTTGGCGAAGTGGATCGCGAGCAGGGCCATGCCGAGGCCCACCGCGTCGGTCGCCATGTGCGCCGAGTCCGCGATCAGCGCGAGTGAGTCCGCGACCAGACCGCCGACGATCTCCACCACCATGATCGTGAGCGTGATGCCCAGCGCGATCCGCAGCCGGCCCCGGTACGCTGCCGCGGCCGTACCCGTGGGCGGCGCATGGCTGTGCGCGTGCCCGTGGTCGTGCCCTGCCCCCATGACATCCGCCCTTCCGTATCCGTCCGGCTTGGCCCAGTGAACTACGGGCGGGGGGTATGGGGCAACGCGGCACTGAACACCGTTGTCATGTGCCCTGACCTGCGGAAACGTTCCGCAGGTCAGGATGGGTGCGGCTCCTGCTCGGTTCGTCCTCCGCTCAGCCGCCGTGGTGCAGCCGCCAGCCCTGCCAGGCCGAGGCGACCATCTCGTGGACCCCGCGCCGGGCCCGCCAGCCCAGCTGCTCGGCCGCCCGCTCGGCCGAGGCGACCGCGCGCGGCGCGTCCCCCGGCCGGCGCGCCTCCACCACCGGATCCCGGCGGTCACCGGTGACCTCGCCGATGACCGTGATCAGCTCGCGCACCGAGACACCCTCGCCCCGTCCGATGTTCAGCGTCAGATCACCGGACAGGCCCCCGTCGGTGAGCCGGCGGACCGCGGCGAGGTGGGCCTCGGCGAGGTCGGCCACATGGATGTAGTCGCGGATGCAGGTGCCGTCCGGTGTCGGATGGTCGTCACCGAAGATCCGCGGGGCCTCGTCGCGGGTGAGCCGGTCGAAGACCATCGGCACGACGTTGAACACGCCGGTGTCCGCGAGTTCCGGTGCCACCGCGCCCGCCACGTTGAAGTAGCGCAGGCACACCGTGGAGATTCCCTGCGCCTTTCCGGCCGCCCGCACCAGCCACTCACCGGCCAGCTTGGTCTCGCCGTACGGGTTCACCGGCGCGCACGGGGTGTCCTCGGTGATCAGGTCCACGTCCGGGTTGCCGTACACCGCCGCCGACGAGGAGAACACCAGGCGGTCGATCCCCGCCTCGGCGACCGCGTCCAGCAGGGTGGCGAGGCCGCCCACGTTCTCCTGGTAGTACCGGGTGGGCTGTGCCACCGACTCGGCGACCTGCTTGCGCGCCGCGAGGTGGACGACGCCCGTGACGTCGTACTCGGCGAAGACCCGCTTCAACCGGTCCCCGTCCAGCGTCGAGCCCTCGACCAGTGGGACGTCCGCGGGCAGCCGGGCGGGCACCGCCGCCGACAGGTCGTCCAGCGCCAGGACGCTCTCCCCGGCGCTTGCCATGGCCCGTGCCACATGCGCCCCGATGTATCCGGCTCCGCCGGTGATCAGCCACGTCATGGTCGTTCACCCTATGCCGCCGTCCCGACGCGCAGGGTGTCCCGGATGCCCGGGTCTGTGCCCACGGGTTTGTGGGCCGGGCCCCGGATCCCCGATGATGATCGCGGCAAAGGCCGGGGCAGCCCCCGTGGACCGGGCCGTGAACGGCCGGTGAACAAGGGCTCCCGCTCATCCGATAACCTCTGCCGACATGCCGCCCGGGTGCCGCTGGCAGGGCGCCCCACCACGCAAGAGACCGGCGCCACCGCGCCGGCACCCAGGGAGTGAGTTCGGTTGTCGACCGCCATCGTCACCGGTCAGCCGGTCCCCGGATCGTCCCTCGAGAACGATCTGCGGTCGCTCGGCTTCGACGTCCGGGTGGCAGCGGACGCCGCCGAGGCCGAGACCCTGCTCGCCGCCGCACCCGCCGGCGACCGCGTGGCCCTGGTCGACGCCCGCTTCGTCGGCCACCGGCACGCCCTGCGTCTCGGCCTGGCCGACCCGCGCTTCCCGCTCTCCGCGATCCCCGGCGCCGTGACCGCCCAGCCGGCCGCGCGGCAGGCCATGGCCCGGGCCGTGGCCCGCGAGACCTCCGTCGGCGGCGGCACCGCGCTCGCCGTGGACAGCCTCGCCGACCGTGTCGTCACCGCCCTCGACGCCGACGCCGGCGAGGTGCACCGGCCGGAGCTGGGCAGCCTGGTCGCCGCGGTCCCCGCCGACCCCCAGGCCCGCAACGAGGCACGGCAGGCCGTCGCCGCCGTCGACGACGAGGCCGTACGCCTGAAGTCGGCGGTGAAGTCCCGCGACGGCTTCTTCACCACCTTCTTCATCAGCCCCTACTCGCGCTACATCGCCCGCTGGTGCGCCCGGCACGGCCTGACCCCGAACCAGGTCACCACTGCCTCGCTGCTCACCGCCCTGATCGCGGCGGGCTGCGCGGCCACCGGCACCCGCGGCGGCTTCATAGCGGCCGGCGTGCTGCTGATCGCCTCCTTCGTGCTGGACTGCACCGACGGCCAGCTCGCCCGCTACGCCCTGAAGTACTCCACGCTCGGCGCCTGGCTCGACGCCACCTTCGACCGGGCCAAGGAGTACGCCTACTACGCCGGCCTCGCGCTGGGAGCGGCCCGGGGCGGCGGCCATGACGACGTATGGGCGCTCGCGCTCGGCGCGATGGTCCTGCAGACCTGCCGGCACGTGGTCGACTTCTCCTTCAACGAGGCCAACCACGACGCCACCGCCAACACCAGCCCCACCGCCGCGTTCTCGGACAAGCTGGACAGCGTCGGCTGGACGGTGTGGCTGCGGCGGATGATCGTGCTGCCGATCGGCGAGCGCTGGGCGTTGATCGCGGTCCTCACCGCGGCCACCACCCCGCGGATCACCTTCTACGTGCTGCTCATCGGCTGTGCCTTCGCCGCGACCTACACCACGGCGGGCCGCGTGCTGCGCTCCCTGACCCGCAAGGCCCGACGCTCCGACCGGGCCGCCCAGGCGCTGGCGGACCTCGCCGACTCCGGACCGCTCGCGGACGCTGTCAAGCAGGTCGCCAAGCGGGGCCTGCCGGGTCTCGCCGTGCCCGCCGTCGCGCTCCTGGGCGGTGCCGCGGTGGTCGCCTGCTCCGCCCTCACCGGCTACGGCTCGGTGCTGCCGGTGATCGGCGCCCTGCTCTACGTCCTCACCTCGGCCCTCGCCGTCGCCCGCCCCCTCAAGGGCGCCCTCGACTGGCTTGTCCCGCCCTTCTTCCGGGCCGCCGAGTACGGCACCGTGTTCGCCCTCGCCGGTAAAGCAGGGGTGAACGGTGCCCTTCCTGCGGCTTTCGGCCTGGTGGCGGCCGTCGCCTACCATCACTACGACACGGTGTACCGCATCCGCGGCAACGCCGGAGCGCCCCCGGCCTGGCTGGTGCGCGTCATCGGCGGGCACGAGGGGCGGACGCTGCTCGTCACCGTTCTGGCCGCGGTGCTCACCGCCTCGCAGTTCACGGTCGCGCTCACGGTCCTCGCCGTGGCCGTCGCCCTCGTGGTGCTCGCCGAGAGCATCCGCTTCTGGGTCTCCGCCGGGGCCCCAGCCGTACACGACGAAGGAGAACCCGCATGATCGGCCTCGTGCTGGCGGCCGGCGCCGGACGGCGTCTGCGCCCCTACACCGACACCCTGCCCAAGGCGCTGGTGCCGGTGGGGCCCGCGGGCATAGAGGACTCGATCACGGTGCTCGACCTGACCCTCGGCAACTTCGCCGAGATCGGCCTGACCGAGGTCGCGATCATCGTCGGCTACCGCAAGGAGGCCGTGTACGAGCGCAAGGCGGCCCTGGAGCAGAAGTACGGCCTCAAGCTCACCCTCATCGACAACGACAAGGCCGAGGAGTGGAACAACGCCTACTCCCTGTGGTGCGGCCGTGACGCCCTCAAGGACGGCGTGATCCTCGCCAACGGCGACACCGTGCACCCGGTCTCCGTCGAGAAGACGCTGCTCGCAGCCCGCGGCGGGGGGAAGAAGATCATCCTCGCGCTGGACACCGTGAAGAACCTCGCCGACGAGGAGATGAAGGTCGTCGTCGACCCCGAGAAGGGCATGACGAAGATCACCAAGCTGATGGACCCCGCCGAGGCCACCGGCGAGTACATCGGCGTCACCCTGATCGAGGGCGACGCCGCCCCCGAGCTGGCCGACGCGCTGAAGACGGTCTGGGAGACGGACCCGCAGCAGTTCTACGAGCACGGGTACCAGGAGCTGGTGGGCCGCGGCTTCCGGATCGACGTGGCGCCGATCGGCGACGTCAAGTGGGTCGAGATCGACAACCACGACGACCTCGCCAAGGGACGGGAGATCGCGTGCCACTACTGACCCGGCTGATTCCCTCGCCGGTCGTCGTGGACATCCGCCCGGGTGCCCTGGACGACCTGGCCGGTGTCCTCGCCGACGAGCGCATCGCCCAGTCCGGCCGGCTCGCCGTCGCCGTCAGCGGCGGCTCCGGCTCGAAGCTGCGCGAGCGCATCGCCCCCTCGCTGCCCGGCGCCAGCTGGTACGAGGTCGGCGGCGGCACCCTCGACGACGCGATCCGGCTGGCCGGCGAGATGAAGTCCGGCCACTACGACGCGGTGGTCGGGCTCGGTGGCGGCAAGATCATCGACTGCGCCAAGTTCGCGTCGGCCCGCGTCGGCCTGCCCCTGGTCGCCGTGCCGACGAACCTCGCGCACGACGGCCTGTGCTCGCCGGTCGCGACGCTCGACAACGACGCCGGACGCGGCTCCTACGGTGTGCCGAACCCCATAGCGGTCGTCATCGACCTGGACGTGATCCGCGAGGCCCCGGCCCGTTTCGTCCGGGCCGGCATCGGCGACGCGATCTCCAACATCAACGCGGTCGCGGACTGGGAGCTGTCGAACCGGGTCAACGGCGAGAAGATCGACGGTCTCGCCGCGGCCATGGCCCGTCAGGCCGGCGAGGCGGTGCTGCGCCACCCGGGCGGCATCGGCGACAACGACTTCCTCCAGGTGCTCGCCGAGGCGCTGGTGCTCAGCGGCATCTCGATGTCGATCTCCGGCGACTCCCGCCCGTCCTCCGGCTCCTGCCACGAGATCAACCACGCCTTCGACCTGCTCTTCCCCAAGCGGGCTGCCGCCCACGGCGAGCAGTGCGGGCTCGGCGCGGCCTTCGCGATGTATCTGCGCGGGGCGCACGAGGAGGCCGTCCACACCGCCGGCGTGCTGCGCCGGCACGGGCTCCCGGTGTTGCCGGAGGAGATCGGCTTCACCGTGGACGAGTTCGTGCGCGTGGTGGAGTTCGCCCCGGAGACCCGCCCCGGCCGTTACACGATCCTCGAACACCTCGACCTCAAGACGAACCAGATCAAGGACATCTACGCCGACTATGTCAAGGCCATCGGTAGCTGAACTCCGTCCGGTCGTCCACCCCGCGGGGGTGAAGGACCGGCGCAGCGGTGAGCACTGGATGGGACGCCTCTACATGCGTGAGGTGTCCCTGCGGGTCGACCGCTACCTGGTCAACACCAGGGTCACGCCCAACCAGCTCACGTACCTGATGACCGTCTTCGGCGTGCTCGCGGCCCCGGCACTCCTGGTGCCGGGGATCCCGGGCGCCGTGCTCGGCGTGGTGTGCGTCCAGATGTACCTGTTGCTGGACTGCGTCGACGGCGAGATCGCCCGCTGGAAGAAGCAGTACTCGCTGAACGGCGTCTACCTGGACCGGGTCGGCGCCTATCTGACCGACGCCGCGGTGCTCACCGGCTTCGGGCTGCGCGCCGCCGACCTGTGGGGGAGCGGCCGTATCGACTGGCTGTGGGCCTTCCTCGGCACCCTGGCCGCGCTCGGCGCCATCCTGATCAAGGCGGAGACGGACCTGGTCGGCGTCGCCCGCCACCAGGCCGGAAAGCCGCCGGTGCAGGAGGCCGCCGCCGAGATGCGCTCCTCCGGCATGGCGCTGGCCCGCCGGGCGGCCGCCGCGCTGAAGTTCCACCGGCTGATCCTCGGCATCGAGGCGTCCCTGCTGATCCTGGTCCTGGCGATCGTCGACCAGGTGCGCGGCGACCTGTTCTTCTCCCGGCTGGGTGTGGCGGTGCTGGCCGCCATCGCCCTGCTGCAGACCCTGCTGCACCTGGTGTCCATCCTCGCCTCCAGCAGGCTGAAGTGAGCACGGCCATGCGGGTCGGCGCCGTCATCATCACGATGGGCAACCGCCCCGAGGAGTTGCGGGCCCTGCTCGACTCGGTCGCCAAGCAGGACGGCGACCCGGTGGAGGTGGTGGTCGTCGGCAACGGCTCGCCCGTCCCGGACGTCCCCGAAGGCGTACGGACGATCGAACTGCCCGAGAACCTGGGCATCCCCGGCGGCCGCAACGTCGGCATAGAGGCCTTCGGCCCCGGCGGCCGGGATGTCGACATAGTGCTCTTCCTCGACGACGACGGGCTGCTCGCCCGTCACGACACCGCCGAGCTGTGCCGCGAGGCCTTCGCCTCGGACCCGGAGCTCGGCATCGTCAGCTTCCGCATCGCCGACCCGGAGACCGGCGAGACCCAGCGCCGCCATGTGCCCCGGCTGCGCGCCTCCGACCCGATGCGCTCTTCCCGGGTGACCACTTTCCTGGGCGGCGCCAACGCCGTCCGTACCCGGGTGTTCGCCGAGGTCGGCGGCCTGCCGGACGAGTTCTTCTACGCCCACGAGGAGACCGACCTGGCCTGGCGCGCCCTCGACGCCGGCTGGATGATCGACTACCGGTCCGACATGGTGCTGTACCACCCGACCACCGCGCCCTCGCGGCACGCGGTCTACCACCGCATGGTCGCCCGCAACCGCGTGTGGCTGGCCCGCCGCAACCTCCCCGCCCTGCTGGTACCCGTCTACCTCGGGGTCTGGCTGCTGCTCACGCTGGTCCGCCGTCCCTCCCGCCCGGCCCTGCGGGCCTGGTTCGGCGGCTTCAAGGAGGGGTGGACCACGCCGTGCGGCCCCCGCCGCCCGATGCGCTGGCGCACGGTGTGGCGGCTGACCCGGCTGGGCCGTCCTCCGGTGATCTGAGAAGCTTCTCTTACCTGAAGAGAGCAAGCTTCTTACCCAAAGAGAGTCCGGATTTCCACTCGTGAGTCACACAACCCATGACGGCGGTGTCGCGGTGAGCGCGATACCGTCGCCCGACGAGGGACTGACGGCGGCGCAGCTCGCCGCCAAGTACGGGCTCGCCGTGAGCGGCGCCCGGCCCTCGCTGTCCGAGTACGTCCGCCAGCTGTGGGGGCGGCGCCACTTCATCCTCGCCTTCTCCCAGGCGAAGCTGACGGCGCAGTACAGCCAGGCCAAGCTGGGCCAGCTGTGGCAGGTGGCGACGCCGCTGCTGAACGCGGGCGTGTACTACTTCATCTTCGGCGTGATCCTGCACGCGAGCCGCGGTCTGTCCCAGGACGTGTACATCCCGTTCCTGGTCACGGGCGTGTTCGTGTTCACCTTCACGCAGAGCTCGGTCATGTCGGGTGTCCGTGCGATCTCCGGCAATCTTGGCCTGGTGCGCGCCCTGCACTTCCCGCGCGCCTCGCTGCCCGTCTCCTTCTCGCTGCAGCAGCTCCAGCAGCTGCTGTTCTCGATGATCGTGATGTTCGTCGTGGCGATCGGCTTCGGCAGCTACCCGAGCCCCGCCTGGCTGCTGATCGTGCCGGTCCTGCTGCTGCAGTTCCTGTTCAACACCGGGCTCGCGCTGATCGTGGCCCGCATGGGCGCCAAGACGCCGGACCTCGCCCAGCTGATGCCGTTCATCCTGCGTACCTGGATGTACACCTCCGGTGTGATGTTCTCCATCAACAAGATGATGGAGGGCCGCTCCGAGATCGCGGTCCGGCTGCTCCAGGTCAACCCGGCCGCCGTCTACATGGACCTGATGCGCTACGCGCTGATCGACGGCTACGGCGCCTCGAACCTGCCGCCGCACGTGTGGGCCATCGCGCTGTTCTGGGCCGTGGTCGTCTTCGCCGGCGGTTTCGTGTACTTCTGGAAGGCGGAGGAGAGGTACGGCCGTGGCTGAGCAGAACGCCGAGCACGACGCCGAGCAGAACACCGGGGAGCGTCGCCCCACTGTCATCGCGGACGACCTGCACATCGTCTACCGCGTCAGCGGCGCCAGGACCGGCAAGGGCAGCGCGACGGCCGCCCTGAGCCGCATCCTGAAGCGAGGCTCCGACGAGGCAGCGCGGGGCGTGCGCAAGGTGCACGCCGTGCGCGGTGTGTCCTTCGTCGCGTACCGCGGCGAGGCCATCGGCCTGATCGGTTCCAACGGCTCCGGCAAGTCCACGCTGCTGCGCGCCATCGCCGGCCTGCTGCCCGCCGAGAAGGGCAGGGTCTACACCGACGGCCAGCCCTCGCTGCTCGGCGTCAACGCGGCCCTGATGAACGACCTGACCGGTGAGCGCAACGTCATCCTGGGCGGTCTCGCCATGGGGATGTCCCGGGAGCAGGTCAGGGAGCGCTACCAGGAGATCGTCGACTTCTCGGGCATCAACGAGAAGGGCGACTTCATCACCCTGCCGATGCGCACGTACTCCTCCGGTATGGCCGCCAGGCTCCGGTTCTCCATCGCCGCCGCCAAGGACCACGACGTCCTGATGATCGACGAGGCGCTCGCCACCGGTGACCGCAAGTTCCAGAAGCGCTCCGAGGAACGCATCCGGGAACTGCGCAAGGAGGCCGGCACGGTGTTTCTGGTCAGTCACAACAACAAGTCCATCCGCGACACCTGCAACCGCGTCCTGTGGCTGGAGCGCGGCGAGCTGCGCATGGACGGACCGACCGAAGAGGTCTTGAAGGAGTACGAGAAGTTCACGGGCAAGTAGCCCGTTTCGGCCAGGGCCCCGCCGGAAGCCGTCCGGCGGGGCCCGGCGTCTGCAAAGGAACCGTCAACTCCGTTTCGCGTGAGGAATCTTGGAGCCAATCGGTGTGTTGTTGTGATGTGCAGGACACCCCGACGAACCTTGCCGCGTTGTACAACGTAAGCTGTACCGGTGCCGGAAAGCGGCAAGTGGGGCGATAATGCGCGACATCCCGCGCCAGGGCGACCCCGCGGATTGCAGGGCGGCGTGTCCGAAATAGTGTCTATTGGGTCGGCAGTGTAGAACGGGAGATGTGACGGCAATGGCTACGGAAACTCCCCAGCTCAACGCAGCATGTGCCGTCCCCCCGCCGGGCAGCGCCCGATGACGGCCACCGAAACGGCGCCGGATCCGGAGCGCGCCACCCTGGACAAGGCCACGAGCGAGAACTTTCCCGTGGCCCCCTTCTTCCTGCCCAAGGCCTGGCGCGACGACCTCATGGCCGTCTACGGCTTCGCCCGCCTCGTCGACGACATCGGCGACGGCGACCTCGCCCCCGGCGGCGCCGACGCCCGGCTGCTCGGCGTGTCGGCCGCCGAGTCCGAGGACCGCCTGGTCCTCCTCGACGCCTTCGAGGCCGACCTGCGCCGCGTCTTCGACGGCACCCCGCGCCACCCCCTGCTGCGCCGCCTCCAGCCCACCGTCCGCCGCCGCTCCCTCACCCCCGAGCCCTTCCTCGGCCTGATCGCCGCCAACCGCCAGGACCAGCTCGTCGCCCGCTACGAGACCTACGACGACCTCCTCGCCTACTGCGAACTGTCCGCCAACCCCGTCGGCCGCCTCGTCCTCGCCGTCACCGGCACCTCGACCCCCGAGCGGATCCGGCTCTCCGACGCCGTCTGCACCGCGTTGCAGATCGTGGAACACCTCCAGGACGTCGCGGAGGACCTCGGCCGTGACCGGATCTACCTCCCGGCCGCCGACATGAAGCGCTTTCACGTCCAGGAAACGGATCTCTCCGCGAAAACCGCGAGCGCATCGGTGCGCGCCCTGGTTGCATACGAGGCACAACGCGCCCGCGATCTGCTGAATGAAGGCGCCCCCCTGGTGGGTAGCGTCCACGGCAGGTTGAAGCTGCTTCTCGCAGGGTTCGTGGCGGGGGGAAGGGCGGCGATCAGGGCGATCGCCGCCGCCGAATACGACGTACTTCCCGGCCCGCCCCGACCCGGCAAGGTCCAGTTGCTGCGTGAGGCGGGCGTGATCCTGCGAGGAGAGGGGTGATCCGGACCGTGGATTCTCCGTCGCACGTGTCCGCACCGGTACTCGCCGCCTACAGCTACTGCGAGACCGTCACCGGGCAGCAGGCACGCAACTTCGCCTATGGCATCCGCTTGCTGCCCACACCCAAGCGCCGCGCCATGTCGGCGCTGTACGCGTTCTCCCGCCGCGTGGACGACATCGGCGACGGCGACCTGGCCGACGAGGTGAAGCTGAAGCGGCTGGAGGACACCCGGGCGCTGCTCGCCCGGGTCCGGGAGGACGAGGTCGAGGAGGACGACACCGATCCGGTCGCCGTCGCCCTCGCCCATGCCGCGCGCGCCTTCCCGATCCCGCTCGGCGGGCTCGACGAGCTGATCGACGGCGTCCAGATGGACGTACGCGGCGAGACCTACGAGACCTGGGACGACCTGAAGGTCTACTGCCGGTGTGTCGCCGGTGCCATCGGCCGCCTCTCGCTCGGCGTGTTCGGCACCGAGCCGGGCGCGCGCGGCGCCGAGCGCGCGGCCGAGTACGCGGACACGCTCGGCCTCGCCCTGCAGTTGACCAACATCCTCAGGGACGTACGCGAGGACGCGGCCGGCGGCCGTACCTATCTGCCCGCCGACGACCTCGCCAAGTTCGGCTGCTCCGCCGGGTTCCATGGGCCGACCCCGCCGGAGGGCTCCGACTTCGCGGGCCTCGTGCACTTCGAAGTGCGGCGGGCCCGCGCCCTGTTCGCCGAGGGCTACCAGCTGCTGCCCATGCTCGACCGGCGCAGCGGCGCGTGCGTCGCCGCCATGGCCGGCATCTACCGCCGGCTGCTGGACCGCATCGAGCGCGACCCGGAGGCCGTGCTGCGCGGCCGGGTCTCGCTGCCCGGACGCGAGAAGGCCTATGTCGCGGTACGCGGTCTGTCGGGTCTGGACACCCGGCACGTGAGCCGCCATGTCTCCCCGCGTTCCGTCAGGAGGCGCCCCTGATGGACCTCACCGAACCAGGAGACATGCGGCAGGCAACCCTCCACTGCGGCGTGGCGTCCCTGACTGCGACGGCCGACCGTGCACCGTTCAACCTGCACGCTCGCCACGCATGGAAGGACGCACGATGAGCGACGGCTCACGCCCCGCACAGCAGCACGCCACTGCGGGAGAAGAGGGTGCGGCAGGCCGCAGCGCCGTCGTGGTCGGCGGCGGGCTCGCCGGGATCACCGCGGCGCTCGCGCTCGCCGACGCGGGCGTCCGTGTCACCCTGCTCGAAGGCAGGCCCAGGCTGGGCGGCCTCGCCTTCTCCTTCCAGCGCGGCGACCTGACCGTCGACAACGGCCAGCACGTGTACCTGCGCTGCTGCACCGCCTACCGCTGGTTCCTCGACCGGATCGAGGGCGCGGCGCTGGCACCGCTGCAGGACCGCCTGGACGTGCCCGTCGTCGACGTCGCCAAGCCCGAGGGCAGGCGGCTCGGCCGGCTGCGGCGCGACCCGCTGCCCGTGCCCCTCCATCTGGGGCGCAGCCTGGCCGCCTATCCGCACCTCTCGCTCGCCGAGCGCGCCGCGGTCGGGCGGGCCGCGCTCGCGCTGAAGGGGCTCGACCTCGCCGATCCGGCCCTGGACACCCAGGACTTCGGCAGCTGGCTGGCCGCGCACGGCCAGTCGGCGCGCGCTGTCGAGGCCCTGTGGGACCTGGTCGGGGTCGCCACCCTCAACGCGGTCGCGGGCGACGCCTCGCTGGGGCTCGCCGCGATGGTCTTCAAGACCGGTCTGCTGTCCGACCCGGGCGCGGCCGACATCGGCTGGGCCCGCGTCCCGCTGGGCGAACTGCACGACCGGCTGGCCCGCAAGGCGCTCGACTCCGCGGGCGTCCGTACCGAGGTCCGTACACGCGTCACCTCCGTCTCTATCAACGAGAACGGCACCTGGAGCGTTCAGGTTCCCGGCGAGAGCCTGGAAACCGACGCCGTCGTCCTCGCCGTACCCCAGCGCGAGGCCCACGACCTGCTGCCGCCCGGCGCCCTCGACGCCCCCCGGCAGCTGCTGGACATCGGCACCGCGCCGATCCTCAACGTCCATGTCGTCTACGACCGCAAGGTGCTCGCGCGCCCCTTCTTCGCGGCCCTGGGCACCCCCGTGCAGTGGGTGTTCGACCGCACCGACGCCTCCGGGCTGAGCGAGGGTCAGTACCTGGCGCTGTCCCAGTCGGCCGCGCATGGAGAGGTCGATCTGCCGGTCGCCGAGCTGCGCGAGCGCTATCTGCCCGAGTTGGAGCGGCTGATCCCGGGTACGCGGGGCGCCGTGGTGAAGGACTTCTTCGTGACCCGGGAGCGCACGGCCACGTTCGCCCCCACCCCCGGCGTCGGGCGGCTGCGGCCCGGCGCCCGCACCAAGGCCCCCGGCCTGTACCTGGCCGGAGCGTGGACCGCCACCGGGTGGCCCGCGACCATGGAGAGTGCGGTCCGCAGTGGAGTGAGCGCGGCCGATGCCGCCCTCAGTGCCCTGGGCCGGCCCCGCCCCCGCCATCTCTTCGAGTTCGAGGAGGCGGCCTGATGCTCGATCAGAAGCCCGCGGCAGGCCCCCGCACCCCCGGTACCGCAACAAGAGGAGAGACTGTGCCCACTGTGCCCCCGGCCTCGACGCCCGTCCCACGGGCCGCGGTGGACGTGACCGCGCTGCTGGAGCGCGGCCGGACCCTGGCCACTCCGGTCCTGCGTGCGGCCGTCGACCGGCTGGCGTCTCCCATGGACACCGTCGCCGCCTACCACTTCGGCTGGATCGACGCCCAGGGCAATCCGGCCGACGGCGACGGCGGCAAGGCCGTGCGTCCCGCGCTCGCCGTGCTCTCCGCCGAGGTCACCGGCGCCGCGCCGGAGGTGGGCATCCCCGGCGCCGTCGCCGTCGAACTCGTCCACAACTTCTCGCTGCTGCACGACGACCTGATGGACGGCGACGAGCAGCGCCGGCACCGGGACACCGTCTGGAAGGTGCACGGCCCCGCCCAGGCGATCCTGGTCGGCGACGCCCTGTTCGCCCTGGCCAACGAGATCCTGCTGGAGCTCGGCACCGTCGAGGCCGGCCGCGCCACCCGCAGACTCACCACCGCCACCCGCGCCCTGATCGACGGTCAGGCGCAGGACATCTCCTACGAGCACCGCGACCGGGTCACCGTCGAGGAGTGCCTGGAGATGGAGGGCAACAAGACCGGCGCGCTGCTCGCCGCCTCCAGCTCCATCGGCGCGGTCCTCGGCGGCGCCGACACCGCCACCGCCGACGCCCTGGAGCGGTACGGCTACCACCTCGGCCTCGCCTTCCAGGCCGTCGACGACCTGCTCGGCATCTGGGGCGACCCGGAGGCCACCGGCAAGCAGACCTGGAGCGACCTGCGCCAGCGCAAGAAGTCCCTGCCGGTCGTGGCCGCGCTCGCGGCCGGCGGCTCCGCCTCCGAGCGGCTCGGTGAGATCCTCGCCGCGGACGCCAAGAGCAGCGACGTCGAGAACTTCTCCGAGGAGGAGTTCGCGGCCCGCGCGGCTCTCATCGAGCAGGCGGGCGGCCGGGACTGGACGGCCGAGGAAGCGCGCCGTCAGCACACCATCGCCATCGAAGCCCTCGAGGCCGTCGACATGCCCGACCGGGTGCGCGACTCCTTCACGGCGCTCGCCGACTTCGTCGTCGTACGAAAGAGATGATCACTATCGGCCCAACACGCCTCGCGTAGTCGCCGGCCGGTGTCCGAGGATCGACATCAGGACACCGGCCGACGGCGGACCCACAGCAGCACGACTCGCACGACTGCACGAAGGGGAAGCCATGACAGCGACGACCGACGGAAGCACCGGGGCGACTGTGCCGTCCCGCGCTGCCGCGGCCAGCGACACCACCGCCATCACCACCCCCGAGACGGCCGGGGTACAAGAAGCCGCCACACGCGCCGCCCGGCGCGCCACCGACTTCCTGCTCGCGCGGCAGGACACCGAGGGCTGGTGGAAGGGCGACCTGGAGACCAACGTCACCATGGACGCCGAGGACCTGCTGCTCCGCCAGTTCCTGGGGATCCGCGACGAGAAGACCACGCAGGCCGCCGCGACGTTCATCCGCGGCGAGCAGCGCGAGGACGGCACCTGGGCCTCCTTCTACGGCGGGCCCGGCGAACTGTCCACCACCGTCGAGGCGTACGTCGCCCTGCGCCTGGCTGGTGACGCGCCGGACGAGCCGCACATGGCCAAGGCCTCCGCCTGGATCCGTGAGCGCGGCGGTATCGCCGCCTCCCGTGTCTTCACCCGGATCTGGCTGGCCCTGTTCGGCTGGTGGAAGTGGGAGGACCTGCCCGAGCTGCCACCGGAGCTGATCTACTTCCCCACCTGGTTCCCGCTCAACATCTACGACTTCGGCTGCTGGGCGCGGCAGACGATCGTGCCGCTCACCGTCGTCTCCGCCAAGCGCCCGGTGCGCCCGGCGCCGTTCCCGCTGGACGAGCTGCACACCGATCCGGCGAACCCCAACCCGCCGCAGCCGCTCGCCCCGGTGGTGAGCTGGGACGGGCTGTTCCAGCGACTCGACAAGGTGGTCCGCGGCTACCGCAAGGTCGCCGTGCGCAGACTCCGCAAGGCCGCGTTGAACTCGGCCGCCCGGTGGATCATCGAGCGGCAGGAGAACGACGGCTGCTGGGGCGGCATCCAGCCCCCGGCCGTGTACTCGGTCATCGCCCTGCACCTGCTCGGCTACGACCTCGAACATCCCGTGATGCGCGAGGGCCTCGCCTCGCTGGACCGTTTCGCCGTATGGCGCGAGGACGGCGCCCGGATGATCGAGGCCTGCCAGTCCCCGGTGTGGGACACCTGCCTCGCCACCATCGCACTCGTCGACGCGGGTCTCCCCGTAGACCACCCGCAACTGGTCAAGGCGGCCGACTGGATGCTCGGCGAGGAGATCGTCCGGCCCGGCGACTGGTCCGTACGCCGACCGGAACTTCCGCCGGGCGGCTGGGCGTTCGAGTTCCACAACGACAACTACCCCGACATCGACGACACCGCCGAGGTCTCCCTCGCGCTGCGCCGGGTCCGGCACCACGACCCGGACCGCGTGGACGGGGCGATCGGGCGCGCGGTGCGCTGGAACCTCGGGATGCAGTCGAAGAACGGGGCGTGGGGCGCCTTCGACGTCGACAACACCAGCCCGTTCCCGAACCGGCTGCCGTTCTGCGACTTCGGCGAGGTCATCGACCCGCCCTCGGCCGACGTCACCGCGCACGTCGTGGAGATGCTCGCCGCCGAGGGGCTCGCCCATGACCCGCGCACCCGGCGCGGCATCGACTGGCTGCTCGCCGAACAGGAGCCGGACGGCTCGTGGTTCGGCCGCTGGGGCGTCAACTACGTCTACGGCACCGGCTCGGTGGTGCCCGCGCTCACCGCGGCCGGCCTGCCCGGCTCGCACCCGGCGATCCGGCGGGCCGTGGGCTGGCTGGAGAGGGTGCAGAACGACGACGGCGGCTGGGGCGAGGACCTGCGCTCCTACAAGTACGTCAAGGAGTGGAGCGGCCGTGGCGCCTCCACCGCCTCGCAGACCGCGTGGGCGCTGATGGCGCTGCTCGCGGCGGGGGAGAAGGACTCCAAGGCCGTCGAGCGCGGCATCCAGTGGCTGGCCGACACCCAGCAGGAGGACGGCACCTGGGACGAGCCGTACTTCACCGGCACCGGCTTCCCCTGGGACTTCTCCATCAACTACCACCTGTACCGGCAGGTCTTCCCGCTCACCGCGCTCGGCCGGTATCTGTACGGCGACCCCTTCGAGCGCGGCCTCCTCACCCGGAAGCCGCTGGCCGAGGCGAAGGGGAGCTGACTTGACCACCCGGCCCGCACCCGTCCCGCTGCTGATCGCCTGCGCGCTCGGCATCGAGCGCCTCGCCCTGCGCACCGGGGACAGGAGCGGGGCGGACGGGCCGGTCAGCTTCCTCCGTACGGGCATGGGCCCCCGAGCGGCGGAACGCTCCGTCACCCGGCAGCTCGCGGTCCCGGCGCTGGCCGGCGCGGCCGTACTGGCCACCGGCTTCTGCGCCGGGCTCGCCCCCGGCATGCACCCCGGCGACCTGGTGGTCGCCGAGGAGACCCGGGACCCGCGCGGCGCCGTCGCCTGCGTGGGCACCGAACTGCTCGTCAAGGAGCTCGTGCGCATCCTGCCCGGACGCACGGTCCACACCGGCCCGCTCACCGGCTCCGACCATGTCGTCCGGGGCCATGAGCGGTCCGACCTGCTCGCGACCGGCTCGATCGCGGTCGACATGGAGTCGGCGGCCACGCTCCTCACGGCAGTCCGCCCCGGTGCGCGCCCGGTCGCGGCCGTACGGGTGGTCGTGGACGCTCCCGAACATGAACTCGTCCGGATCGGCACCGTACGCGGTGGAATATCTGCTTTCCGTGTTCTTCGTTCCGTTCTTCCCGCATTTTTCGAATGGCACCGTTCTTTGCTGCTCCCCCGGAGGTGAGCCAGATGGCCATGCCGTTGCGCCAGACGATCAAGGTCGCTACATACCTGTTCGAACAGAAGCTCAAGAAGCGGGACAAGTTCGCACTGCTGGTCGAGTTGGAGCCGCTGTTCGCGTGCAACCTCAAGTGTGAGGGCTGCGGCAAGATCCAGCATCCGGCAGGCGTCCTCAAGCAGCGCATGCCCGTCGCCCAGGCCGTGGGCGCGGTGCTGGAATCCGGCGCGCCGATGGTGTCCATCGCTGGTGGTGAACCGTTGATGCACCCTCAGATCGACGAGATCGTACGGCAGTTGGTAGCCAAGAAGAAGTTCGTGTTCCTGTGCACGAACGCCCTTCTCATGCGCAAGAAGATGGACAAGTTCAAGCCCTCGCCGTACTTCGCGTGGGCCGTGCACATCGACGGGCTGCGCGAGCGGCACGACGCCTCGGTGGCGAAGGAGGGCACCTTCGACGAGGCGGTCGAGGCCATCAAGGAGGCCAAGCGGCGCGGCTTCCGGGTGACCACCAACTCCACCTTCTTCAACACCGACACCCCGCAGACCGTCATCGAGGTGCTGAACTACCTCAATGACGACCTGAAGGTGGACGAGATGATGCTCTCGCCCGCCTACGCCTATGAGAAGGCCCCCGACCAGGAGCACTTCCTCGGTGTGCAGCAGACGCGCGAGCTGTTCAAGAAGGCGTTCGCGGGCGGCAACCGCAAGAAGTGGCGGCTCAACCAGAGCCCGCTCTTCCTGGACTTCCTGGAGGGCAAGGTCGACTTCCCCTGCACGGCGTGGGCGATCCCGAGCTACTCGCTCTTCGGCTGGCAGCGCCCCTGCTATCTGATGAGCGACGGATACGTGTCCACGTACCGCGAACTCGTCGAGGAGACCGACTGGGACAAGTACGGCCGCGGCAAGGACCCGCGCTGCGCCAACTGCATGGCGCACTGCGGCTACGAGCCGACCGCCGTACTCGCCACGATGGGCTCCCTGAAGGAGTCCCTGCGGGCCGCGCGCGAGACGATGACGAGCGGAAAGCAGGGCTGAGGCGATGACCGCCGTGCCCTTGGGCGTTCCCGAGGTACCGGCCCGGCCGGTCGCGCCGCGGCGGCAGTCGCGGCAGATCCACGTCGGGCCGGTGGCGGTCGGGGGCGGGGCCCCGGTGTCGGTGCAGTCGATGACGACGACCCGTACGTCGGACATCGGCGCCACCCTGCAGCAGATCGCGGAACTCACCGCGTCCGGCTGCCAGATCGTCCGCGTCGCCTGCCCCACCCAGGACGACGCGGACGCCCTCGCGACCATCGCGCGCAAGTCGCAGATCCCGGTGATCGCGGACATCCACTTCCAGCCGAAGTACGTCTTCGCGGCCATCGAGGCCGGCTGCGCGGCGGTCCGAGTGAACCCGGGCAACATCAAGAAGTTCGACGACCAGGTGAGGGAGATCGCGCGCGCCGCGAAGGACCACGGCACGCCGATCCGGATCGGCGTCAACGCCGGCTCCCTGGACAGGCGGCTGCTGCAGAAGTACGGCAGGGCCACCCCGGAGGCGCTGGTGGAGAGCGCGCTGTGGGAGGCGTCGCTCTTCGAGGAGCACGACTTCCGGGACATCAAGATCTCGGTCAAGCACAACGACCCGGTCGTGATGATCGAGGCCTACCGGCAGCTCGCCGAGAGCTGCGACTACCCGCTGCACCTCGGGGTCACGGAGGCCGGCCCGGCGTTCCAGGGCACGATCAAGTCGGCGGTGGCCTTCGGGGCGCTGCTCAGCCGGGGCATCGGCGACACGATCCGGGTGTCGCTGAGCGCTCCGCCCGCCGAGGAGGTCAAGGTCGGCATCCAGATCCTTCAGTCGCTGGGGCTCAGGCAGCGGCGCCTGGAGATCGTCTCCTGTCCGTCCTGCGGCCGGGCCCAGGTGGACGTCTACAAGCTCGCGGAGGAGGTCACGGCGGGCCTCGACGGCATGGAAGTGCCGCTCAGGGTCGCGGTGATGGGGTGCGTGGTGAACGGTCCCGGTGAAGCCCGCGAGGCCGACCTCGGAGTTGCCTCGGGCAACGGAAAGGGGCAGATCTTCGTGAAGGGCGAGGTCATCAAGACCGTCCCCGAGTCGAAGATCGTGGAGACCCTCATCGAGGAGGCCATGAAGCTCGCCGAGCGGACGATCCCCGCAGACGAATGAGCAGAGCACGGCACGGACCGAGAGGGGGCCCAGCGTGACCATTCTGGAGACCATCCGGACACCACGCGACCTGAAGGCGCTGTCCGAGGCGGAACTCGGTGAACTGTCCCACGAGATACGCGAGTTCCTGGTGCAAGCGGTATCGAGGACCGGAGGTCACCTCGGGCCCAATCTGGGGGTGGTGGAACTGTCCATCGCCCTCCACCGGGTCTTCGAGTCACCGGTCGACCGCATCCTGTGGGACACCGGCCACCAGTCCTACGTCCACAAGCTGCTGACCGGGCGTCAGGACTTCTCCAAGCTGCGCGGCAAGGGCGGACTGTCCGGCTACCCCTCGCGCGAGGAGTCCGAGCACGACGTCATCGAGAACAGCCACGCCTCCACCGCGCTCGGCTGGGCCGACGGCCTCGCCAAGGCCAACCAGGTGCAGGGGGAGAAGGGCCATGTGGTCGCGGTCATCGGCGACGGCGCGCTGACCGGCGGCATGGCCTGGGAGGCGCTGAACAACATCGCGGCCGCCAAGGACCGCCCGCTGATCATCGTCGTCAACGATAACGAACGCTCCTACGCCCCGACCATCGGCGGCCTCGCCAACCACCTGGCCACCCTGCGCACCACCGACAGCTACGAGAAGGTCCTCGCCTGGGGCAAGGACGTACTGTTGCGCACCCCGATCGTCGGCAACACCCTCTACGAGTCCCTGCACGGCGCGAAGAAGGGCTTCAAGGACGCCTTCGCCCCGCAGGGCATGTTCGAGGATCTGGGCCTGAAGTACGTCGGCCCGATCGACGGCCACGACGTCAAGGCCGTCGAGTCGGCGCTGCGCCGCGCGAAACGCTTCCACGGCCCGGTGCTGGTCCACTGCCTCACCGAGAAGGGCCGCGGCTACGAGCCGGCCCTCGCCCACGAGGAGGACCACTTCCACACCGTCGGTGTGATGGACCCGCTGACCTGCGAGCCCCTCGCACCCTCCAACGGCCCCTCGTGGACCTCGGTGTTCGGCGACGAGATCGTGAAAATCGGCGAGGAACGGGACGACGTCGTCGCCATCACCGCGGCCATGCTCCACCCGGTCGGCCTCGGCCAGTTCGCCGAGCGCTTCCCCGACCGCGTGTGGGACGTGGGCATCGCCGAGCAGCACGCGGCCGTCTCGGCGGCCGGCCTCGCCACCGGCGGGCTGCATCCGGTCGTCGCCGTCTACGCCACGTTTCTCAACCGTGCCTTCGACCAGCTGCTGATGGACGTCGCCCTGCACCGCTGCGGTGTCACCTTCGTGCTCGACCGGGCCGGCGTCACCGGTGTCGACGGGGCCTCCCACAACGGCATGTGGGACATGTCGATCCTCCAGGTCGTGCCCGGCCTGAGGATCGCCGCCCCGCGCGACGCCGGCCAGCTGCGCGCCCAGCTGCGCGAGGCCGTCGCCGTGGACGACGCACCGACCCTGGTCCGCTTCCCCAAGGAGTCGGTCGGCCCCGACATCCCGGCCG
Source organism: Streptomyces sp. NPDC052107 (assembly GCF_040680215.1). NCBI lineage: Bacteria > Bacillati > Actinomycetota > Actinomycetes > Kitasatosporales > Streptomycetaceae > Streptomyces > Streptomyces sp. NPDC052107. The sequence goes on from NZ_JBFAWG010000005.1 coordinate 245,937, forward strand.
TCGACCGGGTCGGCGGCATGGACGTCCTGCACCGAGCCGAACGCCCCGAGGTGCTCCTGGTGGCCGTCGGCGTGATGGCCCCGGTGTGCCTTCAGGTGGCCGACCTGTTGGAGGCCCGTGGCATCAACTGCACGGTGGTGGATCCCCGTTGGGTCAAGCCCGTCGATTCCTCGCTGCCGGGCCTCGCCGCCGAACACCGGCTGGTGGCCGTGGTGGAGGACAACAGCCGTGCCGCGGGCGTCGGTTCGGCCGTGGCGCTGGCCCTCGGCGACGCCGACGTGGACGTGCCGGTACGGCGGTTCGGCATCCCGGAGCAGTTCCTCGCGCACGCCAAACGCGGCGAGGTGCTGGCCGACATCGGTCTCACGCCCGTCGAGATCGCCGGAAGGATCAGCGCCGGTCTCGCGGTGCGGGACGCCGAGCGCGGGGCTGGAAGTGCCGAGAAAGACCCCATCGCGTCCGCGGCGCCGTCGGGGCTGGTCGCGCCCTCGCGGCGGTAGCCGCATACCGACATGGCCCCGCGCTCCTTCGGGGCACTGACAAGGAGAGTGAATGAGCACGGAGTTCGACCTCGGCGCCCTGCTCGCCGAGCGCGGAACCGAGCGCTACGAGCTGCACACGAAGCACCTCAACCCGCAGCTCTCGCGCATGCTGCACACCATCGGCTTCGACAAGGTCTACGAGCGGGCCGAGGGCGCCCACTTCTTCGACGCGGACGGCAACGACCACCTGGACATGCTCGCCGGGTTCGGGGTGATGGGCCTCGGCCGCCATCACCCGGTCGTCCGCAAGGCGCTGCACGACGTGCTCGACCTGGACCTCGCGGACCTCACCCGGTTCGACTGCCAGCCGCTTCCCGGACTGCTCGCCGAACGGCTCCTCACCCACAGCCCGCACCTGGACCGGGTGTTCTTCGGCAACAGCGGCACGGAGGCCGTCGAGACGGCCCTGAAGTTCGCCCGGTACGCCACCGGCAAGCCCCGGATCCTCTACTGCGACCACGCCTTCCACGGCCTGACCACCGGCTCCCTGTCGGTCAACGGCGAGAGCGGCTTCCGCGACGGCTTCGCCCCGCTGCTGCCCGACACCGCCGTCCCCCTCGGTGATCTCGACGCCCTGGCGCGGGAGCTGAAGAAGGGCGACGTGGCCGCCTTGATCGTGGAGCCGATCCAGGGCAAGGGGGTGCACGAGGCCCCGCCCGGCTATCTGCGCGCCGCCCAGGAGCTGCTGCACAAGCACAAGGCGCTGCTCATCGCCGACGAGGTGCAGACCGGTCTGGGCCGCACCGGCGACTTCTACGCCTACCAGCACGAGGACGGTGTCGAACCGGACCTGGTGTGCGTGGCCAAGGCGCTGTCCGGCGGGTACGTCCCGGTCGGCGCCACCCTGGGCAAGGACTGGATCTTCAAGAAGGTCTACTCGTCGATGGACCGGGTCCTGGTCCACTCGGCGAGCTTCGGTTCCAATGCCCAGGCGATGGCGTGCGGACTCGCGGTGCTGTCGGTCATGGAGAACGAGCAGATCGTCGCGGGCGTGCGCAAGACGGGCGAGCTGCTGAAGTCCCGGCTGACCGCGATGGTCGACACGTACGAGCTGCTCGCCGACGTCCGCGGCCGGGGCCTGATGATCGGCATCGAGTTCGGCAGGCCCTCCTCGCTGAAGCTGCGCAGCCGCTGGACCATGCTCCAGGCCGCCCGCAAGGGTCTGTTCGCGCAGATGGTCGTCGTACCGCTGTTGCAGCGGCACCGGATCCTCACCCAGGTCTCCGGCGACCACCTGGAGGTGATCAAGCTGATCCCACCGCTGATCATCGACGAGGCGGACGTCGAGCGGTTCGTGGACGCCTTCACGGCGGTGATGGACGACGCGCACAGCGGCGGCGGGCTGATGTGGGACTTCGGCAAGACACTCATCAAGCAGGCGGTGGCCAACCGCTGACCCCACCGCGCCCGCCTGCGTCCCGCACCGGCACCGCCCGGTGCGGGAGACGGGCCAGGTGAAACCGATCGCGCCCAGGACGGTTCCCGTGACGGCGATTCACATCCGGCCGATGCCGCGGCGGGCGTAGTGGACGCCCGCGGCACCGAAGGCGATGGCGAGCACGCCGGCGACGACCGTCACGGAGAACAGGTCGAACGTGAGCGTCGGCCACGGGCCCGTCGTGGCCCCGAGCCCCAGGAACGGAGCGGTGCAGCCCAGGGCTGCCGCGGGTGAGTCACGGTTTGCCTCAGAGGCAATAAATTTGCCCCATAGGCAAACCTCGGGCTGAATGGAGGCATGAACGCCTCAGACGCCGGACCACCGGCGGCCCCGGGCGACGAGCTGCCCGCCGTCGCACCGCAGCTGCGGGCACTGCGCCGGCGCACCGGCCTCACCCTGGAGGCCGCGGCCCGTGCTGCCGGGCTCTCACCGGCCCATCTGTCCCGGCTGGAGACCGGACAGCGGCAACCGTCGCTGCCGATGCTGCTGGCCCTCGCCCGTATCTACGGTACGACTGTCTCCGAACTGCTCGGCGAGACGGTCGCCGACCGGGACGCGATCGTCCGGGCCGGCGACATGGAGCCGACCAGGGCGGGCGGCTGGACGTACCTCCAGGCGGGGGCGCCGGGCCGCGGCATGCAGGCGCTGCGCGTGCACGCGCCGTACGGCTCGCAGGGCGACATCGTGCGCGTCCACCCCGGCGAGGAGTGGCTCTACGTCCTCCGGGGCCGGCTGCGGCTGCGCCTCGGTGACACCGCGCACCTGCTCGCCCCCGGCGACAGCGCGCACTTCGACTCCCTCACCCCGCACCGCCTCGCCGCCGTGGATCACGACGGTGTCGAGCTGCTGTTCGTCCACACCCTGCTGCAGAGCCCCACGGCCACGCTGTGCCTGGGCCCGCTGACCGGAGAGCTGCCATGAGCGACCTAGAAACGAAGTTCCCCCGTTCCCTGTGGATCCGGCTGATCATCTACATCGCTGCCGGCCATGTCCTGGCCGCGTTCCTCTTCCTGCTGTTCGCGCTGGGGGCGAAGAACTGACCCGGCCGGGCCGCGTGGAATCATGTGCGCATGCATGACAGGTCCTGCCTGCTGACCGCGCACGGGCCGCTCACTTCGCCGGGGAAGGCCGACTGGCTGCACGAGTTGGCGGGTGACGGCATCACCGGGTTCATGCCGCCGCCGCTGCCGGACTCGGCCTGGATCCTGAACGCCATGTACGAGCACGCGCAGGCTCCGGCCGACGTCACGTACGACGATGTCCACCGGGCCCGCGTGGCGGACGGCAGCGCCGGACGGAGCGCCGTCGGGGGTGCCGACCTCACCGAGGCGGGAGTCGCCACGGGAGGCGGTATCGGCCGGGCCGAGCATCCCGGGCCCGGATGGCGGCGGCTGCGCTGGGCGGAGCTCGCCGAGCGGACCGGCGATCCCCTGGTCCCCGAAGGACTCCTGCCCTCCTACCGGTGCTTCCCATCGGCCCGCACAGGGGACAGCTGGCCCCTCTCCCTCACCCCGCCCACCGAGGGCAGCCTGGACCGCGAGACCTGGAACCGGCTGATCGCCGTCCTCACCCAGCACAGCCCGGCGGGCCCGGACACGCGCTGCCTGGTCTACTACAACCCGCTGATGTTCCGGGACATCGACATGGCGAACCCGCACGTGCGGGTCGGCCGGCTCGGCGACGCGGAGTCGCTCTACGACAACCCCGAGGTCCACTTCAGCCCGTCCAACCTCTGGGCCGAGGACCGCTCCTGGGTCCTGTGCACCGACTACGACCTGTGGGGCACCAAGGTGTCGGGCCCCGCACCGCTCGTCGAGGCCCTGCTGCACGACACCGAGCTCGAGGCGGTCCGGCTGCCCTGGGCGCCCTGACCGACGGATCAGCGGTACCCGTCGTCTCCGTCGCGGGCCAGGGACCGGCCGAGGCGGGCCCGCAGGTCCCGGGCGGCCCACCGCCTGCTGCGATCGGCCGGCAGCAAAGCCACATGCGGGCAGCGTAGACGGACGCGGTCCGGCCGCGTCCGGTCAGTCCAGCACAGGCTCGCGCGGCACGTCGGTCAGTCCAGCAGACGCTCGCGCAGCACGTCGCGGGACGCCGGGGTGAGACCGAGACCCTGTTCCAGGTAGGTGTCCATCCCGCCCCAGGTCTCCTCGATGGTCTCGAACGCCGCGTGCAGGTACTCGGCGCGGGCGTCGAAGAGGGGGCTGAGCAGCTCCATGATCTCCGGGGTGTACGCGGTGTCCGCGCTGCCGCTGCGGCGGACCTTGTAGCGCCGGTGCTTGGCGTTGGACTCCAGGTAGTCGTTGACGATCGCCTCGCGCTCCACGCCGAGTGCGAGGAGCGTCACGGCTATGGAGATGCCCGCGCGGTCCTTGCCCGCCGCGCAGTGCATCAGGGCGGGCACGCTGTCCTCGACGAGGGCGCGCAGCACCCGGGAGTGCTCGGCGGTGCGCTCCGTGACGATCGACCGGTACGAGGCGATCATCCGGGCCGCCCCCTTGCCGTCGTCCAGGATGCCGCGCAGCTGGTCGAGGTCGCCCTCGCGGACCATCTTCCAGAACTCGGCGCCGTCCGCCGGGTCGCTCAGCGGCAGGTTCACGTTCCGCACGCCCGGCAGCTCGACGTCCGGGCCCTCCAGCTTCTGGTCGGCCGCGTTGCGGAAGTCGAAGATCGTGTGCAGGCTCAGGGAGGCGAGGAAGGCCGCGTCGTCCTCCGTCGCGTGCGCCAGGTGCCCGCTGCGGAACAGCACGCCATGACGCACCCGCCGTCCGTCCGTGGTGGGCAGTCCGCCCACGTCACGAAAATTGCGCACACCGGCCAGCTCCGGCTCGGTCGACGGGACCTGCTGCGTCACGGGGGGCTCCTCCCGGGTCGGGCCCCGCCGTCGCATCTCGCCGGCGGGCGCTCCGTCGACCATACGACATCGGTTTCCTCGGGCAAGGAGTTGTCCACAGGCATTGTCACCAGGGGCTGCGCCCCCTGATGATGTTGGCACTTGAGCGGATCTGTTGGCACCTGTGAGGTCTTACGTGGTGGACATCGCCGAAGACGGACGTACCTGGCTCCTCTCGGGGCCCACCAGTAGCTATGCCCTGCATCTCACCGACGCGGACGAGCTGCTCCACCTGCACTGGGGGCCACGCATCGCCCTCCCGGACGCGGAGGCCCTGGCCGAGGACCCGCTGCCCGGCTACTGGCCCTTCGAGTCCCCGCTCGACGGCCGCGAGGAGTACCCCGTCGAGGGCGGCCCCCGCTTCGTCCGCCCCGCCCTGTCCGTGCGCACCGACGAGCGCCGCGGCACCGAGTGGCGTTTCGTGTCGTACGACACGCAGGGCGACGAGCTGCGGCTGCGCTTCGACGACGACGGCCTCGCCGTCACCCTGCACTACCGGATGCGGGGAGACGTCGTCGAGCGCTGGGTCGCCGTGGCGAACGTCACGCACGCACGCGTGGAGCTGCTGCGCGCCGACGCGGCCACCTGGACCCTGCCCGACCGCGACGGCTGGCGGCTGTCCCAGCTGCACGGCCGCTGGGCCGCCGAGTCCCGCCTCAGCACCGCCCCGCTCACCTACGGCGAGAAGGTCATCGGCAGCCGCCGCGGCCACACCGGCCACCAGCACCTGCCCTGGGTCGCGCTCGACACCGACGCCACCGAGGAGCGCGGCGAGGTCTACGGCTGCGCGCTCGGCTGGTCCGGCTCCTGGCGTATCGCGGTCGCCCAACTCCCGGACGCGCGCGTGCAGATCACCGGCGGCGCCGGCTACGACGACTCGGGCCTGCTGCTCCTCGAGCCGGGGGAGTCGTACACCACCCCCGTCTTCGCCGGCCTGTGGAGCGACGGCGGTTTCGGCGGCGCGAGCCGCACCTGGCACGCCTACCAACGCGCGCACGTCATCCCGGACGCCGGGCGGAACAGGCCGGTGCTGTTCAACTCCTGGGAGGCGACGACCTTCGACATCTCCCAGGAGCAGCAGCGCGCGCTCGCCCGCCGGGCCGCCGGGATCGGCGTCGAGCTGTTCGTCGTGGACGACGGCTGGTTCGGTGCCCGCACCAGCGACCGCGCGGGCCTCGGCGACTGGACGCCCAACCCCGACCGCTTCCCGCACGGCCTGAAGCCCCTCGCCGACCAGGTGCACGGCCTCGGCATGCAGTTCGGCATCTGGGTCGAGCCCGAGATGGTCAACCCGGACAGCGACCTGTACCGCGCTCACCCCGACTGGGTGCAGTACCAACCGGGACGGAAGCGGACCGAACTGCGCAACCAGCTCGTCCTCAACCTCGCCCGCGAGGATGTCCAGGAGTACCTCTGGGAGCAGCTGGACGCTCTGCTCTCCAGCGCGCCGATCGACTATGTGAAGTGGGACTTCAACCGCTGCTTCACCGACGCCGGCTGGCCCGGCGAGCCGTACCCGCAGCGCCTGTGGGTGGACCACGTCCGCGCCTTCTACGCCCTGCTGGACCGGCTGCGCGCGGCCCACCCGCAGGTCGCCTTCGAGTCCTGCTCGGGCGGCGGCGGCCGGATCGACCTCGGTGTCATGAGCCGCACCGACCAGGTGTGGACCTCCGACAACACCGACCCGCTGGACCGGCTCGCCATCCAGCACGGCTTCACCCAGATCCACCCCGCCCGGGTCATGGCCGCCTGGGTCACCGACAGCCCGAACGCTCAGCTCAACGGCCGGGTCAGCTCCCTGCGCTTCCGGTTCGTCAGCGCCATGGCGGGCGTCCTCGGGGTCGGTGGCGACCTCACCGAGTGGACCGACCAGGAGCTGGCGGAGGCCCGGCGGTGGGTCGAGCTCTACAAGGAGATCCGCCCGGTCGTCCAGCAGGGCGAGCTGTACCGGCTGCGGCCCCCGGCCGGCGGTCTGAGCGCCGTCCAGTACGTCCTGGGGGAGGACACGGTGCTCCTCGCCTGGCTCCAGGCGCAGAGCTACGGCGAGCCGGTGCCGGCGCTGCGGCTGCGCGGGCTCGACCCCACGGCGTCGTATGAATGCCGCGAAACGGGCGAAGTGCACCGGGGTGCCGTCCTGCTGCACCATGGGCTGCGTACCGGACTCAAGGGCGACCTGGATGCGACGGTCCTCCGGCTGCAGCGCATCTGAGCCTTCTGCCCGAATTTGCGCCTTAGTTCCAACTCGCTCCGGGATGAGGGGTCGTGGCGGGACCATGCGCGCATATGGTCCAGCGGCTACCACACCGGAGCGGACTTCGTCGTACCGGCCGGCACCTCGGTCAAGTCCGTCGGCGCGGGCACGGTCGTCTCCGCCGGCTGGGGCGGCGCCTACGGCAACCAGGTCGTCATCAGGCTGAACGACGGCCACTACGCGCAGTACGGCCACCTCTCCCAGTTCTCCGTCCCGGCCGGGCAGACCGTGACCGAGGGCCAGCAGATCGGCCTGTCCGGCGCCACCGGCAACGTCACCGGCCCGCACCTGCACTTCGGGATCCGCACCACGCCGAACTACGGCTCGGACATCGACCCGGTCGCCTACCTCCGCGCGCACGGCGTCCCGGTCGTCTGACGCCCGAGCACCAGAACCACCTTCCTGACACGCCGCCGAAGGCCGGACCCACACCCCCCGGGTCCGGCCTTCGGCGTGCCGTCCGGCCCTATTCCTGGATTGGCAAATTATTTAAGAGTGTCACATCTCACCGTTCGTCAACCCCTCCTTACGGTCGCGTAAGTCACATAAGAAGGTGAATCATGGTCCGACGTGGCAGACGATTCGAAGAATGACAACAGATCAGTGATCGGGTCGTACGTGGCGGTGGGGGACAGCTTCACCGAGGGCGTCGGCGACCCGGGGCCCGACGGGGCGTTCGTGGGCTGGGCCGACCGGTTCGCGGTACTGCTTGCCGACCGGCAGCCCGAGGGCGACTTCCAGTACACCAATCTCGCGGTCCGCGGAAAGCTGCTCGACCAGATCGTGCGGGACCAGCTCCCGAAGGCCGTCGAACTGGCCCCGGACCTGGTCTCCTTCTGTGCGGGCGGCAACGACATCATCCGGCCCGGCACGGACCCGGACGAGGTGGCCGAGCGATTCGAACGGGCCGTGGCCCGGCTGACCGAGGCAGCCGGCACGGTCATGGTGACAACGGGCTTCGACACCCGTGGCGTCCCCGTGCTCAAGCATCTGCGCGGCAAGATCGCCACGTACAACGGACACGTCCGCGCCATCGCGGACCGGTACGGCTGCCCCGTGCTCGACCTGTGGTCCCTGAAGTCCGTGCAGGACCGCAGGGCCTGGGACAGCGACCGGCTGCACCTCTCACCCGAGGGGCACACGCGCGTGGCGCTGCGCGCCGGTCAGGCCCTGGGCCTTCAGATCCCGGCCGACCCGGAGCAGCCGTGGCCGCCGCAGCCGCCCCGGGGCACCCTGGAGATCCGCCGCGACGACGTCCACTGGGCCCGCGAGTACCTCGTCCCGTGGATCGGCCGCCGACTGCGCGGCGAGTCCTCCGGCGACCATGTGACGGCGAAGGGCACCCTGTCGCCCGACGACATCAAGATGCGCATCGCCTCGGTCGCCTGACCGGCGCCTACGTGCCCCGTACCGCGGATCGCGGTGCGGGGCACGGCTGTTGGGGCGGAGTGTGGGTGGCCGGTGTACCTCGGTGGAATGGGGCGGGCAGTGCGGGGCCCGCAACGGATTCGATCGCACGGTGCCGAGCAGGACCCGACACCGATCGGGAGGCGTGTCGTGCTGGGCGCGACGTGGCGACCCCGCCGCGCCGGCTCCCTCGTGCACCTCGCCGCAGTGCGCCCCGGACTCGCACGCGCTCGCGCGAGGCGCACCCCATCGCCACCGGCTCGGGTCGGCCAGAGGACCGCGGCTGCCCGCAGCCGGAAGCAGGGCCCTAGCGCTCTGACAACGCCGCCCGGTCCAGCCCGAGTTCCCGTGCGAGCGCCTCGTCGACCCATTCCTGCGCGCGCGTCCGCGGCACCGCTCCCGGGTATGACGTCAGCTGGACGGCGAGCCCGTCCAGCAGCGCGGTCAGCCGGAGCGCGGCGCCCACCGGGTCGGCGCAGGCGAACTCGCCCGCCGCCACGCCCTCGGCGATGACCTCGGTGATCGCCGCCTTCCACTGCTTGTCCAGGTCCCGGGTGACCTCCCGCAGGGCCGGCTCACGCAGGGCCACCGCCCAGCCCTCGATCCACAGCCGCCAGCCTTTGGCCTGCCCCGTCGGCGCGTACCAGCGCACCGCGGCCCGCAGCCGGCGCAGCGCGGACGTCCGCCGGCCCAGCAGTTTGCGCAAGTGCGCGAGATCGTCCTCCGCCGCGTACGTGAACGCGGCCGCGACCAGCTTCTCCTTCGTCGAGAAGTGGTACAGCACCAGCGCGTTGCTCACCCCGAGCGCCGCGGCCACGTCGGCGATCCTGACCGCCGCCACGCCCCGCGCCTCGATCTGCCCGATGGCGGCCCGCAGCAGTTCCTCCCGCCGCTCGGCCACGCTCAACCGCACTCTCGCCACGCGGTCACCCTACACAGCCGCCCGGACATGCGCCGACGACCTCTTGACACCCCTGTGCGGACGGGGCCACAGTACCGCACTACTGACTGCTCGTTCAGTCAGTAAGCGGTCCGCTGTCACAGTCGGCCACCGCGCCACCGCCACCCCCCGCCGTCGTAGGAGTCAGCCCGCGCCCGTAGGAGTCCGCCCGTGACCCACGCCCCGACCACCTCCGCGCATCCGCAAGGCCCCGACACACCCGATCTCTCCGCCGGCTGGGACGAGCAGCGCACCTGGCTCCGCAAGGACCTGCGCCGGCTCGACGTGCTGTTCTTCCTCATCTGCACGCTCGTCGGCCTGGACACCATCGGCTCGGTGGCCGCCCAGGGGCCGCAGGGCCTGACCTGGATGGCGATCCTCGCGCTCGCGTTCTTCCTGCCGTACGGCCTGCTCGTCGCCGAACTCGGCGCCGCCTTCCCGGTCCAGGGCGGTCCGTACGTGTGGACCAGGCTGGCCTTCGGGCGCCTCACCGCAGGCGTCAACCAGCTCCTGTACTGGATATCGAACCCGGTCTGGGTGGGCGGCAGCCTCTGCATCATCGCGCTGACCACCTGGGAGGAGTTCTTCACCCCGCTGCCCGGCGCTTGGAAGTACGTCGCCGGGTTCGTGTTCATCTGGGGCGGCGCGCTGGCCGTCGTACAGTCGGTGCGGATCGGGAAGTGGGTGCCGATCGCCGGTGCCGTCGCCCGGGTCGTGCTGCTGGGCTTCTTCCTTGTCTCGGTCGTCGTCTACGCCGTCCGCAACGGCGTCCACGCCCTGCCCGCCGAAGGCTTCACCCCGACGTACGCCGGCTTCGTCGCCCTCGTCCCCGTGCTGATCTTCAACTACGTCGGCTTCGAACTCCCCAGCTCGGCCGCCGAGGAGATGCGCAACCCACGCCGGGACATCCCGCTGTCCATCCTCCGCTCGGGCCTCGCCGCGCTCCTGCTCTACGGCGGCCCGATCCTCGGCATCCTGTTCGTCCTGCCCGGCGAACGCATCGGCAGCCTCGGCGGGTTCATCGACGCCTGCAAGGCCGTCTTCACGGTCTACGGCGGCTCGATCGCGGCGGACGGCACGGTCACCCTCACCGGCTTCGGCGCGGTGAGCGGCGGGATCGCGGCCGCCGGACTCATCGTCGGGCTGCTCACCTCGGGCGTCACCTGGGCCATGGGCGCCCACCGTGCCCAGGCCGTGGCCTGCGCGGACGGCGCCGGTCCCGCCTGGCTCGGCCGCATCTCCGACAAGCACGGCACTCCGGTGCGGGTGAACCTGCTCTCCGCCGTCCTCGCCTCCGCGCTGTTCGTGACCGCCCTCAACCTCACCGGCGGCGACGGCGAGAAGTACTTCGCGGCGGGCCTCGGCCTGACCATCAGCACCACGTTCATCTCGTACGTCATCACCTTCCCGAGCCTCGCCGTCCTGCGCCGCAAGCACCCGGACGTGCCCCGCCCCTACGCCGTCCCCGGCGGGCTGCCCGGCGCCCGTCTCATCAGCGGCCTCGCCACCGCCTTCGTGGCCTTCACGGTCGTCGTCCTGATCTGGCCGGGCTTCGGCGTCGGCTGGTTCGGCACCGGCGGGAACCCCGCGGACTCGCTGCCGCAGTCCTTCGCCGGGCAAAGGGCGGCCTACACCCTCAGCCAGGTCGTACCGCTGGTGCTGTTCGTGCTCATCGGGCTGGGCTTCTACGCGGCGGGGGCGCGAACGCGCAGGGAGAAGGGGTAGCGGCCCGCTCCACGTTCCCGGACTTGCGGCCCGCTCCACGTTCCCGGACTTGCGGCCTGCTCCGCGTTTTTGGACTTGCAAGTCCATTTTTGCCGCCGCACAGTGGCACCTGCCCCGGCAGTCCGGGGTCCTGTCCGGCCGGCGGCGGCATGCCGTCCGGTCGTTCGGGTTCAACAGGATCGACTGGCGAGGGAGTGGACCATGTCGAAGCGGCTCGCGGGCAGGACAGCACTGGTGACCGGAGCGACCAGCAACATCGGACGGGCGATCGCGGAGGCTTTCGCGGCCGAGGGGGCGCATGTCGTCGTCTCGGGCCGCAGTGCCGGGCGCGGCAAGGAGGTGGTCGACGGAATCCGCGCCCGTGGCGGCCGCGCCGACTTCGTCCTGGCCGACCTGGACGGAAGCGCCGCCGCTTCGCGGGCGCTGGCCGAGGAGTCGACGCGGGTCCTCGGCGGCCGTATCGACGTCCTGGTCAACAACGCCGGCATCTACCCGGGCGACACGACGGCGGAGACCGACGAGAAGACCTTCGACAAGGTCTACGCGGTCAATGTGAAGGCCCCGTTCTTCCTGACCGCGGCCGTCGCACCGGCCATGGTGGAGGCCGGCGGCGGAGCGATCGTCAACCTGGGGTCCTGGATCGCGCGCCTGGGCGTGCCGATCGGCGCCCTCTACAGCTCCACCAAGGGGGCCATGGAGACGCTGACGCGGGCGTGGGCTGCGGAGTTCGGGCCGCGGGGCGTGCGGGTGAACGCGATCTCCCCGGGGGTGGTGCTGACGCCCGAACCGGGAACGGTACACCCCGCCGAGGCCATGATGAAGGGCACCCCGGCAGGGCGCATGGGCACCCCCGGCGCCATCGCCGACGCGGCCGTGTACCTGGCCGGCGACGAGTCCTCCTTCGTGCACGGCATCGTCCTCGACGTCGACGGCGGGCGCACCGCGACCGCCGTCATCGCCGGCTGACATCCGGGATCGGTACGCCCCTCACCCCGCGGTGCGGCCCGCGCGGCGCAGGTCCGCGATCCCCTGGTCGAGAGCGGCGCGCAAGTGGGCCGACCCGCCCGTGGACAGCAGGATCGACACACCGCCCTGGATCGCGGCCAGCAGGGCCGCGGCCCTGACGTCGACATCGAGATCGGCGGGGAGCCTGCCGGTGGCCTGCAGCGCCCGGATGCCCGCCGCCAGGCTCTCCTGCCAGCGGCGCATGAGTTCGATCACGATCGCCCGTGCTCCGGGGGTGGAGCGCCCGATCTGCAGGAACAGCGACCCGAGCGGGCACTGGTCCCCCTGCGACTCGTACCGCTCGACGACCACGTCCCGCCATCGCTCCCAGGCCTCCCACGAGTCGAGGCGGCCGAGGTGGGGCTGCTGGTCCTCGATGACCTGATCGGCCTCGAACTGGGCCACCGCCAGGAGCAGTTCGTCCTTGCCGGCCGGGAAGTAGTGGAACAGCTGACTCTTGCTGGTGCTCGTCCGCGCCATGACGTCGTCCAGCGTCACCGAGGCGACACCCCGCTCCCGGAGCACCGCCGCGGCACCCTCGACGATCCGGTTCCGCGTCGCCCTCCCCTTCGCGGTCAGCTTTCCGCCCATGCCGGCCTCCATAAAGTGGACTGGACAGTCCATTGTAGCCCGGTGGGTTCTCATGTGCCCCGGACGACCGCGTGCGCGTCCAGGGCGAGCGCCCCGCCCGGGTGCGCCAGCAGCGGGTTGACTTCGAGCTCGGTGAACTCCGGGTGGCCGACGGCGACTTGGGCGACGGCGCACAGGGCGGTCGCGGCGGCCTCCAGGTCGATGGGCGGGGCGCCGCGCCAGCCGGTCAGCAGGGGCGCGTGGCGCAGCCCGAGCAGCAGCGCACGCGCGCGTGCCGGGGTGAGTGGGGCCAGGGCGAGTGCGGTGTCGGCGTGCAACTCCGCGGTGACGCCGCCGACGCCGGCCAGGGCGACCGGGCCGAACGCCGGGTCGTGCCGGACACCGACGATCAGCTCATGGGCGTGTGCCGGTGCCGCCATGGCCTCGACGGCGTAGCGCGCGGCGCCGGTGGACGCGCGCATCCGGGCCAGGGCCGTGCGTACGCCGTCCGCGTCGGCGAGGGCCAGCGCGACCCCGCCGGCCTCCGTCTTGTGCGCGAGGCCCATCGCCTTGAGTACGACCGGGAAGCCCACGCGCCGTGCCGCCGCCACGGCCGCCTCGGTGTCCGTCACGAACTCGGCCCGGGGAAAGCGCAGTCCCTGGGCGGCGAGCAGGGCGCGGACGGTCTCGTAGCCGCCGTCGGGGGCGGGCGGCGCGGGGCGGGGGAGGGGCGGTGGGCCGGCCGGGGCCGCGGCGGCGAGCCGTACGGCACCGGTCAGGGCCACGGCCGCCTGCTCGATGCGCTCGTACACCGGTGTCCCGCGCTCCCGCAGGACGGCGAGGGCGGGGGTGTCGCGGGCCATGGTGTGCACCAGCAGCGGGCGTCCGGTGCGGGCGGCGGCGTCGGCGAGCGCGCCGGCCACCTCGCACTCGTGGGCCGTGCGCTGGGGGTCGGCGCTCGCGTAGTCGCCGAAGTAGCCGGTCAGGACGACCGCGTCGGCCTCCCCGCTCTCCAGCAGTGTCTCGACCACGCGCGCGTAACTGCCGAGATCGGCCTCGCCCGCGCCCGCCAGGTCCACGGGGTTGTGGCAGCCGGCACCGGGCGGCAGCACCTCGGCGAGGCGGCGTACGGTGGCTGCCGACAACTCCGGCACCTGAGCCCCGCGCACGGTGAACGCATCGGCGGCGAGGGCCCCTTGACCCCCGCTGTCCCCTACTACGGCGATGCGGGCGGACGCGTGCCAACGGGTGTTGGCAAACGGGTGTTGGTCATCGGGTGTTTGCCGACGGGTGTTGGCCAACAGGCGTTCGCCATCGCTCGTTTGCCCACCAGCGTTGACCCCTGCCCGATGCTGCTGCCCACAACTGTTGGCCAACAAGCGTTTGCCACCGGGTGTTGGCCCACCGGCGTGGCCCCATCCCCGCTCGCCCCGTCCGGCCGACCACCCCGGCACGGCCAGCAAACACAACGCCGTGTCCACCAGTTCGCCCGCCGAGTCCAGCAGCAGCGCGCCGCTGTCCCGGCAGACGGCCGCCACCGTGTCGTACGAACTGACCAGCGCGCCCGTGTGGGAAGCGGCGGCGCCCGCGGCGGCGGCGCTGCGGCCGACCGTGAGCAGCAGCACCGGTTTGCCCGCCGCGTGTGCGGCCCTCAGCACCCGCGCGAGACGGCGGCCGTCGCGGAAGTCCTCCACGTAGGCGGCGAGAACCCGGGTGGGCCCGTGTTCGACGAGCGCCTCCAGGCCCTCCGCCGCGTCGAGGTCGCGCTGGTTGCCGAGCGAGACGAACCGGGAGAAGCCCTGTCCCGCGCGGGCGAGCAGCCGCCCGATCTCCAGGGCGAGGTTCCCGCTCTGCGACACCAGTCCCACCGCGCCCGCCGGGAACTCGCCCCAGCTGAGCCGCAGGTCGCTGGCGGTGTCGACCAAACCCATACAGTTGGGCCCGAGCAGCCGGGCGCCCCGGTCGGTAATGTCGCGGGCCAGCGCGCGCTCCTCGGCCGGGTCCCCGCCGGAGGTGATGACGGTGAAGTGGCGGGCACCCGCCGCCAGGCCCTCGGTCACCACGGGCCGCACCTGCGCGGGCGGCACGGCCACCACGACGTGCTCGCAGGCGAGCCCCGTGAGCCCGGCGCGGAACGGTACGCCGTCCAGGCTCCCGCCCCGACGGTTCACCAGGTGCACCGCACGCCGCCTCCGTCCCGCCAGCGCCCCCTTGGCGAGCCAGTAGCCCCACTTCCCGGGCTGTGCGGAGGCACCGACGACGGCGACCGAGGCGGGGTCGAAGAGCGCGTCCGTGCGCGGCCCGCCGGCGCCCGCGGCCGGGGACGGCTCGCCGGGGCCCGTCACCGGTACCACCCGAAGCGGTCCGCGATCACCGGCAGCCGATCGGTCACCAGCGCGTGGGCGGCCGCACGCGGAGTCGTGCCGTCGGCCTCGGCGCGCGCGAGCATCAGCTCGATCAGGGCCCGCATCGACCGCCGGATGTACGCGAAGGCCTCCTCGGCATCCGCGCCGATGTCGCCGAACAGCGTCCACCACCACCAGGCGTTGGTACCGGAGTTGACCACCACGTCCGGCAGCACGGTGACCCCGCGAGCGGCCAGCAGTTCCTCCGCCTCCGGCAGCACGGGCATGTTGGCGGCCTCCACGATCCAGCGGGCGCGGATCCGGTCCTGGTCGGCGGCGTCGATCGCGTACGACACCGCTGCCGGCACGAGCACCTCCGCGTCGGCGGACATCCAGGCGTCGCCGGGCAGTTCACGGTCGCCGGCGCGCAGCACACGGCGGTCGACGGTGCCGTAGCCGTCCCGCGCGGCCAGCAGGGCCTCGACGTCCAGCCCCGCGGGATTGGCGATCGTGCCCTTGACGTCGGCGACCGCCACCACCGTCAGCCCCGCGCGGGCGAGGAACCGCGCGGTGGCCCCGCCCATCGTGCCGAGCCCCTGCACCGCCACCCGGGCGCCCGCGTACGGCACGCCCGCCCGGTCCAGCGCCGCGAGCACCGATTCGGCGACCCCGCAGCCACCCGCCAGCTCGTCCAGGCCGATGCCGTCCACCTCGACCGCGAAGGCCTCCGCGAGCCGCTCGCGCGCCGCCGCCTCGTCGTCCAGCAGCGGGTACACGGCCTGGATGGAGGAGACCAGACCCGCCTCGGCCGCCGCGCGGTCGACCAGGTCCTGAGTGAGGCCGAGGTCCTCCCCGGTGGTCCAGAAACCCTCGATGTACGGCCGCATGGCGCGCAGATAGCGCACCAGCAGCCCGTACGCCTGTGGATCCTGGGGATCGCAGTCGATACCGCCCTTGGCCCCGCCGAGGGGGACGTAACGGGCCTCGGGGTCGTAGTGCAGGGCCTCCTTCATCGTCATGCCGCGGGCGAGCCCCGCCACCTCCTCGAGCGTGCAGCCGGGGCGCATCCGCAGCCCGCCGCTGGCCACGCCGCGCACCAGCCGGTCCACGACCAGGAAGCCCTGGCGACCGGTGACGTGGTCGGTCCAGACGAGCGACAGCAGGGGAGCGGGGGCGGTCATGGGGTCTCCTCGGGGACGGTGATCAGGGTGGGGCCGGGCCGGTCGAGGGCCTCGGTGAGGGCGCGCGCCAGTGCGGCCGGGTCGCACGCGCGCGTGCCGTGTCCTCCGTAGGCGCGGGCCAGGGCGGGCAGGTCGACCGGTGCCAGGTCCACGGCGGCCGGCACGTCGCCGCGTGCCCGCATCTCGTCACGGATCTCTCCGTAGCCGCCGTTGTCGAACACCACTATGGGCAACGGGAGCCGGAGCTGTACGGCGGTCGCCAGTTCCTGCACCGTGAACTGCAGTCCGCCGTCCCCGCTCAGCGCGAGCACCTGCCGGTGCGGCTCGGCGACCTTGGCGCCCAGCGCGGCGGGCAGCGCGTAGCCGAGGGTGCCGAAGCCGGTGGGGTGCAGATACCGGCCCTCGGGACCGACGGGGAGGTGGGGGAGGGCGCCGTAGTAGCAGCACTGGGCGCTGTCGGAGGTGATGACGGCGTCGGCCGCCAGCACCTCGCGCACCGCCCGCAGATACGGGATCCAGCGGGCGTCCCGCGCGGCGGTCTCGGCGTCCCGCGCGGCGCGCAGCGTGGCCACCTCGTCGGCCACGCGCGTGTGCGCGGCGTCCGCGGGTACGCGCGCGTGCCCGTCGTCCGGCAGTGCCGCCAGCAGCGCCTCCAGGGCGAGCCGTGCGTCCGCCACGAGGGGTACGTCCACCGCCACGCCCGCGTACATCTGGTCCGGATCGAGATCGACGCGTACGAGCGTGCCGTCCAGTGGTGGCGGGACGGTCCAGAAGTCGGACTCGGACAGCTCCGTGCCGACGGCGAGGACGACGTCCCGTGTGGCGAGCCACTTCTGCACGGCGGGGCTGTGCAGCGACACGCCGAGGGACAGCGGATGGGTCTCCGTGACCGTGCCCTTGCCGGCCGCCGTGGTCACGGCGGGCGCGGCAAGGCGCTCGGCGAGGGCGCGGCACTGCGCCCTCGCGCCGACGGCTCCGCCGCCGAGCACCAGCGCGGGGCGACGGGCGCCGCACAGGGCCGTGACGGCCCGCCGTACGGCCTCCGGGGCGGGCGCGGACGGTGGGGTGCACGGGGCGCGCCGGACGGGTCCCAGCATCTGAGTGGCCGTCAGCAGGTCAAGCGGCACCTCGATGTGCGCGGGGCGCGGGCGCCGGGTGCGGAACAGGGTGAACGCCCGGGCCACGGCTGCGTCGATCTCCGGGACCGACGAGACCCGGTGACTGAACGCGGCGACGCCGCGCACGGCCTCGGTCTGGCTGCGCATCTCGTGCAGCGCGCCGGTGGCCAGCCGGGGATGGCCGAGCGGCATGCCCGGCGAGACGACCAGCAGCGGCACGCCGTCCGCGTAGGCCTCGCCGACGGCGGCCGCCGCGTTCAGCAGGGCGGGCCCGGTCGTCGTGAGGACCACACCCGGAAGGCCCGTCACGCGCGCGTACCCGTCGGCCGCGTACCCGGCACCCTGCTCGTGGCGGGGCGTCACAGCGTCGATGCCGTAGGCCGGAAGGTGCCGGTACACCTCCAGGTTGTGTGTGCCCGGGATGCCGAAGACCCGGGTCACGCCGTGCGCCCGCAGGGCCCGTACGAGGGCCTGTCCGCCGGTCAGGGGGCCGCGGGAGGTGTCCTGCGTGCCGGGCCGGGCGGGAGCGCCCATCACAGGCTCCGCGCGATGACGAGCCGCATGATGTCGGAGGTGCCCTCCTCGATCTCCTCCAGCTTGGCGTCCCGCATCCACTGCTCCACCGGGAACTCCCGCGAGTAGCCCCAGCCGCCGAGTGTCTGCACGGCCGCCCAGGTGCAGTACGCGGCCGTCTCCGACGCCGTCAGCTTGGCCATCGCGGCCTCGGCGGTCGCCTCCAGACCCGCGTCCAGCCGGCGGGCCGCCCGCCAGGTCATCAGCCGTGCCTGCTCCACGCGCGTGCGCATGTCGGCGAGGCGGAAGGCGACCGCCTGGTGCTCGATGATCGGCTTGCCGAACTGCCGCCGCTCACGGGCGTAGTCGCGCGCGTACTCGTACGCCGCCCGGGCCACTCCCGTCGCCGCCGCGCCCAGCACCGTGCGGGAGATGTCGAAGGTCCGCATCAGCCCGACGAAGCCCTCACCCTCGGCGCCGAGCCGGTGCTCCTCGGGTACGAACGCGTCCTCGAGGAAGATCTCCCGGCAGACGATCGCCCGCTGCCCCATCTTGCGCATCGGCTCGCCGAAGGTCATGCCCTCGGTGCCCTTGCGCAGCAGGAACGCGCTGACCCCGCGCGAGCGCCGGGCGGGGTCGGTCTTGGCGAAGACCACGTAGCTCTCGGCCTCGCCCGCGTTCGAGATCCACGCCTTCTGGCCGCGCAGCCGGTAGCCGCCCGCGGTGCGGTGCGCCGTGGTGACGATCGACGCGGCGTCGGATCCGGCGCCGGGCTCGGTCGTCGCCAGGGCTGTCATCGGGGTGTCCGGGCCGGTCAGGGGCGTCAGCCACTCCTGCTTCTGCTCCTTGGTGCCGAGTTCGAGGACCGGGTCGGCGAAGAAGCCGTTGGAGCACAGCAGGTTGCCGATGCCCAGGTCGCCCACGCACAGCTCCTCCTGGACCAGGCACTGGGTGAAGACGTCCGTGAAGCCGCCCCCGCCGTACTCCTCCGGCAGCATGAAGCCGGTGATGCCGACCTCGGCGGCCTTTCGCCACAGATCCCAGGGGGTCTCCACGTCCGCCTCGTCCACGGCACGCGCGCGTGGCCGGATCTCCTCGCGGGCGAAGGCCCGGGCGAGATCGACGACGTCTTGCTGTTCGGGGCGGAGCGGGACCAGCTCGGTGGGGAGGTCGGACATGGTGCCTCCAAGGCGGCCGCGGACGGTGGTCGGCGAAGGGCGCCGGACAGGTCTCTACTGAATCGTGAGTCAGTATCCGGAGCCGGTCCGCCCCCTGTCAACGTGCTGAACGGAGGTTCAGTAGCGTGCCCCCGGGCCCGCAGGGGTACCCCGGCCGGGCCGGGCTGTCGGAGGCGCCGACCATAATGGGGAGCCTCACCCACTTCACCGGGAGGTACCGTGACCGGACTGCGTTCCTCGAGCTCCGGGCTCCGCGCCCTGCGGCCCGCGGCCTTCGGCGCGGAACCGGGCGGTGAGCGCCTGGCACGCATCCGCCGCTCCCCCCACTTCAAGGACGGCGTCTTCCAGAACCCGGGCGGCACGGCGCGCACCCGGCCCTCCGGCTCCACGCTGGACCTCGCGAAGGTGTTCCTCGACAAGGACACCCGGCCCCTGCGCGCCCCCAAGGGCACCGTCCCGGTGCATCCCACCGCCTTCGCCGACCTGGCCAAGCCGCCCGCCACCGGACTGCGGCTGACCTGGATGGGCCACTCCAGCGTCCTGGCGGAGATCGACGGCCACCGGGTGCTGTTCGACCCCGTCTGGGGCGAGCGCTGCTCCCCGTTCCCCTTCGCCGGACCCAAGCGGCTGCACCCCGTGCCGCTGCCGCTGGCCGCGCTCGGCGAGGTCGACGTGGTCGTCATCTCGCACGACCACTACGACCACCTGGACCTGCCCACCATCAAGGCGCTGGCCGGCACGGACACCCTGTTCGCCGCGCCGCTCGGCGTCGGCGCCCACCTCGAGCACTGGGGCGTCTCCCCGGACCGGCTGCGCGAGCTGGACTGGCACGAGTCGACCCGGATCGGCGGACTCACCCTCACCGCCACCCCGGCCCGCCACTTCTGCGGCCGCGCCCTGCGCAACACCCAGCACACCCTCTGGGCGTCCTGGGTCGTCGCCGGCGAGGAGTACCGGATCTACCACAGCGGTGACACGGGCTATTTCGATGGCTTCAAGGACATCGGCGCGGACCACGGGCCCTTCGACGCCACGATGATCCAGATCGGCGCGTACAGCGAGTTCTGGCCCGACATCCACATGACCCCCGAGGAGGGCCTGCGCGCCCACCTCGACCTGCAGGGAGGTGCGCCGCACGGCGCGCTGCTGCCGATCCACTGGGGCACCTTCAACCTGGCCCCGCACCCCTGGGCCGAGCCGGGCGAGTGGACGAAGGAGGCGGCCGAGGAGGCCGGCCAGGCGGTGGCCCTGCCCCGTCCGGGCGAGCCCTTCGAACCGGCGGGCAAGCTCCCGGCGGAGGCGTGGTGGCGCGGCGTGTCCGGGGAGCTGCGGCGCACCTGGCGCTCGGTCGGCGCGTTCGTGGCGGAGCCGCCCGCCAAGAGGTGACGCCGCGCCGACGGCAAGGAGGGCCTGCCTGACACGACTCAGTCAAGGCCAAAGTGGATACTCTGCGTGACAATTTGCCTGCCCGATCTGTGGATGGCCGGGTCGACAGGCGTGCGGAATGTCCAGATGATGATCACGGCGTCGTGATCGGTTCTGCGCAAGTCGTATCGATGTGTTTCGAGTCCAATTCCCGTGCATGACTGGGTAATCGGTCTGTCGTACGAGACCTCATACCAGAGCGGGATCTATCCTGCGGGACTTTGTCAACTGCCCCCCGCACATGAGGGGTAGGCGACTACCGTCAGTGGCCGGATGGCAGCCCGACGGACTAGTACGAGGACGCAGATGTCTCACCTCCGAGCACCGGTCGCCCGTGCCGACCGCCGAGAGGGCGGCAGGCACGGGCGACCGGTCGCCCGACCCGCTCCGGCACTGCCCGAGACGCACATACGGCCCCAGCTCATGCGGCTCGCCGTGCTGCCGCCGCTCGCGGTCGCCCTCAGCGCCACCGCCGCCGTCCTGTACAGCATCCGCACCACCGGCGCGCGCACCGGCCCCGTCCTGTGGGGCGTGGTCGGCGGAGCGGTCACCGTGGCCGTCGCCGGCATCCTGATCGCCGCCGTGGCCGCCGACCGGGCCGCCCGCTCGGTCTCCGACCGCGTCGACGCGTTGCGCCGTACCGCCGCGCGCGGCGAGGCCGACCTGCATACCCTGGTCGACGCGCTGCGCCAGGGCGAGGCCTCGCCGCAGCGCGCACCGCGCCGCCGGCCGCCCGAGGACGCCGACGACTTCGAACTGCTCGCCGCCGACCTGGCCCGCGCGCACGACGGTGCCGTCACCGCCGTCGTGCGCGCCGCCCAGCTCTCCAGCCAGGCGGGCAGCGAGCAGAAGCTGGAGGTCTTCGTCAACCTCGCGCGCCGGCTCCAGTCCCTCGTGCACCGGGAGATCTCGATCCTCGACGACCTGGAGAACGAGATCGAGGATCCCGACCTGCTCAAGGGCCTGTTCCACGTCGACCACCTGGCCACCCGCATCCGGCGGCACGCCGAGAACCTCGCCGTGCTCGGCGGCGCCGTCTCCCGGCGCCAGTGGAGCAACCCGGTCAGCATGACCGAGGTGCTGCGCTCCGCCATCGCCGAGGTCGAGCAGTACTCCCGGATCAAGCTGGTGCCGCCGATCGACGGCGAACTGCGCGGCCACGCCGTCGCCGACGTCATCCATCTGCTCGCCGAACTCATCGAGAACGCCTCGGTGTTCTCCGCCCCGCACACCCAGGTGCTGCTCCGCGCCAACCTCGTCACCTCCGGGCTGGCCGTGGAGGTCGAGGACCGCGGGCTCGGCATGCCGGTCGGCGAACAGAACCGGATGAACGCCCTGCTCGCCGACCCCGACCAGGTCAACGTCGCCAGCCTGCTGGCCGACGGCCGCATCGGTCTCTACGTCGTCTCCCAGCTCGCCAGGCGGCACGGCATCCATGTGCGGCTGCAGACCAACATCTACGGCGGTGTGCAGGCCGTACTCGTCGTCCCGCAGGCGTTGTTGGGTACGGCACCCGGGGTGTCCGGCGCGGTCGCCGGTGCGGCGGGCGGGGCGGGCGTGCACCGGCCGCCACAGGATGCGGCGGACACCGGTGCCTCGCCGCAGGTACGGCTTCACGGCCAGACCGGTGGGCATGGCCGGGTGCTGGGGCAGGGGCTCGGGCAAGTGCACGGGTCCGCGCTGGGGAAGGTGCCGGGATCTGTGCCGGCACCTGTATCCGGGCCTGTGCCGGGACCGCGGTCCGCGGGTGTCGGCCCTGCGCACGGCGGTACCGGGCCGGAGGCCGATGCCCCGGCCGACTCGCGGGCCGTGGCCGGGGAAGGCGCGCCGGTGGGCTTAGAAGGCGAGGTCGGCACCGGAGGCGGACAGGCCCAGGTGACCGGACGGCGGCGGCACGCCCTGCGCGAGGTCGGACGGCGCGGCGCCGAGAGCGAGGTCGTACGGCCCGGTGCCGAGAGCGGTGACGGCGGGCAGAGCGGAGGCGGCCTCGCGCCGCTCCCCGTGCGGGGTGCCCGGCACGACCGGCCCAACCCCGCCGAGGCCCCGCCCGGCATCGGCGCCGGGGACCGGGCGGCGGTCGAGGCGCACGCGGGCATCCTGCCCACGCCGCGCACCGGCAGCGTGCGCGGCACCATGAACAAGCCCCAACTGCCCCGCCGCCGCGCCCAGGAGCACATCGTCCCCCAACTGCGCGGCGGTCCCGCACCCCGCCAGGACGGCGACACCGTCCCGGGCCACGACCCGGGGCTGATGGCGGCCTTCCAGCGCGGGATCGGACTCGCCGAGGCGCAGCAGCACATGGAGAGCCAGGAGCCCGCCGGTCTGGACACCGCCCGCCTGGACTCCGCTCGTATGGACACGGCCCACATGGAGTCCGCCCACATCGACGCAGCCCGTGCCATCCCCATGACGACCCATCACCTCGGGTCCGTCGCAGCGGCGTTCACCGACCCACCACGTGTGCAGTCCACCCACATGGGCTCAGACCATACGAGCTCGGATCGCATGGGCTTGGACCACACGGACTCAGACCATATGGGCTCCGACCACAGAGACCCCGCCCCCATACCCCAGGGCCGCACCCACGCGCCCGCATCCGACGGTGCCCGTGGCGCCGGCCGGCCCGACGGGAGCGCCCCGGCCGGCTGACGCCCGCACCGTACCCACCCCCCACCTCCGACCACGCACCCCCAACCGCCAGCGCTCCCGCAGACCTTCGTACCCCAAGGAGTCGATCCACCATGGCGAGCGATGCGCCGACCGCCCACGCATCCGATCTCGACTGGCTGCTGAGCGGCCTCGTCCAGCGCGTACCGCACACCACCAGCGCGGTGCTCCTGTCCTGCGACGGGCTGGTGAAGTCCGTGCACGGCCTCGACGTCGACAGTGCCGACCACATGGCGGCCCTGGCCTCCGGCCTGTACTCGCTCGGCCGCAGCGCGGGCGTCCGGTTCGGCGACGGCGGGGACGTCCGTCAGGTCGTCGTCGAGCTCGACTCGACCCTGCTGTTCGTCACCACCGCCGGCTCCGGCACCTGTCTCGCCGTGCTCGCGGGGCGGGAGGCCGACGCCGCCGTGCTCGGCTACGAGATGGCGATGCTCGTCAAGAGCGTCCGCCCCTATCTGGTGACCGCCCCCCGGCAGCACGCCGTCGAACCCACGGCGACGAGGCCTTGAGCGTGGCCGCAGCCGGCGACGGGCCCTGGCTGGACGACGCGGCCGGACGGCTGGTGCGCCCGTTCACGGTCAGCAACGGACGCACCGAGCCCAGCGTCGCCCTGGACCTGATGTCGCAGGTGATGGCCACCGGTGTCACCCCGCTCGGCTATCTCGGCCCCGAGTACGCCCAGGCGCTCGACCTGTGCCGGGCCCCCGTCTCGGTCGCCGAGGTCGCCGCGCATCTGAAACTGCCCGCGGTGGTCACCAAGGTGCTGCTCTCGGACCTCGTCGACTGCGGGGCGCTGACCACCAAGCCCCCCGCTTTCCACCACACACCCACTGACCGGTCTCTGCTGGAGGCAGTGCTCGATGGACTACGACGACAGCTCTGACCCGTTCCCGACCGCGCTGAAGATCCTGGTGGCGGGCGGGTTCGGAGTCGGCAAGACGACCTTCGTGGGCGCGGTCAGCGAGATCGCCCCGCTCAGCACGGAGGAGCTGCTCACCACGGTCAGCGTCGGCACGGACAGTCTCGACGGCGTCGAGAACAAGATGGAGACGACGGTCGCCATGGACTTCGGCCGGATCACCCTCGATCCGGACCATGTGCTGTACCTGTTCGGCACTCCGGGGCAGGAGCGGTTCTGGTTCATGTGGGACGAGCTGTCCGAGGGCGCGCTCGGCGCGGTGATCCTCGCCGACACCCGCCGGCTCCAGGACTGCTTCGCGGCCGTGGACTTCTTCGAGGAACGCGGACTCGGTTTCATCGTCGCCATCAACGAGTTCGACGGCGGTTACCGCTACGACCCCGAGGAGGTGCGTGCCGCCATCGACCTGGACCCCGGGATCCCCGTCGTCCGCTGCGACGCACGGATCTCCAGCTCCGGCGTGCAGACCCTGCTCACCCTCGTACGCCACCTCCTCGCCCACGCCCCGGCGACAGCGCCGAGCCATGGCGCCCACATGTGATCCCGCACTACCGTCCACGGAGTTCCCCTATGAGGTACGCCCACAGCGCTGGAGCCCGGCCATGACCTACGAGCCGCCCCGTCCGGTCCGGGGTCTGCTGCTCACCCCCGAGGACAAGGAGGCCCCTGCCCGCGTGCACCGACTGCGCCTGCTCGGCCTGGCGGACCGTCCCGACCCGGCGCTCGACGCCTTCGCGGACCATCTCGCCCGACTCACCGGCGCGCCCTACGCCATGGTCAACTTCGTCGGCGAGGGCCACCAGTTCTTCGCGGGCCTGTGCGTCCCCGCCGTCGCGCCGCTGCTCAGGGAGGACGGCAGCAGGCCGGAGTTCGGCCGGGTCCTGCCGCGCGAGCACGGGTTCTGCCCCCATGTGGTGGTCCGCCGCAAGGCACTGGTGCTCGAGGACGTCCGCGACTATCCGCGGTTCGCCGGAAACCCCGTCGTGGACGAGTACGGCATGCGCTCCTATCTGGGCGCCCCGCTCATCGACAGCTCCGGCATGGCGCTCGGCACCGTGTGCGCGGCCGATACCGAGCCCCGGGTCTGGGGCCGATCGGGCCTGGAGACCATCAAGGCGCTGGCCGCCGATCTCGTCGTACGCCTCGAACGGAGCGCCGAGGACGGGCTGCCTCTGTGAGCGGCCGGGGCGTGCCTTCGCCGCCGGTACCTGGGGCGTGAAGGAAAGCTGAGGCGGCGGTTAAGAAAAGCTCGATGGACCCGCGGCCCACGCATACGGCAGATTGCAGGGTGATTTCACCCCTCTGACCCGGTGCGGGCTTCTTACGTCTGCCCGCGGGCCGGGACCTCACCCACAGGAGCCGCACGCGTGAAGGCGCTGGTCAAGGAGAAGGCGGAGCCGGGGCTCTGGCTGACGGACGTCCCGGAGCCCGAGATCGGGCCGGGTGACGTACTCATCAAGGTCATGCGGACCGGTATCTGCGGCACCGACCTGCACATCCGGGCCTGGGACGGCTGGGCGCAGCAGGCGATCCGGACCCCGCTCGTGCTCGGGCACGAATTCGTCGGGCAGGTCGTCGAGACCGGCCGGGACGTGAGCGACATCCGCATCGGCGACCGGGTCAGCGGCGAGGGCCATCTGGTGTGCGGCAAGTGCCGCAACTGCCTGGCCGGCCGCCGCCATCTGTGCCGGGCCACCGTCGGTCTCGGCGTCGGCCGGGACGGTGCCTTCGCCGAGTACGTCGCCCTGCCCGCGAGCAACGTCTGGGTGCACCGGGTCCCCGTCGACCTCGACGTCGCCGCGATCTTCGACCCGTTCGGCAACGCCGTGCACACCGCGCTCTCCTTCCCGCTGGTCGGCGAGGACGTGCTGATCACCGGCGCCGGCCCGATCGGCCTGATGGCCGCCGCCGTGGCCCGGCACGCGGGCGCCCGCAACGTCGTCATCACCGACGTCAGCGAGGAGCGCCTGGACCTGGCCCGCAAGATCGGTGTGAGCCTCGCCCTGAACGTCGCCGAGTCCACCATCGCCGACGGACAGCGGGAGCTGGGCCTGCGCGAGGGCTTCGACATCGGCCTGGAGATGTCCGGCCGTCCCGAGGCCATGCGGGACATGATCGCCAACATGACGCACGGCGGCCGTATCGCCATGCTCGGCCTGCCGGCGCAGGAGTTCCCGGTCGACTGGGCCCGGATCGTCACTTCGATGATCACCATCAAGGGCATCTACGGCCGTGAGATGTTCGAGACCTGGTACGCGATGTCCGTGCTGCTGGAGGGCGGCCTGGACCTCGCCCCCGTGATCACCGGCCGGTACGGCTACCGCGACTTCGAGGCGGCCTTTGCCGACGCCGCGAGCGGCAAGGGCGGCAAGGTCATCCTCGACTGGACCGCGTAAGCGACGTCAATCACCCGCCGCGCCAGCACTTTCAGGAGCTTTCCCATGTTCGACACCGTCCGCGACGACCTGCGCGCCACCCTCGACGAGATCCGTTCCGCCGGCCTGCACAAGCCCGAGCGGATCATCGGCACCCCGCAGTCCGCGACCGTGAACGTCATCGCCGGCGGCCGCCCCGGCGAGGTCCTCAACTTCTGCGCCAACAACTACCTCGGCCTCGCCGACCACCCCGAGGTGATCGCCGCCGCCCACGAGGCCCTCGACCGCTGGGGCTACGGCATGGCCTCCGTCCGCTTCATCTGCGGCACCCAGGAGGTGCACAAGGAGCTGGAGGCCCGGCTCTCGGCGTTCCTCGGCCAGGAGGACACGATCCTGTACTCCTCCTGCTTCGACGCCAACGGCGGTGTCTTCGAGACGCTGCTCGGCGAGGAGGACGCGGTGATCTCCGACGCCCTCAACCACGCCTCCATCATCGACGGCATTCGCCTGTCCAAGGCCCGCCGCTACCGCTATGCCAACCGCGACCTCGCCGACCTGGAAGCGAAGCTGAAGGAGGCGTCCGACGCGCGGCGCCGGCTGATCGTCACCGACGGCGTCTTCTCCATGGACGGCTACGTCGCCCCGCTGCGCGAGATCTGCGACCTCGCCGACCGCTACGACGCGATGGTCATGGTCGACGACTCGCACGCAGTCGGCTTCGTCGGCCCGACCGGCCGCGGCACCCCCGAGCTGCACGGCGTCATGGACCGCGTCGACATCATCACCGGCACCCTCGGCAAGGCCCTCGGCGGCGCCTCCGGCGGCTATGTCGCCGCCCGTACCGAGATCGTCGCCCTGCTGCGCCAGCGCTCGCGGCCGTACCTGTTCTCCAACACCCTGGCGCCGGTGATCGCCGCCGCCTCCCTGAAGGTCCTCGACCTGCTGGAGTCCGCCGACGACCTGCGGGTCCGGCTGGGAGAGAACACCGCGCTGTTCCGCCGCCGGATGACCGACGAGGGCTTCGATATCCTCCCCGGCGACCACGCCATCGCCCCCGTGATGATCGGCGACGCGGCCAAGGCGGGCCGCATGGCCGAGCTGCTGCTGGAGCGGGGCGTGTACGTGGTCGGCTTCTCCTACCCGGTCGTCCCGCAGGGCCAGGCCCGCATCCGCGTCCAGCTGTCCGCCGCGCACTCCACCGAGGACGTCAACCGCGCGGTCGACGCCTTCGTCGCGGCCCGCGCCGAGCTGGGGGCCTGACCGGCATCGACGGCTTGCGATAATTGACCGCATGATCGAGGCACGGCGGCTCCACATCCTCCGTGCGGTGGCCGACCACCGCACGGTCACCGCGGCAGCCGCCGCGCTGTATCTCACCCCGTCGGCCGTGTCCCAGCAGCTGACGGCCCTGGAGCAGGAGACCGGCCACCGCCTGGTCGAGCGCAGCGCCAAGGGCGTACGGCTCACCCCGGCCGGCGAGATCCTGCTCAGCCACACCAACGCGGTCCTCGCCCAGCTGGAGCGGGCCGAGGCCGAACTTGCCGCCTACGGCTCGGGCGAGGCGGGCACGGTCACCGTGGCGGCCTTCGCGACCGGCATCGCCCAGGTCGTGGCCCCGGCCGTGGCCCGGCTCGCCCATTGCGCGCCCGGCATCCGCATCCGCGTCCAGGACGCCGAGGGCGACGAGAGCCTGCCCATGGTGCTGGACCGGCAGGTCGACGTGGCGGTCGCCGTCGAGTACCGGGGCGCCCCGCCCGCCGACGACCCCCGGCTCACCCACGTCTCGCTCTACGCCGAGCCGTTCGACGCGGTCGTACCCGTCGGCCACCGCCTCGCGGACGCCGCCGAGGTGCCCCTCGCCGAGCTGGCCAAGGACCCCTGGATCGGCCCGTACCCCGGCAACCCCTGCCACGACGTGGTGGTGCTGGCCTGCGAGAGCGCCGGTTTCCAGCCCCGCCTGGAGCACTCCTCCGACGACTTCCGCGCGGTCGTCGCGCTCGCCTCGGCCGATGCCGGCGTGGCGCTCGTACCGCGCTCCGCGCTGAACGGCATGGACCTCACCGGCGTCGTCGTACGCCCCGTCGACGGCGTGGCCCCGACCCGCCGCGTCTTCGCCGCCGTACGGCGCGGCGCCGAGGGGCACCCGCTGATCCGGCCGGTGCTGGACGCGCTGCGGGAAGCGGCCCGGGGGTAGGGAACCGGCCATCGGCCGCACGCAGTCTGGGAGGTCATGCGTGTGACGATGATCCTCCCGGCCCTGACCGAAGCGACCAGCCCGCTGTTCAGGCCCATCAAGTACTCGCTGTTCCCGCCGCTGGGCCTGGCCACCCTGGCCGGCTACCTCGACCCGGACGACGAGGTCACGCTCCTCGACGAACACGTGGAGCGCATCGACGTGGCGGCCCTGGACACCCCCGACCTCCTGGTGGTGCAGCCGTACATCACCTCGGCCCGGCGCAGCTACGAGATAGCCGACCACTTCCGGGCCCGCGGCGTCCATGTCGCCATGGGCGGTCTGCACGTCACCTCCCTGCCCGAGGAGGCCGCAGCCCACGCCGACACCGTCTTCACCGGGCCCGGTGAAGACACCTGGCCGCTGTTCCTGAAGGACTTCCGCGACGGCGTACCGGCCCGCCGCTACGACTCCACCCGGCGCACCCTCGCCGGACTGCCGCCGGTGCGCCGCGACCTGATCAAGCGGCACCTCTACCTCGTGCCCAACTCGATCGTGGTGTCCCGCGGGTGCCCCCACCACTGCGACTTCTGCTACAAGGACGCCTTCTTCGAGGGCGGCAAGTCCTTCTACACCCAGGCCGTCGACGACGCCCTCGCCGAGATCGACCGCCTCCCCGGCCGCCATCTCTACTTCCTCGACGACCACCTGCTGGGCAACCGGCGCTTCGCCGAGGCCCTGTTCGACGGCATGCGGGGGATGGGCCGGCTGTGGCAGGCGGCGGGCACGGTCAACTCCGTGCTCCAGCCCGGCCTGCTGGAGCGGGCGGTGGAGGCGGGCCTGCGCAGCCTGTTCGTCGGCTTCGAGACGGTCAACGACGCCAACCTCGCCGAACGGCGCAAGAACCAGAACATCGGCACCGACTACGCGGCCGCGGTACGACGCCTGCACGACGCCGGGGTGATGGCCAACGCCAGCTTCGTCTTCGGGCTCGACCAGGACGGCCCCGACGTCTTCGAGCGCACCGTGGAGTGGGCCGTCGAGCAGGGCATCGAGACGGCGACCTTCCACATCATGACGCCGTACCCGTCGACCGGGCTGTGGAGGCAGCTGGAGTCCGAGGGACGCATCACGCACCGCGACTGGGACCTGTACGACACCCGTCATGTCGTCTACCGGCCCAAGGGCATGACGCCGCGCCAGCTGGAGGACGGCTACTGGCGGGCCTATCGCGACTTCTACCGGTGGTCCAGCATCTGGCGCTGCTCGGCGGCCCAGCCGGGCCGGCAGGAGCGGCTGCGGCACCTGGCCTACGCGGGCGGCTGGAAGAAGTTCGAGCCCGCCTGGGACCTGCTGATCCGCTCCCGCCGGGTGGTGCGGGCGCTGCCGATGCTGGAGCGGACGCTGGCGGCGTTCGGCGGACGGGAGTGAAGAGAACCCCGGAGCTCTGGACTCGTCTCATATATGGCATAGAATCCCTGATATGAAACAGGACGATGTCGCATCGACCCCGGAGCCAGTCGACGTCCGGCTCGGCGCCCGCCTCGCCGAGCTGCGCGCCGAGCACGGCTGGTCCCTGGGGGAGCTGGCCGAGCGCAGCGGGGTGAGCCGGTCCACCCTGTCGCGCGCCGAACGTGCGGAGATCAGCCCCACCGCCGCCGTACTGAACCGGCTCTGCCATGTCTACGGCCGCACCATGTCCCAGCTGCTCAGCGAGGTGGAGGCGGCACCCGCGCCGCTGGTCCGGGCCGCCGACCAGCAGATCTGGCAGGACCGTGGTTCGGGGTTCGTCCGGCGGTCCGTGTCCCCGCCGCACGCCGGGCTCCGCGGCGAACTGGTCGAGGGCCGGCTCGTGCCGGGTGCCGACATCGCCTACGACCGTCCGCCCGTGACCGGTCTGGAACAGCATCTGTGGGTGCTCGACGGCACCCTGGAGGTGACCGACGGGGAGCAGGTTCACCACCTGGACCCCGGAGACTGCCTGCGGATGCGCGTCTTCGGCCGGACCCGGTTCCGGTGCGCCGGCCCCGTCGAGGCGCGGTATGTGCTGGCGGTGGTGCGGCCGTGAGGGTGGAGCGCTGGAACGCCGCGCAACTACGGCAGCGGGCGGGTGAGTTGGCGGACCTGCTGACCGACACCGTGGCCGGTGGCGCCTCGGTCGGCTTCCTCGCGGCGCTCACCCGCGAGGAGGCCACCGCGTGGTGGTGGGAGCGGGCCGAGGCGACCGCGGCGGGCCGGCTCGCCGTCTGGGCGGCGCTCGACAGCACCGGCCGCCCGGCCGGAACCGTGAGCCTGGTCCACCCCGACAAGCCGAACAGCCGCCACCGCGCGGAACTGGTGAAGCTGATGGTGCACCGCTCCGCGCGCGGGCAGGGGCTCGGCCGCCGCCTCCTCGCCACCGCCGAGGACGCCGCCGCAGCCGCCGGCATCACCCTGCTCCACCTCGACACCGAGACCGGCAGCCCCGCCGAGCACCTCTACCGCTCGGCCGGCTGGACCCGGGCCGGCGTCATCCCCGACTACGCGGAGAGTCCCGGCGGCGAGCTGCGCCCGACGACCCTGTACTACAAGCGGCTGGAACCGCCGGCGGGGTGACTGTCAGTGGCAGGAGCTACGGTGCGTTGCATGCCGGATGCCGAAGACGTACGCCGTATCGCCCTGTCCCTGCCGGACACCACGGAGAAGATCGCCTGGAGCATGCCCACGTTCCGGGTGGCCGGGAAGATGTTCGCGACCCTGCCCGAGGACGAGACGTCCATCGCCGTGCGCTGCCCCAAGGAGGAGCGCGACGAACTGGTGCTGGCCGAGCCGGGGAAGTTCTGGATCGCCGACCACGAGGCCCAGTTCGCCTGGGTCAGAGCGAGACTCGCCGCACTGGAGGACGAGGACGAGCTGCGCGACATCCTCGCCGACTCCTGGCGACAGGCAGCACCGCCCGGACTCCTCGACGCCCACCCCGAGTTGGGGCTGCCGCCCGGGGAGTGAAAATACCCCGTGTGCGCGAGCCGGGCGTGGCATGATCCCGCGCGGTGCAGACGGGCGCGGCAGCGCAGGGGGCGGCGGGGAGGGAGCATCCGCGATGACGGGAACGGACTCACGGCGCGACGTCGGCACGCGCGGGGCGGGCAGGGCCGAGACCGGCGGGCGGGCCGTCTGGTCACGGGACTTCGCCCTGTTCTTCGTGGCCAGGGCCGTCGCCCGGCTCGGCGACACCATGCTGCCCGTGGCGCTCGCCGCCGGCCTGCTGGAGCACGGGTACGGCGCGGGCGCGGTCGGTCTCGCCATGGCCTCGACTGCGGCGGCGTTCGCCGGTCTCGTCGTCTTCGGCGGGGTCATCGCCGACCGGTTCAGCACCCGCAGGCTGATGATCGGCGCCGACCTCGTCCGGCTCGTCACCCAGTCCCTCGCCGCCGGGCTGTTCTTCGCCGGGCATGTGGTGCTGTGGCAGATCTGCGCGATCGGCTTCGTCAACGGCGTGGCGGGTGCGGTCTTCCAGCCGGGCGTGGCCAGTACGGTGCCCCGGCTGGCCACCGACATCCAGGGCGCCAACGGCGCGATCCGCATCGCCGAGTCCGCCGCCCAGCTCGCCGGCCCGGCCGTTGCCGGTCTCCTGGTCGGCTTCGCCTCGCCCGGCGCGGTGTTCGCCGCGCACGCCGCGACCTACGCGACGAGCGCCCTGTGCCTGCTGCTGCTCCGGCTGCCCCCGCTCCCCGAGGGCAGCAGTGCCGCCACCGGCCGGGGGATGCGTGCCTTCCGGGCCGATCTGGTCCAGGGCTGGCGGGAGTTCCGGTCCCGTACCTGGCTGTGGGCCGTGATCGCCGTCTGGTGCCTGTACATGATCGCGGTCTGGGGGCCGACCGTCCCGCTCGTGGCCACGGAGATCGTCCAGCAGCACGGCCCGGGCGCCTATGGCCTGGTCAACTCCGCCCTCGGCGCGGGCACGGTGGTCGGGGGCCTGCTCGCCCTGCGACTGCGGCCCCGCCGCATGCTCCGTGCCGGCGCGATCTCCCTGTTCGCCTTCTTCGGCCTTCCCGCGGCCGTCGGCGCGGGCCTCGGTGTGCCGGCGATGGCGATCGGAGCGGCCGTGGCGGGAGCCGGGATGTCGTTCTGGGGCGTGATGTGGGCGACCAGCGTGCAGACCCAGGTCCCGCCGGACGTCCTCAACCGCATCCACGCCTACGACGTGGCCGGATCCCTCGCCATGATGCCGGTGGGCCAGGCCCTCGCGGGTCCGGCGGCCGATGCGGTCGGCGCCGGGCACGTCCTGCTGATCGCCGCCGCGACGAGCCTGGCGGTGGCCATGGCCCTGCTCGCGGTCCCGGCGATACGCGACCTGGTCCGAGCGGATGCGCCCGCGCGGTGAGCGCAGGGGCGTGTGCAGGTGCCCTGCGCTGGTGCTGGCTGGGGGTCGGGCCGCTTGCCCGCGCTTGCGAGGCCTCCCCCGGAGGGGGTACCCCCAGCGGCACGGGTGGGCGCAGACTGCGGTCGCGTACGGCGCTCAACCGGCTCGGTGGGTGGGCGCCATGAACCGTCCGATTCGGTCGCGCAAGGACGCCGGGTCCAGGCCGTGCGCGGCCACATGCTCCTCGATGCTGCCGCAGCGGCGCAGCTCGCCGCGGCCGACGCCGAGGCCCAGGACCCGGTGCGTCCACCGGCACGAACCCCTTCGCGGCCAGCACCGCGTAGTACGCCGTCGGCCCGTGCCCCTTGCTCCAGGAACCGGTCGCGGGCCGGATCGTCCCGCCGCTGCGGCGTCACCCGGAGCACCCGGTCGTAGAGCAGCCACAGCAGGGCGAGGGTGGAGGCGGCCGCCGGGCCGTGCTTCTCGTCGCCCGTCATCAGAATCATCGGGCCGGGCAGGTCGTCGTACCCGGACGTGCGGTTCTCGCCCGTTGCGATCGTCGTGCCGACGATCGTTCGACCTCTACCAAACTTGAGGTCAACCGGAAAACGGGTGCGCGATCACCGAGCGGAGTGCGGTATTGTTTCCCTGCGCGTTTCGACCGGGGAAACCCCAGGTCAAACGGCACCGGGACGTGGCGCAGCTTGGTAGCGCACTTGACTGGGGGTCAAGGGGTCGCAGGTTCAAATCCTGTCGTCCCGACCAGCTTTTCTGCCGGTCGGAGGTCGTCTCCTCAGTGATGAGGAGACGACCTTTGTCGTGTCTGCCGTCGTGTCTGCCGTGTGTGGGGGGCGTAGGCCTCCTTCTCGCCCTCCGCGTCGGAAAGCGTCGGGAGGCGGTCGCCGGTGGCGATCCTGGCCGCCATCGTGGCGAGCTGCCCGCAGGCCCGCGCGATCTCCCACTGGGCCTGGTTCCGCTCGCTGACGACGGCCGAGAGCAGCAGCGCGGTCAGCGCGGCGGAACCGTTGAAGGCCTGCAGGGTGATCATCTTGGTGAGCAGGTCGTGAGCGGCGAACGGGCCTGATCTCTCGGCCCCCGCGATGACAGCGAAGGTCGACACGGCCAGCGCGCAGGGCGCGGCCCCGGCCAGCTGGAAACGGAAGGCCGCCCAGATCAGCAGCGGGAACCCGACGAACAGCAGCGGAACGTGACTGGTCACGAGGAATCCCACAACGGCCGTGGCCGCCAGAAGCAGCAGCGCCTCTGCCCATCGGGAGGGCCGCGCGTACTTCGGCGGGCGTGCCGAGCGGAGGACCAGCAGGACCGGCGTGACCACCAGGACGCCCATCGCGTCGCCGGTCCACCAGACCGACCATGTCGGCCAGAAGTCGCGGGGGGCCAGCGCGCCCGCGAGGAACAGGGCCCCGCTGCCCGTCGTCGCGCTGACCAGCATCCCGGTGAAGGCGCCGAGAAAGATCAGCGCGAGCGCGTCCCGCAGCCGGTCCAGTTCCGCACGGAACCCCGTACGGCGGAGCAGCAGGCAGGAGCAGACGGGCGCGACGGTGTTCCCCGCCGCGATGGCGAGCACGGCCGGGAGCGTCGGCCCCAGCGCGATGTTGACCAGGAACGCGCCGAGTGCGATTCCGGGCCAGACCCGAGGGCCGCGCAGGAGCAGGCTCGCCACCGCGATACCGCTCGGCGGCCACAGCGGAGTGACCTGGCCGCGCACCAGCTGCTGGAGCAGTCCCAGCCTGGCCGAGCCGTAGTACAGCGCGGCGATGGCGCAGATCTCCAGGGCGGCCGTGGCCCTACCACTGAGCCGGAGTTCTTGATGCCGCGCGACAGCCATGGGGCGACCTCCGCTTCGACATCGCCCGAACCCGTCATCCGAACCCATCATCCGCCCCTCCCGCCGGATCCTCCACGGCGGGCCCGCCGGCCCGCGGGGCGGCGACGAGCGCGGTGACCCGGGGGTCAGGCGGGCGGGGTGCGCAGGGCGAGGATGGCCATGTCGTCGTGACCGTCGCTGGGGTGCTGATCGGCCAGTGCCTGGACGAACTCCGCCAGCGGGAGGGATGCATGGACCGCGGCGAGACCGGCGAGTTCGCTCAGACTCTCGTCGACGGGGTGGTCGGGGTGCTCGATCAGCCCGTCGGTGAAGAAGACGACGGTGGCCTCCGGGGGCAGGAGGCGGGAGTGGTCCGGGCGGGGCTGCGCGGTGTCGACGCCGAGCGGCAGTCCGGGCTCGGCGAGCAGATAGACCACGTGGTGCTCGCGGGTGATCAGCAACGGTGGGACATGGCCTGCGCTGCTCCAGTGCAGTCGCCAGCCCGATCCCTCCGGTTCGATGCGGGCCAGGGTGGTGGTCGTGATGCGATTGTGCGCGACCGCCTCCAGGGTCCGGTCGAGCCGGGAGAGGACCGCGCCGGGCGGATTGTTCTGGTCGAACACGAGAGCGCGCAGCATGTTGCGGGTGGCGGCCATGGCGGCCGCGGCCTGAAGATCATGGCCGGCCACGTCGCCGATGACGACGGCCACGACGTTGTCGGGCAGGGGGATGGCGTCGTACCAGTCCCCGCCGAGCTGACTGGGCTCGGCGGCGGGCCGGTAGATGGCGGCGGCGGTGAACGGCCTCAGATCGGGCAGGGTGGGCAGCAGAAGCCGCTGGAACTGCTCGGCACCCACGCGGATCCGTTCGAACAGGCGGACGTTCTCGATCGCGATGCCGGCGGCGCTGGCCAGGGCGACGACGACGTTCTCGTCGTGCACGTCGAAGGGCTGTCCGTCGAGCCGCTCGGAGAGGTAGAGGTCGCCGTAGATCTCGCTGCGCACGGTGATGGCGACGCCGAGCAGGGAGCGCAGGCGCGGGTGGCCGGCCGGGAATCCGGCGGAGGCGGGATGGCCCGGGATGTCGTCGATCCGCAGGGGGTCGGGGTAGCGGATCAGATGGCCCAGGACACCCAGACCACGCGGCAGTCCGGCGTCGGCCAGGGCAGCGCGTTCCCGCTCGGACAGACCGACCGCGATGAACTGCTCCAGGCGTTCCCCGGACTCGTCGAGCACACCCATGGCTCCGTAGCGGGCGCCGACCAGGTCCATGGCGGTCGTCACGATACGGTGCAGCACCGCGGGCAGTTCCACCTCACGGCTGATGGCCACCACCGCGTCCAGCAGGCCCTGCAGCCGGTCCATGGAGGACAGCAGGGCGCGCAGCTGGTCGTCGATCCGGCCCAGCTCGGACCGCAGACGCATGTGCAGGTCGGGCAGGTACGGTCGGCTGGGCTGTCTCCCTGCCATCTCTCCCGCCATTCCGGCCTCCCGCCTCGTCTCCCGCCGTTCCGGCCTCCTGGCACGAGGCCGGTCCCCGCGGGACGGCAGCGTCACCTTCGATTGTGGCATCGGCACCCTGCTCGGGCGGCATGACGGCGGCCGGTACCGCAGGTGAAGGGCCTCGCCGGCGCTGCCGGGCGAGGCCCTTGCCCGTGCTGGCGGGCGGCTTCAGACGGTTTCCTGTGCTGCGGGCGGCTTCAGACGGTGCGCACGTCCTGGCGTGACACGGCGAGGTAGCCGACGAGCGCGAGAATGGCCACCGTCCAGGACAGGGTCACCGGGCCCAGGCCCCAGCCGAGGCCGCCACGGGTGCCCGGCAGGGCCATCCAGTCGGCGAGGGAGGCGCCGAGGGGGCGCGTGATGACGTACGCCGTCCAGAACGCGGTCACCGCGCCCAGCAGGCGGGTGCGGTGGGCGACGGCCGGGACGCAGATCGCCACGGCGAACAGGACGACCGAGCCCAGATAGCCGAGGCCGATCGTCGCGGTGAGGTCGCCCGCGGCGGTGCCCAGGGCGAAGGTGGCGAGGACGGCCGCCCAGTAGAAGAACTCGCGGCGCCGAGTGCAGATGAAGTGGATGGACAGGGTGCGCTCGGACGCGTACCACAGGGCGAAGACGGCGGTCAGGGCGATCAGGAACAGCGGGGTGGACAGGGTGTACGGGACGCCGAGGCCGACATGGAGCACGTCCGCGGCCATCGTGCCGAACACACTGACCATGACGACCGCGGTCCAGTAGATCCAGGCCACGTACCGGCGGACGGCGAACTGGAGCACGAGCGACGCCGCGAACGCGAGGCCGCCGAGGCCGACCGCCGGGATCGGGCCCAGCAGATGGGCGAGGAAGTCGGAGGCGGTCTCGCCCATGCCGGTGGTGAGGACCTTGATGATCCAGAAGTAGACGGTGACCTCCGGCACCTTGTTCGCGCTCTCCCGTATGCGCGCGCGTACGTCACCGCGGGGCCGGTCGTCCAGGACGTGCTCTGTGCTCATGGCCCGCACCCTCGCACGCCCAACTCGCGTTTCCCCAGCCCTCTTTGCCATTGTTTTGGGGCTTCTGGTGCAGCTGTTGCCACGGTCCGCCGCGAACCTGAAAGCAACCTGAACACGCCGAGGAAACCCCTGGTCGGCGGCCTGACCGGCCTGATAGACAGGCGGGTCGGGCGGCCGCCGGCGTCAGAAGGCCAGACCCACGTGCGCGAGCGCCTGCTTCAGCAGCACCCCGTGCCCGCCCGGCATCTCGCTCTGCACCGCCGCGGAGGCGGCCTCCTGCGGGCTGAACCAGACCAGGTCCAGCGCGTCCTGCCGGGGGCGGCAGTCGCCGGTGACCGGGACGATGTAGGCGAGGGACACCGCGTGCTGGCGTGGGTCGTGGTACGGCGTGATGCCCGCCGTCGGGAAGTACTCCGCGACCGTGAAGGGCTGCAGGGAGGCGGGGACACGGGGGAGGGCCACCGGTCCGAGGTCTTTCTCCAGGTGGCGCAGCAGGGCGTCGCGGACCCGCTCGTGGTGCAGGACGCGGCCGGAGACCAGGGTTCGGCTGACCGTCCCGTCCGGGCCGATCCGCAGCAGCACTCCGATGCTGGTGACTTCGCCGCTGTCGTCCACGCGCACGGGCACGGCCTCGACGTACAGGATCGGCATCCGGGCCCTGGCCATTTCCAGCTCGTCCGTGGACAGCCAGCCGGGAGTCGTCTCGGTCATGTCAGACATTGCTTGATCATACTTTCCGGGTGGGGCGCTCGCTGGGATCGCGGGCCGGGTCGGATACGGGCGGTCCGTAGAGGCGCAGGGCGTTGTCACGGCCGGTCCAGGACGCGATCCGCAGGGCGTCGGGCAGACTCAACTCGTCGGCGTCGACGCGGGATTGGAGCAGATCGGCGAGCCCCTGCCGGAAACACAGGGCGCCGAGGTGGTGGAATTCGGCCACCCCGTAGGCGTCGGAGCTGTACAGCAGTTTGCGGAACGGGGTGATCTCCAGCGCCTCCTCAAGGACCGCCCGGCAGCGGGCCGGGCCGGTGTGGTGCAGGGCGAGGCCCACGTCCAGGTACACCTGCTCGAACACCGCGGCGAGATAGGCGGCCTGCCGGTGGTACGGCCAGCAGTGCAGCAGCAGCACCGGGACCGTGCCGGACGTCAGCCGCAGCCAGTCGGTCAGCAGCGCCGGGTCGGCGTGGTGCAGCCGCAGGTCGGCGTCGCCGAAGCCGGTGTGCAACTGCAGCGGTAGGCCGAGGTCCACGGCGGTCCACATCAGATGCCGCACCAGAACCGGGTCGGTGAGCCGGCCGCCGTCCGCGAGCCAGTGCCGGGCGGCCCCGGTCACCTCGGCGTCCGCCGGGCGCGCCGGGTCCAGCGCGAAGCCGGTGCGGTAGGCGGCCACCGACTTCACCGCCACCACGCCCGGCCGGCGTACGGCCTCCTCTGCGGCGGCACGGAAGCGGGCCGCGTACTCGCCCGGCTCGACGCCCCGCGCGGCCACCGCCTCCGCCACCTGCTCCAGGCGTACGACCTCGAAGGTGGCGGCGCCGGAGGCCTCCGCCAGTTCGGCCGGCGAGGTGAGCGGGTGCGGGGCGTAGCCGGTGTCCACGAGGAACACCCCGGCTCCCGCGGCCCGCAGGAAGCGGCGGTTGGCCTCCCGCCAGCCCAGTTCCGCGCGGCGGGCCGCATACTCGGCCGGCGGCGCGTGCCGGGGCAGGTCCAGCAGGGGCGCGCAGTGCCGGCGTACGGCCACGCCGGCGGGGGTGTCGAAGGGCGAGACGCCGGGCCAGGGCTCGCCCTCGGTCAGCAGCGAGGCGAACTCCTCGGCCGCGAGGTCGGTCGTCACGGCGCCGTGGCAGTGGTGGTCCACCAGCTCCAGCTCGGCGAGGGCCTCGTGGACCGGTCCCGGCGTGGCCATGGTCAGTACACCCAGCGGTAGGCCGCCGCCACCCGCGCGTCGTCCAGGCCCCGGACGGCCGCCGCCTCCCCGAGCCGTACGGCGGTCACCGCGTCCGCGAGGACCGGGCCCAGCGCCGCCCGCAGCACCTCGTCCGCCCGGAACTCCTCGACGGCCCTCGGCAGCGACTGCGGCAGCCGCCGTACGCCGAGAGCCGCCGCCTCGTCCGGGCCGTACCGGGCCGGGTCGCCGGTGATCTCCTCGGGGAGGGCGAGGGACGAGCCGAGCCCGTCCAGGCCGGCGGCGAGGACACAGCCGAGGGCGAGATAGGGGTTGGCGGCCAGGTCGACCGGTTTCACCTCCAGGTTGGCCTCCTGGTCCCGGCGGCCCGCCGAGCCGGTGATCATCCGCAGCGCGGTCTCGCGGGTCTCCCGGCCCCAGGCGGTGAACACCCCCGCCCACTGGGAGGGTTTGAGCCGCATATAGCTGGCGGGGCTCGGCGCGGTGACCGCCGTCAGGGCGGGCAGGCGGGCCAGGATCCCGGCCGCGAAGGACTCCGCCTCGGGCGTCATGCCGTACCGGCGCTCCCCGCCCGCGTGCAGGTTCACGCCCGCGCGCCAGCAGGACACGTGGACATGGCCGCCGTTGCCGACGCCCTCGGCGGACACCGCGGGCGAGAACGAAACCCTGAGGCCGTGCCGCTGTGCGACCGCCCGGATCGTCTGCCGGACCAGCACGCTGCGGTCGGCCGCCGCCACCGGATCCAGCGCGCCCACCGACACCTCGAACTGCCCGGCCGCGTACTCGGGATGCAACTGGTCGACGGGCACGCCCTGGGCGTCGAACGCGGCCAGCAGATCGGAGGAGTAGTCGCTCAGCTCGACCTGCCGGATCGCGCCGTACGCCGGTCCTGACACCGCCGGCACGAACTCCCCGGGCGGTGCCGAGCCGAGCCCGACCGCCCACTCGACCTCGATCGCCGCCTTGAAGGCGAGGCCGTGCCGTTCGGCGGCGTCGGCGACGATCCGGCGCAGAAAGGTTCGGGCACAGCCGGGGTGCCGCTCTCCCTCCTGGGTGATCCGGTCCACCGGCGCCCATGCCCAGCCGGGCTGCCCGGACAGCTCCACCAGCTGGTCCAGGTCCGGATAGAGCCGCAGGTCACCGTCCGGGGAGCCGAGGACGTCGGTGGTGACGATCGAGTCGTCGGCGAGGAAGGTGTCGAACACCGGGGACATGCCGACACCCCAGCACACCGCGGCCTCCAGCCGCGCCGTCGGGATCGTCTTCACCCGGCAGACACCCGCGGTGTCCACATAGGCCAGGACGATCCCGCGCACGCCCCGCGCGGCGAGGTCGGCCGTGAGCCCCGCGACCCGGCGCAGATCCTCCGGACGCCCGCCCGGCACGGGGTCGGCAAGGGTGGTCATACGTTCTCCTCGGCCATACGTCCTCCTCGGCGTCGGTCCGTCCGTCCGGCGTCGGTCCACCTGCCCGTGCCGGCGTCAGGGTTTCACGGCCACGGCGCCGAACTGCGGCACCGCGGCGGCGGATGCCGCCTCCGCGCGCCACTGCGAGCAGGGCACCAGACCGGGCTCGATCACCTCCAGGCCGTCGAGGAAGCCGGCGATCTCGGCGCCGCTGCGGGCGGTGATCGGCGGAGTGGCGTTGGCGTTCCAGAACTCCATCGCGGCCCGGTTGCCCTCGCCGCCCACGTCGGCGTCGTGGGTCGGGTGGGTGAGGACCAGGTGGCTGCCCGAGGGCAGCGCCGCCATGAGCCGCCGTACGACGTCCCGGGCCTGGCCGGTGTCCAGGACGAAGTTCAGGATGCCGAGCATCATCAGCGCGACAGGCCGGCCCAGGTCCAGGGTCTCGGCGGCGCGCTGCAGGATGCCGTCCGGGTCGTGCACATCGGCGTCGATGTAGTCGGTGACGCCCTCCGGGGAGCTGGTGAGCAGCGAGCGGGCGTGCACGAGCACGATCGGGTCGTTGTCGACGTACACGATCCGTGACTCCGGGGCGATCCGCTGTGCGATCTCGTGGGTGTTCTCGACGGTCGGCAGGCCGGTGCCGATGTCCAGGTACTGCCGCATCCCGCGCTCGGCGGCCAGGAACCGCACCGCCCGGGCCAGGAACTCCCGGTCCGCGCGGGCCACCGCCCGGATCACCGGGAACATCCCGGCGACATGGTCACCGACCCGCCGGTCGACCTCGTAGTTGTCCTTGCCGCCGATCCAGTAGTTCCACACACGGGCGTTGTGCGCCACGGAGGTGTTCAGCTTCTCCGGTCCGGCCGTCGGGGAGTGGCCCTCGGTCACGTCTCCGCCCTTCTCCGGTTCTCGGTTCTCCGCCGTCATTGTGCCGCCCGGTGATCGCGCTGTCCTGGAAAACGCGCACCGTGGGCGGTTCGGGGCGGCTCCGGGACGTTTCGGTACAGGAGGGACCGAATTCGGGACGTTCCGGCGTACGAGGAACCGGTTCCGGGACGTTCCGGCGCATGAGGAACACTGGACCGGTACGCCGCCCCCCGACCGGAAGCAGCACATGCCCGCCACGCCCACGCCCCTCCTCGCCGTCCCCGGCCTGCCCGCGGGCCCCGCCGACATCCGGCTGATCGTCACCGACATGGACGGCACGCTGCTGGACGACGCCAAGCGGATCCCCGACGGTCTGTGGCCGATGCTCGCCGAACTGCGCCGACGGGACGTGCTGTTCAGCCCGGCGAGCGGCCGCCAGTACGCCACGCTGGCCCGGCAGTTCGCCGAGGTCGCCGAGGGCATGGTGTTCATCGCGGAGAACGGCACATATGTGGTCCGCGACGGCGTGGAGCTGAGCTCCGACACGATGGACAGGGCCGTCGCGGCCGGGGTGGCCCACACGGTACGACGGCTGGTCGCGGACGGCGTGGACGTCGGCGCCGTGGTGTGCGGCAAGCGGTCGGCGTACGTCGAGCGGACGGACGAGGCGTTCCTCGCGGAGGTGCGCAAGTACTACGTCGAGCACCGGATCGTCGAGGACGTCACCGCCGTCGAGGACGACGTGATCAAGGTCGCGCTGTTCGACTTCGGGTTCGCCGAGCACTCCACCGCCCCGGCCCTCGCGTCGGTCGCCGCCACCCACCAGGTCGTCGTCTCCGGTGAGCACTGGGTGGACGTCATGAACCGCACCGCCAACAAGGGCACCGCGCTGCGCGCTCTCCAGCGGGCGCTGGGCATCACCCCGGCGCAGACCATGGTCTTCGGCGACTACCTCAACGACCTGGAGATGCTCGACGCCGCCGAGTGGTCCTTCGCGATGGCCAACGCCCACCCCCGGGTCGTCCTCCGGGCCCGCCACCTCGCCCCGTCCAACAACGACGACGGCGTACTGCGGACCATCTCCCGCGTGCTCGGCCTTTGACCGCCGGGGACACCGGTGAGTCCCCGGACGGGCGAGGAAGTCAGGACTGACGCCCACCGCGCCGTCCGGCCACGTCAGGGCTTGCGGCCCACCGCGCCGTACAGCGAGACCGGGCCCGCGTCCTCCGGGGAACGTTCGCTGCGCCAGGCGTCGACCGGTGCGACGCCCGGCTCCAGCAGGTCGAGGCCTTTGAAGAAGGCGGCCACCTCGTCGCGGGAACGCGCGACCAGGGTCACCCCGCCGGCGGCGTACGCGGCGATGCCCTTCTGCACGTTCTCCGGCTCGAAGTCGGCCGTCATCGTCGACAGCACCAGGCAGCTGCCCGGCGCCAGCGCGTCGACCAGGGTCGACACCACCTCATGGGCGCCGTCCTCGTCGGCGACGAAGTGCAGCAGCGCGATCAGGGACAGGGCCACCGGACGGCCGAAGTCCAGGACATGGGCGGCCTCTTCGAGGATGGCGCGCGGATCGCGGGCGTCGGCCTGCACATACTCCGTCACGCCCTCGGGGGTGCCGCGCAGCAGCGCGCCGGCGTGGGCCAGCACGATCGGGTCGTTGTCGACATAGACCACCCGCGCGTCGGGCGCCACCGACTGGGCGATCTGGTGCAGGTTCGGCTCGGTCGGTATGCCGGTGCCGATGTCCAGGAACTGGCGGATGCCGTCCTCGGCGAGAGCGCGCGTGGCCCGGTGCATGAACGCCCGGTTGGCGCGCGCGGCCCGGGGCGCGCCGCCCCCGTCCACGGCGGCGATCTGGCGGCCGAGCCGCTCGTCGACGGGGTAGTTGTCCTTGCCGCCGAGGAACCAGTCGTACACCCTGGCCGGGTGCGGCCGTGTGGTGTCGATGCGCTGTGCGGCCGGCTCGGTCCCCGTCACGTGCTGCTCCTTCACTCCCGCCGAGGTGCGAGCAGCAGTCTGACACGATCATGACGCGCGGCGCAGACAGTCTTCGGCCACCTCCTTGTCGAGTGCGGCCCGCACCAACGCGGCGGCCAGCACGGCCGGTTCGGTCCTCCCGGCGAGCTCGGTGAGCTTGTCGGGGTCCTTCGGCAGGCCGAGCCGCTGTGCCCCGGAGAGCGCCTTGCCGTCCAGGTAGGGCGCCACTTCGGGCCAGACGCGCTGGGCCTCGCGCAGGAAGATGTCGGCGCCGGCCGGACCGACCCCCGGCTCCTCCTGCAGCAGCCGCTTGAGTTCCCCGGTGTCGCCGTGCGCCTCCTCGTGCAGCCGGCGCAGGTCGCCGGACCAGCGGTCCAGCAACAGTTCGGCGCCGTCGCCGAGTTGGGTGGCGGTGCGCTCGTCGTAGCGCCGGTAGCCGCCGCGGCCGAGCGCGTCCACCCGCTGCTGCCAGTCCGCGTCGGCCATGCGGCGCGGGCTGTCCAGGTGGTCCTCGTGCAGGGCCTGCGCGGCGGCCACCGCGACCGAGGCGCGGATCCGGGCGCTGAGCAGCAGGGCCAGCACCAGCAGCCGGTACAGCGGCTGCGGGGTGTCCTTCAGCTTGATGCCCGCTTCCTCGGCGTCTCCCCGTAGGCGGACAGCAGCTCGCGCAGGACCTTCTCGTCGCGGTTCATGGCTACGGCTTGAGCGGGTCGTGGCCCAGTGTCATCAGCCGGTGCCGGCGGCGGGTGTCCTCCGGGGCCCTCTCCGGCTCCGGCTCGTCCTCCATGTCGACCAGATCTCCGACCGTGTCGACAACCTTGTGCATCACGCGGATGTCGTCGTCGGTGAGGTCGGTGCGGCGCTTCTGGAGGATGGCGAGGACATGCTGTCCGGTCTCCGTGCCCGCCTCTTC
This sequence comes from Streptomyces sp. NPDC052107, assembly GCF_040680215.1. NCBI lineage: Bacteria > Bacillati > Actinomycetota > Actinomycetes > Kitasatosporales > Streptomycetaceae > Streptomyces > Streptomyces sp. NPDC052107. The sequence continues at coordinate 290,332 of NZ_JBFAWG010000005.1, forward strand.
GGGCAGCGGCTCGGTGTCCTCGTCGGCGTCCCGGACCCGCAGCCAGGCCGCGAGTTCCGCCGAGGTCATGTTCACCACGCGGTGGAAGTCCTCCCACAGCGCTTCGGTTTCGAGGAAGTCGGCCATGGGTCTCCCCTTCCGTGCGGGGGTGTCGTGCTAGCTGGAGGCGGTCTCGCGCGGGTGGTTCTCGGCCTCGAACATCCAGCGCTGCTTCTCCAGGTCGGCGGTGACGGAGATCAGGAGGTCCTGGGTGACCGGGTCGGGCCTCTCCGTGGCGGCGATACGCTCACGCAACCGGCCGACGGCCCCTTCCAGCGCCGACACCATCAGCTCCACGACCTCGGTTTCGCTCAGCCGGCCGTCCTTGGTGCCGAGCAGCGCGAAGGTCGCGGCGACGGTCTCGGGCCGGCCGTCCGGGGGCACGCCCAGGGCGGCGGCGCGCTCGGCGACCGTGTCGGAGTGGGCGCGGGCCGTCGCCACCACCTCGTCGAGCTGGAGGTGGATCGACCGGAACCGCGGGCCCACGATGTTCCAGTGCGCCTGCTTCCCGATCAGCGACAGCCCGAGCAGGTCCACGAGGGTCTCCTGCAGGGCGGTCCCGGTGACGCCGAGTGCCTCCTCGGGCAGCGTGCTCTTCATCACCGTCATGGTGCGTCCGTCCCCTTTCGTCGGGTGTGTGCGGTCCTTTTCGAAGGGGCGGGTGCCCAGCGCTCGGGGGAGCAAACAGGCCTGATCAGCGGGGCAGCGACCGGTCCAGGAAGCGGATCACCTCGGCGAAGACCTCCTTCTTGTCCGTCTCGTGGAACACCTCGTGCCGCGCCCCGGCGAAGATCCGCTCGGTCGGCCGGGAACCGGCCAGCCGCTCCACGCCGATGCGGCTGCCGGGCAGCGGCACGAGCCGGTCGTCGTCCCCGTGCAGCCACAGCAGCGGCAGCGGGCCGATGTCACAGGACCGGTCGACGGCCTGCAGGGTCCGCGCGAACGCCTCCACCGTCGGCCGCTTCATCGGCCCGTGCCACACCAGCGGATCGGCCGCGTAGGCGGCGCCGACGGCCGGGTCCCGGGAGAGCGCGGCCGGGCTCACCGGGATGTCCGGGATCTCCGGCAGGGCCAGCAGCCGCCCGGGCAGCTCCCAGGCGCCGATCACCGGCCCGGACAGGATCAGCGCACTCAGCTCGGCGCCGTACCGCTGGGCGTAGCGGGCCGCGATCAGTCCGCCCATGGAGTGGCCGACCAGGACGAGCGGCAGGCCGGGGTGCGCCGCCCGGGCGAGGTCCGCCACCGCGTGCACATCGGTGACCACGTCCTCGAAGTCCTCGATCAGCACCCGCTCCCCGGCCGACCTGCCGTGGCCCATGTGGTCGGGCCCGTACACGGCCGCCCCGTGCCCGGTCAGTACGGCGGCGAGCTCGTCGTACCGGCCCGCGTGCTCGCCGTATCCGTGCACCACCAGGGCCAGGTACCTCGGCGCGGGGTGCGGCCACTCGCGTACGGCGACCGGGCCGTGGGTGCCGTCGAGGGTGTGCTCGCGAACGTGGTGCATGTCTCCTCCGGTGCGTCGGTGAAGCTCCGGGGGGATCTTCCCAGCGGGCCGGTCGGAGGTCTATAGTCTAAAACTAGCAGTGCTAATTTAGTGTTCCCGTGTGGTCCGCTGATCGACAGTGCCGTCGATCGGTCGTAGGTCAGGAGTCGAAGCCGTGCGTCCCGTCCACTTCGCGGCCGCCCGCCGCACCCCCATCGGCAAGCTGCGTGGAGCCCTCTCCTCCGTCCGCCCCGACGACCTGGCGGCGACCGTGATCCGCCACGTGGTGGCCGACGTACCCGCCCTCGACCCGGCCCGGATCGACGACGTCTACTGGGGCGCGGCCAACCAGGCCGGCGAGGACAACCGCAACGTGGCCCGCATGGCAGCCCTGCTCGCCGGGCTGCCCGAGACCGTGCCCGGCGCCACCGTCAACCGGCTGTGCGCCTCCGGCCTCGAAGCCGTCACCGCCGCCGCCCGCACCATCGCCGCCGGCGAGGCCGACATCGTGATCGCGGGCGGCTCCGAGTCCATGAGCCGCGCCCCGTTCGTGCTGCCCCGCCCCGACGAGGCCCTGCCGCAGCGCATCGAGACCTACGACACCCGCCTGGGCTGGCGCCTGGTCAACCCGGCGATGAAGGACCTGCACGGCCTGCTGTCCATGGGCGAGACCGCCGAGGAGGTCGCCGAGCGGTACGGCGTCTCCCGCGCACGCCAGGACGAGTTCGCCCTGCGCAGCCACCAACTCGCCGCCGCCGCACGAAAGAACGGGCACTTCGACGATGAACTCCTGCCCGTGGAGCGGCCGGACGGCATCGTGGTCGAGCAGGACGAGTGCGTCCGCGAGGACACCTCGCTGGAGAAGCTGTCCCGCCTCAAGCCGGTCTTCCGCCAGGGCGGGACGATCACCGCGGGCAACGCCTCGCCGATGAACGACGGCGCGGCCGGGCTGCTCCTGGTCAGCGAGGAAGCCCTGAACGAGCTGGGCCTGGAGTCCCTGGGCCGCTATGTCGCGGGCGCCTCCGCCGGGGTCCACCCCGATGTGATGGGCATCGGCCCGGTCCCCGCCACCCGCAAGGCACTGGACCGGGTCGGCTGGGACGTCGCCGACCTCCAGGAGGCCGAGTTCAACGAGGCGTTCGCCGCCCAGGCCCTCGCCTGCGTCGACCAACTGGGCATCGACCCCGACCTGGTCAACCCCACCGGCGGGGCCATCGCCCTCGGCCATCCCCTTGGCTGCTCGGGCGCCCGCATCCTGACGACGCTGCTGCACCGGATGCGGCGCACGGGCGCCGAGCGGGGACTCGCGACCATGTGCGTGGGCGTGGGGCAGGGGAGCGCGGTGCTGGTCGAGAGGCACTAGCGCTTTTCCGACGGGGGATCTGGTCAGTCGAGCCGCAGCAAGGAAACGGAGCAGCACTCCATGGCAACCCTGTCCGTCGCCGCCATTCTCGCCGAGAACGCCAGGCGCCGCCCTGACAAGACCGCGCTCGTCGAAGGGGACCTGCGGCTCACGTTCGCCCAGGTGTGGCGGAAGGCGCTGGCCCGGGCGGGAGCGCTCACCGGGCTCGGTGTCCGGCCGGGCGACCGAGTGGCGTTGATGGCCCCCAACACCGCCGAGTTCCCGGTCGCCTACTTCGCGATCGCCGCGGCGGGCGGAGTCGTCGTCCCCGTGCATCTGCTGCTGTCGTCCGGCGAGGTCGAGCACGTGCTCGGGGACAGCGGGGCGACGCTGCTGCTCGTGCACCCGGCCCAGGCGGCGACCGGCCGGGCCGCCGCCGAGGCCACCGGCGTCCGAGTGGTCGTGCTCGGCGAGGAGCTCGACAAGCTCGCCGCCGCCGCCGAACCGCTGCCGGCGTACGTCACCCGGACCGCCGACGACCCGGCGGTGATCTTCTACACGAGCGGCACGACCGGCGTCCCGAAGGGCGCCGTGCTCAGCCACTTCAACATCGTGATGAACGCGACCGTCAACGCCTTCGACGCCAACGACATCCGCGCCGACGACATCGCCCTCGGCGCGCTGCCGCTGTTCCACGCCTTCGGCCAGACGGTGTCGCTCAACTCCACCTGGCGGGCGGGCGCCACGCTCGTGCTGCTGCCCCGTTTCGACGCGGCCCGCGCCATCGAGCTGATGGTGAAGGAGGGCGTGAACACCTTCCACGGCGTGCCGACCATGTTCGTCGCCCTCGCGGCGGCGGCCCCGGACGCCGACGCGCTGCCCGCCCTGCGCGTGTGCGTCTCCGGCGGGGCCTCGCTTCCGGTCGCGGTACTGGAGCGGTTCGAGGAGGCGTTCGGGGCGAAGATCTACGAGGGGTACGGGCTGTCGGAGACCTCGCCGACGGCCACCGTCAACCAGCCGCTGTTCGGCACGAAGGCCGGCACCATCGGCCACCCGCTGTGGGGCGTCGACGTGGAGATCGCCCGCGCCGAGGTGGAGGGCCGCATCGAGCTGCTGCCGCCCGGCGAGCTGGGCGAGGTGGTCATCCGCGGCCACAACGTCTTCTCCGGCTATCTCGGCCGGCCCGAGGCCACTGCCGAGGCCGTGGTCGACGGCTGGTTCCGCACCGGCGACCTCGGCACCAAGGACGGCGGCGGCTTCCTGCGGATCGTCGACCGCAAGAAGGACGTCATCATCCGCGGCGGCTACAACGTGTACCCGAGGGAGGTCGAGGAGGTGCTGATGCGTCACCCCGGCATCGCCCAGGTCGCGGTCATCGGTCTGCCCGACGAGCTGCACGGCGAGGAGGTCTGCGCCGTCGTCGTACCGGCACCGGGCACCGCGCCCGACGCCGCCGGCATCACCGAGTGGTCGAAGGAGCACCTCGGCCGGCACAAGTACCCGCGGCGCGTGGAGTTCACGGACGCGATGCCGCTCGGGCCCAGTATGAAGGTGCTCAAGCGGGAGCTGCGGGCGCAGTACGCGGAACGGTCATAGCGGGCGGAAGAGGTCGCGGCAGGGGCCACCAGGCGAGACGGTCCTTACGCCGGACACTTGTCCGGACATAGCATCGGTCCCCGCATGAACACGATGACGCTCTGGCACATGTCCGGCTGGGGGTTCGCGGCGCTCGCCTTCGCGGCCCTGCTCGTCGGCTTCTCGAAGACCGCGGTGAGCGGCGCCAACACGGTCAGCCTCGCGATCTTCGCCGCGGTGCTGCCCGCCCGCGCCTCCACCGGGATCCTGCTGCCCGTCCTGATCGTCGGTGACGTGCTCGCCGTCCTCACCTACCGGCGGCACGCCCACTGGCCCACCCTGTGGCGGCTGTTCCCGGCCGTCGCGGCCGGGGTGGTGGTCGGCACGCTGTTCCTGGTGTGGGCCGACGACGGGGTCGTACGGACCTCGATCGGCGCGATCCTGCTGCTGATGGCGGGGGTGACGATGTGGCGGCGGCGTACGGCGGTCGCCGGGGAGGCACCGGACCCGGTCACCTCGCGCGCCGGCCGCGCCAAGGCCCGCTCGTACGGCGTGCTCGGCGGGTTCACCACGATGGTCGCCAATGCGGGCGGGCCGGTGATGTCGATGTACCTGCTGTCGGCGGGCTTCCGCAAGCTCGGCTTCCTCGGCACCTCGGCGTTCTTCTTCCTCATCGTGAACGTCTCGAAGGTGCCGTTCAGCGCGGGGCTCGGCCTGATCGACGGTCGTTCGCTGCTCCTTGACGCGGCACTCGCGGTGTTCGTCGTGCCCGGTGCGTTGTTCGGCAAGTGGGCTGTGAACAGGATCAACCAGCGACTCTTCGAACACCTCGTGATCGCGGCGACGATCGTGGGCGGAGTACAACTGCTCCTGCGCTAGCTCCCGGTGCCCCGGTCGAGCCCCAGCAACGCCGGGAGGTCCGCGAAGGAGTCCAGGATGTGGTCCGGGGTGCCGCTCGCGCCGTCCAGGGTCTCCTGCTGGAACTTCCCGGTCCGCACCAGCACCCCGGTGAGCCCGGCCCGTTGCGCCGCGAGCACGTCCGACTCCACGTCGTCGCCCACCATCAGCGCCTGCCCGGCGTCCACCGTCAGCCGGGCCAGCGCCGCCTCGAAGAACGCCCGGGACGGCTTGCCCGTCACCTCCGCCTCTGTGTGCGCGGCCTTCTCCAGCCCGGGCAGAAAGGCACCGGAGTCCAGCCGCAGCCCGGCGTCGGTCCGCCAGTACAGGTTCCGGTGCATGGCGACCAGCCGCGCACCCCGCTGGAGAAACCCGAACGCCCGGTTGAGCGCCGCGTAGTCGAACTCCGGCCCGGCACCGCCGAACACGACCACCTCGGGATCTTCGTCCACCAGGGTGACATCGCCGAGGTCCTCCGCGATGTCCCCGCTGTTGAGCAGCGCGCAGCGGGCGCCGGGGAAGTGCGCGGCCAGGTGGGCGGCGGTGACGGAGGGCGCGGTGAGGACGTCCTCGGCACACACGTCGAAACCGGCGCCGCTCAGCGTCTCGGCGATCGACGCCCGGGTACGGGACGTCGTGTTGGTCACCAGAGCCACGCCGAGCCCCGCCGCGCGGATCGCGCGCAGGGCCTCCACCGCACCCGGCAGCGGCTTCCAGGAGACGGTGAGGACACCGTCGATGTCGATCAGCACGGCACGCACGGACTGCACGGATTGCATGGCTCGACGGTAGCGACCCGCACGGCGGACCGTCCCGTACGACCTCGTACGCTCACCCCTATGCCCGCGCACGTCCTGATCCTCGGCGGCACCACCGAGGCCCGCCGCCTCGCCGCCGACCTCGCCGCCCGGACCGGCGTCCGGGTGACCACGTCCCTGGCCGGCCGCGTCGCGCGGCCGGGATCGGTGGCGGGAGAGGTGCGGATCGGCGGCTTCGGCGGTGCGGAGGGCCTGGCCGACTGGCTGCGCACGCACCACGTCGACGCCCTGGTCGACGCCACCCACCCCTTCGCCGGGACGATCACGGCCAACGCGGCCAACGCGGCGGCGGCCACGGAAGCTCCCTTCGTCGTCCTGCGCCGCCCCGGCTGGCGGCCGCGCCCCGGCGACCGCTGGTACGACGTCCCGTCCCTGGCCGGCGCCGCCGCGGCGCTGCCCGGCCTCGGCCGCCGGGTCTTCCTCAGCACCGGACGGCTGGGCCTGTCCGCGTTCGCCCACCTGACGGATCTGCACTTCGTCGTGCGGTCCGTCGACCCACCCGAGCCGCCCATGCCGCCGGACACCGAACTGGTCCTCGCGCGCGGCCCGTTCACCGTCGCCGACGAGACGGAGCTGCTGCGCAATCGCCGCATCGAGGTGCTGGTGACCAAGGACAGCGGCGGCGAGGCCACGGCCGCGAAGCTCACGGCGGCGCGGGAACTCGGCCTGCCCGTCATCGTGACGAGGCGCCCCCCGCTCCCGCAGGGCGTGGCGGCGGTGTCGGATGTGGCGGGCGTACTGGAGTGGCTCGGTCTCAGCGCTTCGCAGGAAGCGACGTGATGGGCCGTCGTTCGTCTGCGGCGTCGTGGTGGTTGATTCGTGCCGGCGCGGCGCAGCCGCATATCGGCACGGCCCCTCCCGTTCGGGGCCCTACCGGTCCCCGGGGTTTCTGCGCAGCAGATACGTGTCCATGATCCAGCCCTTGCGCTCGCGTGCCTCGGCCCGCACCCGCTCGATGCGTGGACCGGCTTCGGCGATCGGGCCGGAGACCAGGAGCTCGTCCGGGGTGCCGATGTACGCGCCCCAGTAGATGTCGATGTCGTCGTCGGCGTACTGCCGGAAGGCCTGATGGGCGTCCAGCATCACCACCACGTCGTCCACGCCCTCCGGGAACGCCTCGGCCAGCCGCCGCCCGGTGGTGATCTGCACCGGACGGGCCACCCGGTTCAGGCCCGTGCGGTGCCGGGCGACCAGGGCGGAGACACTGCTGATGCCGGGGATCACGTCGTACTCGAACGCGACCGCGCCGCGCTCCAGCACCTCCTCCAGAATCCCGAGCGTGCTGTCGTACAACGCCGGATCGCCCCACACCAGGAAGGCGCCGGTGCCGTCCTCGTCCAGTTCCTCGGCGATCAGCCGCTCGTAGATCCCGGCGCGGGCGCTGCGCCAGTCCTCCACCGCCGGCGAGTACGCCGACCCGCCCGCCTTCCGGTCCCGCTCCGGGTCGCGGGCCTCCACCACCCGGTACGAGCCCTCGGGCAGATGCGCGTCCAGCATGTCCCGGCGGAGCTGAGTGAGATCGTCCTTCACCTCGCCCTTGTCGAGCAGGAAGAACACGTCCGTGCTCCGCAGCGCCTTGACCGCCTGCAGGGTCAGCTGGTCGGGGTCGCCCGCGCCGATACCGATGACATGAATCTTTCGCACGCCCCGAGTCTGCCGCATGCCACTGACAGCGGGTGCACCGCGTCCACACACCCTGCGACAGCGCACGAACCCGTCAGGACCGGAGCCTGGGCGCCTCGTCCGCCGCGTCCACGGGCCCGTCGCCGCTGTCCACTCTCCCCGCCAGCTCCCGTGCCCACCGGGTGAGGCCGGCGAGATCGATGCCGTACGGCCGGTCCTCGCCCTGCTCCGTCTCCCAATCCCCGAGCGCCCCCGCGCCCCGCCGCAGCAGCCTGGCGCCGCCGACGGTGTTCCCGCGTGCCGCGTGTGTGAGGCCCACCGCCAGCTGGGCCAGCCCCCGCCACAGCGTGCGCTCCTCCTCGGGCCCCGACTTCCAGGCGTCCTCGAACACCTCGTGCGCGTGGAACGGCTTGCCGGCGTCCAGCAGCGCCTGCGCCTCGACGACCGTCTCCTGCGGCTGCCGCACGACACCTTCCGGCTGCCGGGCGACACCCTCCGTGGCGTAGGGCAGCGGCCGGCCCAGCCCGTCCCGGGGCCGCGCGTTGCGTGCCCGCCCCTCCGGGTCCCGGTCCCTGGCATCCGATGCGCCCGCGTTCGTCATACAACCGATTGTCCCCGGCTCACCCCGGGCCCTCTTCGGCCCACCCCCGAAGGTGGGGTAAAGTGCTGTTCGCGCGATCACGCGGGTCACCGCGAGTGAGTGCATCGGGACGTGGCGCAGCTTGGTAGCGCACTTGACTGGGGGTCAAGGGGTCGCAGGTTCAAATCCTGTCGTCCCGACACGAAGCCTACTTCGTAGTCGCAGGTCAGAGCCCTGTTTCGCATCAGCGAGACAGGGCTCTTGATTGTTTCCGGACGCCCGCCGCCCTCCGTTGATCCTGCTTGTCAGATGCGGTCGTCAGCCTCCCGGCAGGGCTCCACAGGACGGACGAGGGACGGTGGCATGGGAGCGAAGACCGCGGTGCTGGCCTACGCGGATAAGGCAGTCGCCGGCCTGCTCCAGGACGCGCCGACAAGCGACAGGGACCGGGCTGCCGCACTCGTGGCCCGGGTTCGTTCAGGGCAGAGCGTTCATATGGACGAAGGGGAGCCGTGGGAACTGGCAGATGCGCTCCATCCGCCCGAAGGGACCATCTGCGCGCTGTCGGCACCGGGCCTTGACCTGGTGTGCGACCGGGAGATCATGCTTGACCGGCCCTCCCGACTTCCCGAGCACCTGGTCGCCGCCGGCCGGGGCCGACGTCTCTACCTCCACGCGATGCACAGCGTCGTCGACTGGCTCGCCTTCGCCGTCTGGGACGACGGCCGGCTCATCCGCTCGCTGAGCCTGTCCCCGGACATCGGCGTCATCGAGGACATCGGCGAACGGCTTCCCTTCGAACTGCCGTACTGGAACGGTCGGCACCCCGTGGAGCCCTGTCCACCCTTCGAGGACGAGGAGCCCTACCCGCTGCCGTTCCATCCGCTGGACCTGGGCGAGCGAGCGATGCTGGAGTTCTTCGGCTTCTACGTCGAAGGCTCACCAACTTCGTTAGTAATCCTTAGTGTTGCATGTATAGTTGCGTGCATGGAGTTGCTGCGTATCTCCAAGGCTGCGAAGCGTCTCGGGATACACCCGATGACGCTTCGCCAGTGGGCTCTCGACGGCAAGATCCCGTTCACGTGGGTCGGCCGTGAGCGCCGGTTCTCCTCGGTCGATGTGGAGAACATGAAACGGGGCAGCAGTTCAGCAACCTC